>OMOG01000661.1 GCA_900290305.1 Candidatus Sulfopaludibacter sp. SbA4
CTCGATGAAGTACCGCTCGCCGAGGCGCGTCAGGTCGGCTTCGTCTTCTCCGGGGATGATGCGGGATCGAGCGTAGGCTCCGTGCTTATAGGCGTTGAAACGGGATGAGGCCTTACCCTCTTCGGAGCGCGGGCCTGTCGATTTTTGGGCATTGAGGCGGTTGGCCTCGGTTTGAGCGGTGGTCGCCATGCATTTCTTCTCCTAATTCCACCTATAAGGGGTAAGCATCGCGATCGCGGCTCGAAAATTTCGGAAGTGATTGAAATCATTCAGAAAATTTTGTCCCAAATTTTGTGACCGTGTTTTCTTGAGGGGTACAAAACGGCAGGAATGCAGGGGTTGGGCAGGCGAAACCGCCGCGCTCTCAGCGTGCCGCGTCGGCACTCGTGTCGGGGCTTGCTCGCCACCTGAAAAATATGTTGGCGAATTTATGAAACGACGTACGAGGCAAGCGAGCCAAGGTTTCCGTCGGCGGCTGGCGACGACTCAGCGGCTACAAGCCGACTTATCGTTCCTGGTCACGACGTGACGCACTGAGATTCGGCGCTTCAGGTCAGTTCCAGCCGGAGTTGGCGGCCGACAGCACCACCAAGTGGACGCGGTGCGGGCGCTAAATGTGGCCCATGCTGGGGACAGTCCGACCAATTCCGGGCGATACACTACCTCATTCTCCCGCCAATTCTGCGATTTTGGCCGCAATCGCTTTGCGAACCTCCGGCGTCTTGATCTCCCTGAACTTCTCAAAAGCAAAACTCCCACGCTCCTCGTCGGTTGGATCGAACAATCCAGCCAGGGCAACCCGCCGATCTTTTTCTCCCGGCGGGACTTTCTGAACCGCCGTCACAACAACCTGTCGCACCCGGAGTTCGAGTTCGCGGCAATTCCCAGACAGCCATTGCCGGTTTTCGTCGCCTAGTCTGCTCCCGTGGACAATGCGGGAACGAATCTCGTAAAACCTCTTGATGAGTCTGACGATCGCCTCCTTTTGCACAGGATCGTCCGGTGCGATCAGTGCAGCCGCACGGTGGCTGACCCGGCGGACGTTATAGCTCCTTTCCGGCACCAGGGTGGATTCCAGCGCCGTAGCGTAGTCCACCAGTCGGTCCACATCGTCCTGTTCTGGCCTGAATGGCTTGGCTCCGCCGGACAAGAAAAAGCGTCTCGCCGCAGCGAACCACTCCGAACTCCATGACCCGCACCTTCGTATGCCTTCGGCGAACGCTTTCCAGGATTCACATTTCTCTGACTCAAACTTGAACTTCAATGCCGGATGACAGAGGCTGTTCAGGTCATTGATCACCCGGTTTGGGCGAGTAACCGCAGGGACGCTTTGTATTCTACTCGCCAGTTTGATGAATGCTATGTCACCAACGGAATAAAGCCGGAACAAGAGCAGAATGTCTTCGATATCGGTCGGGATTTCCTCGAGAGAACCATAGGATTTCTCGAAGATCCAATCGTCATCATTGATGTCTCCAGATGAAAAAAGCTGCCGGAGGTCCGCAAATCGAGGCCCAACCAAGCTAATTGTGAAGTCGCCGAAATTGAGGCGCTCTGCATTCGATTCGAGGTTTCGGATTATGACAAACGTTTCGATCTTCACCGAAGTGTTGCTTTTACGGGCGTGACTGGGCCGATTTGCAGGCAAGTCGCTGTCATCTCGTAGCGAACTGCGCCCTCTATGTCGATGGACTTCATTGGTAGTCCTGTTGTAACGCCGCCAAAGCGTCTTCGACGCTCCCGTAGTGGCCCATCCAGCCGGTCTGTGTGTTGTCGGCGTTGATCCGCATGACGCGCCAGTCCTTCAGGTCGGGCGCTCCGAAGTTCGCGATCCTCGCCCTCTTGCCGTTAGGCATTCCGCTTACCATGTAGCCAGTGACCTGACCGCCTGCAAAGACCGGCCCGTCACGAAGCCAGGCGTCTTCGTGCAGCGTGTACGGATACTGCATATGCCCTCCATGAGTAATTGTAGCGGAAGCCGGGGCTCACCCTACCCACCCGGGCGCGGCTCGCCGCCCCGCGGATGTATGGATTGGCGGGCAGGAAGAAATCAAAATGGGGACGCTGAGCGTTCCGTGGCCAGTTCCAGGCGGCCAACTCCTGTCGCATTACCCACAGCTCCACGCGGGGCAAACCCTTCTGATTCAGAGCCGCTCTCGTCTTCGTCTGATATATAAATCCCGATAGATCACCGTCGCGTCGCTTGGCCGGATAAACGCCCTACCTGTTGAAGTGCCCCACTCAGGTTGCCGCAGCGGCGTTGCCCGGATCACTCCGGACAAACAGCCGCCCTCCGCGCCCTTGATTGTCGGTAACAGCCCTTCGCACCAACAACTCTGCGCGAAGGAAGTTCTGGCCGGGAGTTTGGGGTCGGGGCAGAGATCCTTCAACGAATCCACTTTCCGACTCGGTGCGTCGTCAACAATGGCCGCTCGCCAAGTATTGGGGTCAGTCCCGGGCGGGCCGGCGCGGCCCTCCCGCCGGCGGGTGCGCCGCCATGAACTCCATCCGCGGCGTATCCATGGGCAGCGCCCGCACCTGGTCCCCAAACTCGATCAGGCGCTCCGCCGCCGGCGTCCACGCGGGCCACGCCACTGCCGGCGTATTCGGATTGCCGCTTTTGGCGAAAGCGATCAGCGCGTCCGTCATCCTGGCCGACAGGCCGCGATCGTACTCCGTCCATTGCCGCGTCGGCCGAATGAGGTTCAGCGCTTCGAGCGTGCCGAACCAGTATGGCACGTCGCTGGTATGATACGCGCCGATCGTGGCCGGATCCTGATCGGCAATCGCCACCCCCGGAATATACGGATGAACGCGCGAGAACTGGAACATCCAGACCGGCGCTTTGCCGTCCCTGGCCTGCGCCACGGCCCAGTTGCGCATGCCGCGTTCCACCATGCCTTCGCGCGCGGCGGTTCGCCCCATCTCGCGGACTTCGGCGTCGCCGGCCGCGGGGTAAAGCTTAAGAAACTCCGCGGCGTCCTTGCCGTAGAGCTTGGCTGCGGCGGCCTGGTACTCTTCCCGGTTCTTCGCCGTGCACAGAGCGTTGCAACTCTCGTCGTGGGTGAATCCGAGCAACACCGGCACGTCGTTCTGGCGGTGCTCCTGGAACAGCTTTCGCGGCGAATCCGACAGGAAATAGCCGTCTACATTGACGCCGCCGATGCGAATCGAGCCCGAGCATCCGAGCTGGCAATCTTCCTGCAACGCCAGCACCCGGTCCGCCGGGATGTCGCGCAGGCCGGCGAGCGTGGGCGCCTTGAGCGCCGCCTGCACCTGGAGTCCGGTCTGCTGCGCGGTCTCGATCGGCGCCGCCTCGCCGCCCCCGCTCCAGGCCCCACCGCTCATGGCGACCGCTCCGCGAAACAGCCCTCGGGCCAGGGGACTGGCCTGCAGCAAAGAAACCGACGATGCCCCAGCCGACTGCCCGGAGATCACCACCTTTGCAGGGTCGCCGCCAAACGCCGCGATATTGCGGTGGATCCACTCCAGGGCGGCCACCTGGTCGAGATAGCCGTAGTTGCCCGACTGGCGGTGCGGCGATTCGCGCGTCAGGTCCGTGTGCGCCAGGAACCCCATGGCCCCGACCCGGTAGTTGAAGTTGACGAATACCGCGCCGCGCCGGGCTACGTTGGCGCCCTCGTAGAGCGCCATGCCGCTCGATCCGATGGTGCCTCCGCCGCCGTAAATGAACACCAGCACCGGCAGGTTGGCGCCGGCCCGTGCCTGGGGCGGCGCCCAGACGTTCAGGTACAGGC
>OMOG01000660.1 GCA_900290305.1 Candidatus Sulfopaludibacter sp. SbA4
CGTGAGTCCAAGAGAATCGCCGTCCGATGATGCACTTGATAATTAGGTGATCAGTGGAGGCAGTGGCACCGACGCCGACGCCGAAGTTGAACTCCCACTCCGGCCCGAAATCGACGTCAATTGAAGGAACGAACTGCTGCTGCTGATCGTGAAGAGGACTGAAGTCAGTGATCGGTCCGTAGGACGCATAATACTCGAGCCCGCCCGCGATTCTTTTGGTGACGTCGTAACTGAACTTAAAATTAGGCGAGAAGACCACGCCTTGGTTAACGCTTGCGCCGTGAAACGAGCGGTCAAGCGTGGGATTGAAGCTCAGGTACCAGGGGCCGATTTTCTTGTCCACGATGGGACGGATTTCCCAGGTCCAGGTGTCGGTGGAGAAGGCGCGCCGCTGGTAGCCGATTTCGTTCGACAGACTTACTCCCACCGGCCAGTGCCACGACGGCGGAATGCGGAACCGTGGGCGAATGTGATCGCCTACCCACTGCCAGCCGCCATCGGACTGAATGCTGGTGAATATGTAAAAGCCGGTCTCGAACCAGTCGGTGACACCCTGCGTGATCTCCACGGTTTCGTGTTCGGCATGGTTTGTGGGCAGAACGCGGTCGACTGTGGTCTTGCTGCCTTCGACCGTGAAGTTTGAATGCAACTCAACCATCGTCTGTTTGGGTGGGACGGTGTCGTACTCGTACACCTGGATCTCGTAGTTATCTTGCGCCCATGCGGGAGCGATCACGAGAAGAGGCAAGCTCGCTGCGACAATGATCAATGAAAAGAAAGTCAGCTGTCGGATATTCACGCGCTTTAGCGACGACCTCGGCACCGCGACTTGATATCTCCCTTCAGTTTAATCGCGCGCCCGGTTCTTGATCCAAATCGGCGAGCCCACAAATCCGAAGGCTTTTCGGAGTTGGTTTTCCAGAAATCGCTGATAGGAGAAGTGCAGCTTTACCTTGCGATTCGTGAAAAGAACAAACGTTGGTGGGGACACTCCTGCCTGCGTCATGTAATAAATTTTCACCTGCTGGCGCGCGGGCACTGAAGCGCGCTCGAAATCGACGTACTTCAGGAAACGGTTCATCTCGGCAGTCGGAATGCGCTTGCGACGCTCGGACGCGACTTCTTCCAAGGTGGGCAGAATTTTCTCCGTTCCCTTGCCCGTGGTGGCGGAAACGAACAGCACCGGCGCGTAGCTCAGGAATTTGAGGTCGTAGCGGACTCTTTGTTCGTACGCCGCGCGGTCAGTCGGACTCTTGCTTTCGCGAATGCGTGTTGCTTTCGACTCTCG
>OMOG01000659.1 GCA_900290305.1 Candidatus Sulfopaludibacter sp. SbA4
CTGCAAGGCAAACCCGACGCTGCCGTTCCCGATCTCGAAGCGGCGGCCGCCGCCCAGCCCGATAACGGTCTGATCCTGGACCGTCTGGGCCAGGCGTACCGCGCGCTCGACCGCCTCGACGATTCCATCCGGACGCTGCGGAAGGCGGCTCAACTCGCTCCCGACGAACCCACTATCGTGCTTCACCTCGCCAATGCCCTCGCCGAGGCAGATCGCAGCGCGGAGTCGGAAACACTCATGGGGCGCTATCGTCAAATGCGTCCCACGCAGGCGCCGCGAGACCTGATGCGTTATCTCAGCCTCACGCCGGAGCAGCAGCGCGCCGATTATCGTGCCCGCGTGGAACAGGCAGTCCGCGATAAACCCGGGGACCCGAATGCGCAATTGCACTACCTCAAGCTCTCGCTGGAAGAACGGCAGACCGATCAGGCGCTCAAAACGGCTCACACCATCGCGTCTATGAAGGCCAGCGCCGCCATTCTGGCGGATGCCGGCCGCGCGATGCTCGAAGCACGGCAATTCGCGATGTCGCGGGAGCTGCTGGAAAACGCCGCGGCTCGCGACCCTTCCGGCGCGCTGGAACTGCCCCTCGCGATTGCGGCTTTCCATTCCACCGGCGCGCAGGATGGATTGAAGCACTTGGAACGAGTCCCCGAGTCCGCGCTAAATGCCGACTACTACCTCGCGCGGGCGCAAATGCTGGATGCCGCGGGAAACAGCGCGGAAGCCTTGGCCTCTTTGGACCGCGCTCTCCGGGCTGCGCCGGATCGCACCGGGATTTACTGGCAGGAAGTGGTCTTCCTCAAAAAGGACGGCCGCACCAAAGACGCCCTGGAGTTGCTCGATCGTGCCGCGAAGTCCGCGCCCCAGCAGCCGTGGTTTCCCGTTCTTCGCGCCGCATTGTTGGAAAGCGGCGGTCAGACGGAGCAGGCCCGGGCGTTGCTCGAAAGCACGCGGCGGCGTTGGCCGGAAGTCGCCGCCGTCTGGGTCGCCGAAGGCCTGATTGTCGCCGTGCACGGGCCGGCAGAAGAAGCCCGGCGGCTGTTGGAAACCGCGGTTTCGCTGGGCGCCAACAGCCCGGAAGTGTGGGCGTGTCTCGCCGATGTGACATGGCGGTCGGCGCCCGGCCGGATCGATGACGCGAAACACGCGATCGCCGAGGCGTTGAAGGGCGCGCCGGACGATCCGGCCATTCAAGCTGTGCAACGCCGCATCGAGGCGAAAGACCGGAATGCGGAAAATCGGCCGATCGAACCGGCCAGCCTGTTCTTCACGCGACTGCCCCAGGACTGGTGATTCTCGCCAACCTGGTGTCGTGTCCGAGAATTAGAATGGACAGTCAAATCCTGCGGTTGCGCCCAAGATCGGCTCCGGGGGTTGTTGTTGAAGCCCTTGCAATACGCCGCCCGTCACGTTGCGGCCTTGACACTTGCCCCCGCCATCGTTGAACGCCGCCGGCTCACCGAAGAGAAGAATGAACGCGGTGTTCTTCTCTTTGCTCTCATTGGAAATCTTCATCGCGACGTTCAGCGTATCCCGCGCACGGCCAAAGGACGTTACTTCAGCTTTCAGGCCCCGGCCAGTTCCACCGTGCTTTGACCTGCAGCAGAGGCGACCAGCAGCAGAAACGACGCGAGAAAGTTCGTCCGCATATCCCGCGATTTTACCGCCGCGCTTCCCTTTCCTGCCCGCGCCGGGGGGGATCCGACGAAGCGGATTCTCCGGCGCTTTCGTTTCCGGTTTTCGTTTCCGGTGTTGCCACGTTTCCGGTTTTCGCGTACCCTGAATGGCATGGACGTACACCTCACCAACCCCGATCTACAGGCGAAGCTCGACCGTTGGGTAACGGAAACCGGACGCGGCCCCGACGAGCTGGTTGAGGACGCCATGGCCGGTTATTTCGACGAGCTGGCCCGTACACGCCAAATGCTCGACAGCCGCTATGACGACCTGAAAAGCGGCAGGGTGAAGCCCATCGACGGCGAGGAGTTTTTTGAAAACCTTCGTCGGCGCGAGGACGAATTACTCAAGAAGCATTCCCCTCAATGACTTGGCGATACTGGGCTTCCACGCTTTTCCGATTCGCTACCGGCCTCCGCTGCAGATATCTGGCTCGCAAATGGTGCTTCGTCTCGTGTCATGCAGACTCGGAATGCCTCCAGCGCTGCCGGAAACACCCGAAAGTGATAATGTCGGACTGAATTCCAGGAGCGCGTCTTGCGAACTTCGTCGAAGGTGCGTTCAAGCTCCGGTCTGGTAAGAGCGAACCAGGACGAAGAGGTCCCGCGCGGCCATACTCTCAGCAGCAGCAGACCGTCGGAGGGTAGGGCCTCCCAAGCATCCCGATCAATGAAGGCCCGCGTCCGGGAATAGGCGATAACGACGCGGCCGTTGATGCGCATCAGTGTTGGACTAGGACGAGGAGCGCAAGCGTTGATCACCTGCAGTACATCGGGATCAGCGACTGCACTACCCGGCTCCCGTTGGAGATGTTGCCAAGCTTTCATTTGAAGCTCCTTTTCAGATCACCTTAGGAGCATAGCGTAATCCGCCGCAGTGTCAATCAAATTAATCGATAATTCATGATATAATAAATGATTGTAGTTGCGCACCGGTCTATTTGCCTGGTATACCATTGGGTTTGTGAAGGTTCCGTTAAACACGTCACTGGAGTTCGAGACGAAGGTTCTGTTGGATGCGCTGTGTGCATTGCAGCAATTGAGCACCGCCGCAATAATCACGCGCGCCCTGAACGGTTTCGTTGAGGCCCTACAGGACGAAGACCGGCGCGTACTGGCTGACTTGCAGCGAAGAGCGATGGAAACTCGCCGATCAAGCCCTAGTGAAGTTCCGGATGGGATAGCGAGCTACGAATTCCCCAGGCTGTGCTTTAAGCATGATGTAATCATGGAACTGGAACCCGACGAGTCTTTTCGCGTAATAACACCTGTCGGGTCCTTCGAGATGACGAGAGCTGATTTCGAACGAGATTTTAAGAACGTGGCAGTGTCGAAGAGCTATGATCGCGAAGGTGGGATCTACCATTACCCCAAGGTCCCGGCGAAGGCGGAGCGATACCGTCTTCGCTAACCAACAGTCCGTTCCGACCCGCCAACCGGCGGCCACGTCATCGTCTCCGAGGTGGGACGACGTCAACGCTTCAATGCTCGCCCCATCCGGGGCGCGCGTGATGCACGCGGACGGAAGCGAGCACCACGTTACAGGTAGTCGCGCATGTCCCCACGCCTCACCGAATAAACTACTGGGGACCCAACTTGCCCCGGGTGCTCTCGATAAAGCGGCGAACCCCGTCTACAACCACCCTCGCCTCATCACTGGGCATTACCGAGTTTTTGTGCATCACATCGTTCCGACTTCGCCAAAGAGGCCCGTAATCGATGTTCAGTTCTCTTCGGAGCAGCGGCATGACGCTAGCGGCCATTGTAAAACTGTCATCGTACGCTTCTCGATGTCCCCTGCGGTAGAGCAACTCCCGCGCTCTTGCCTCAAACTCCCGCCACGCGATTATAGCGCCTAGGGTGGGGTCGTTGGGATCGTCGGTATGCAGGAAGAATCGGGCGAACCCCAGCTTGTCCACTACCTTGAGCGAGTCTTTGATCTTCTCTGCCCTTCGTTTCTTGGCCCACGGATCACGATCGAATCTGCGGCGGTGTTCCCTCCGCTCTTCGCTGCTGCCGTGGTTGACGCGCCAGTACCAAGTCCAAAGGGAGAACTCCGTTTGCACAACATTGAGATTGAAACGGGCGCCCCACAACTCTAACTCCCGACAATATTCTAGATAATACCCTGGTACAGTACCCGCCTTGTCGCGCCCGGTAATGTAAAGTAGGCTGGCGATGTGGTGGCTGCACATGCTGTATTTCTCCGGGTAGACGTGGTGGAGCACCAGCGCGGTGAGGCTGAGTTCCCGGAAGCAGTATATGATCGGCCTGATCAGCTTAAGGTCGTGGCGTGCGTTCAGATTCCGAATCAGGGTCGAAGCATCATATTTGCTCATCCTCTCCTCAAGGCCGGCTTCGTCCGGCTTTGTCCAGTCGTCAACATAGGGGAGGGACGGATGAAAGATCGCCATGACGTCATCTACGGTCAGAGCACGACCCTTGGGAAGCCCTTTCCGCACTTCCCGAAACCTGTCTTCGATGGCGCCAAACCCCACCTTGAACGTGTCACCGTACCTTTCGGTGAGGGCACCATCGAACAAATCGTAGTATTCGGCGAGGTCCAGCCGGTCCATTTCTTATCCTCCGCTTTGAAAAACACGCATTGCGACTGAAAACCTGATTCTCTCGCATCCAAGAGGCTTCCTTTAGGCCGGCCCCCCGGGCAAGTGTCTCGTTCCGGCAGTCACTTGGCAGCCCGGAAGCATGGGGTCGGCATCCAGAGACTGTGCCACTCACGGTGCCCAAACGGCGATCTGGGAAGTTGCAACCACGCGAACCCGAGAGCGAATCGCGCGCGGGCCAGGTGGTGATTTTGCCAACGGCCTTATTTTAGGGCCTATGTACCGGGATTACGGCCGCATGAGATTCCAGGACGCCAGCCTTCGCCGCGCAAAGGGCTGCGCATACGCCGCGGGCACGCTGTGGGCAGTCGTCGCCGCAGCTCTCTGATAGAACTCGATTGCTCGTGCGCGGTCGCCCATTGCTTCATACGTTCGGGCGATCAGGCATTCAATGAACGGATCGCTGCGTGATACGCGATTCAGGGCGCTCAGCGCCTCCGCGTAGTCGCTCGCATAGAAAGCGATGTAGCCCTGGAGGTAGGGAAAGTACTCTTCCTGATCGGGAATGTGGCCACGGTCTAGAATCGCCCGGGCCTTCTGGGCTTGCTTGCGGGCCTCGGCGATTTTGCCGCGCTGCGCCGCAATGCGCCCCTTGGCGTGCGCCAACCGGAAGTCCCAAAGATCGGTTCGCGCTGGAGAGATGTTCGGTTCCTGCAGCCCCTGATCGTGCCCTCTTTGGTACCACTCCGCGGCTCGATCAAAGTCGCCCGCATCGAGGCACAATCGGCCGAGTTCATCGGCGACGTCGCCGGCATTCGGAAAATCGTGTGTTTCCACGTAAAAATCGAATGCACGCTTCTCCAGCTTTTCGGCATTGCCGCAATCTCCCGCGAATCCGTATCCGATCGCCATGGCGCGCTCGGCTAGCGCCTTCTCCAACGGGCTACGGCTGGCTTTGATGGCCGCCGTGAAATAGGGCTGTGCTTCGCGGTAACGGCCCAGCAAATCCAGCGCGACTCCCGCGCCGTTGTTCGCGGCAACCGATTTCGGATCCGTCTGCAGAGCGGCTTCGAAGGCTGCCAAGGCTTCCTCAAAGCGCCCGGCGTTGATCAACTCCGCGCCCGTTGGCTGCCATGCGCCAGCGGTGATTGCCACCGCGGCAAGAATCGCCGGCAGACGTGCAAACTTTCCCGTTGCGCAGCATCGCATTCCGCAGCATCCCATTCCGGTAAGATTCTACCCAATTTCCAGACCGTTATAGGGCCCGTTGCGATCCGAACCATGCCGCCCTACCGGCGCGCCGTTGGGAACCACGCTGTCTCCTGGCTCCAAACGAGGGCGCTGCAACGAGGGCTCTGCAGGTTGCTCCCGCGGCCCAGGCCCGGTAGACTGAAAGTGGAGTTCGGGAACATGCAAACCTACGTCGAGGAGCGCGATGGCGGCTACTACATCGCTGGTACGCGCATTTCCCTGGACAGCATCGTTCATGCATTCCAGGCCGGCGAATCGCCGGAGGGAATTCTCCGGTCCTTTCCCATGGCCCGTCCGCTCGTCAGGATTTACGGCGCCATCACGTTCTACCTCGAGAACCAGGAGAGGGTAGATGCGTGCCTGAGAGAGCAAGATCGGCGATGGGAGGAGATTTCGCAGATTCAGGCGAAGTCCACCTCACCGCTGGCTAAACGTCTGCGCGACGCCAAAGAGCACGCCGCCACGGGCGACGTTGAAAGTCCGCTTCCTCGCTGACGCCAATTGAAATCAGAAGATTGTCAGGGGTTTACTGATCAGAGAGCCAGCGATCGATTTCGAACTGCCTGAGGCGGTGATTCCCGAGAAGATGCCAGACCCGCAGGTCCTGGATCTCGCGGAATCGCTCGGACGCGTCCTCGTTACGCACGATGTAACCACGATGCCCGGATGGTTTCAGCAGTGCGTTGAAAAGCGCCGTTGCGCTGGGCTCATCCTGGTCCCCGACAAGCTGCCGATTCGCGATGCCATCGAGGACCTCTTGCTGATCTGGCGCCTCACCGAGGCGGAGGAATGGATAAACCATATGCAGCGACTGCCGCTTTGAATTCGGACCGACCGAGCACGTCCATTGTCTCCTGGCTCCTGACTCCTGACTCCTTACTCTGGTATGCTCAACAGAAGCGCAATGACACGCCGGCAAGTTCTCTCCGCGGCTGCCCTCGGGCTCGTCCGTTCCCGTTTCACCGTGGCGCAACAGTACAGCGGAATGGCCTCCCGAGGCATCGCACCGGCGCCGCGCGGGAAACCATCCGGCCTGCCGTTCCATGCCAGATTCGTCAATGTCGCGGCACAGGCGGGACTGCGCGCTCCCGTGATTTACGGCAATGAAGGCCATGTGGACTACATTCTCGACGCGATGGGATGCGGCGTGGCTTTTATCGATTACGACAACGATGGCTGGCTCGATGTCATCACCCTCACCGGCCGCCGCCGCACGGGACCCACGCCGCAAGATGCCACGATTCGACTGTATCGCAATAATCGAGACGGCACCTTTCGCGATGTAACGGCGCAGTCCGGGCTGGGCCGCAGCGTCTGGGCCGCCGGAATCACAGTCGGCGACTACGATAACGACGGCTTCGACGACGTTTTCATCACCTGTTGGGGGCAGAACATTCTGTTTCACAACAACGGCGACGGCACGTTTACCGACGTCACCGAAAAGGCCGGGCTGATCCATCCCGGAACACGCTACGGCACAGGCTGCACCTGGATCGACTACGACCGCGACGGCAGACTGGACCTTTTCGTCAATCACTACGTCGTTTTCGATCCCGACAAGGTTCCGATTCGCGGCACGAATCCCACGTGCAATCGCGGCCGCGTGCCTGTGTTCTGCGGGCCTGGCGGCCTTCCGCAGGAGCGCTGCCGCCTCTATCACAACAACGGGGACGGCACCTTCACGGATGTCAGCGAGCGCACCGGAATCCTCGCGGTCACTCCGAACTACCCTTTAACCGCTGTGGCGGCCGATTTCGACGGCGATGGATGGCCGGATATCTATGTCGCCTGCGACACGACACCCAGCCTCTTGTTCCGGAATAATCGCGACGGCACGTTTACCGAACGCGGCCTCGAAAGTGGTGTTGCCCTGAACGAAGACGGACGCGAACAGGGCGGCATGGGAGTCGGCCTCGGCGACTTCGATACCGACGGTCATCTCGACATCTTCAAGACTCACTTCAGTTCCGACACCCATGTGCTCTACAAGAACAATGGAAACGGCTCCTTCCGCGATGCCACCACGCGGGCGGGGCTGAGGGTGGAAACGCGCTTCGTCGGCTGGGGCGCCGCCATACAGGACTTCGATAACGACGGCCTGCCGGAGATCTTTTTCACCACCGGTATGGTCTATCCGGAGGTGGAAGCGGCCGATCCCAGCGCTCCCTACAAGTCACCCAGTGTGATTTTTCGTAACCTGGGCGGCGGCAAATTCGAAGAGCTCCTCGACCTTGCCGGCCCGGCCATGAACGAGTTGCACTCCAGCCGCGGCGCCGCCTTCGGAGACTTCGATAACGACGGGGACATGGATATTCTCATCATGAATATGAATGAGCCGCCGTCGCTGTTCCGCAACGACGTCAGCGGAACCAATCACTGGCTGAAGGTATTGCTCGCCGGAGTGGAGTCGAACCGCAGCGCCATCGGAGCGCAGGTCGTTGCGGCGTACGGAGAGCGGAGGCAAGTCCAGGCCGTGGCGGCGCAGTCCTCGTACCTTTCCGCCAACGATCGGCGGCTGCACTTTGGACTCGGAGCGGAACAGTCCGCGAACCTGGAAATCCGCTGGCCGAGCGGGAAACTGGAGAAGATTGCGGACGTAGCCGCGGACCAATTGGTTGTGATTCGCGAAGGTTCCGGGATTGTGCGGCGCGACAATTTCCATCCGGCTCGGGCGGGGTCTGGTTAATGCGAACTTGTTCGGTTGCGGTGACGTGGCGCANNGTTCGGTTGCGGTGACGTGGCGCAGGCACTCGTGCCTGCCGCGTCGGCACTCATGCCGACGCCCGCCTTCGACACGGTGTCACAATCGCGAAAACGTGTCGAGACGCCCGGAACGTCCGGAACGGACCCGCAAACCGGGGGTCCGCAAGCTGGAAGTCTCGACACGGCAGGCACGGGTGCCTGCGCCACATCGGCCGGCGGAGTGTGAGAAATGCGGGTTAATGCGAACTGCCGGGTTAACGCGAATTGCTGTTGCGATTTTTTCGATCGCGATTGGCGTCGGCGCGCCGGCCGCTCGTGCCGCGGCGGGCAACGCTTACGTGGACCCGGCCGTCTGCGGCCAGTGCCACGCCGGCAAGGCCCGGACGTACCGCCAGACTGGCATGGGGCGATCCTTCTACCGGCTTACCGCGGAAACGGCGGTCGAAGACTTCAAGTCCGGCCTTCCGTTCTATCACCCTGCATCTGACACCTGGTTCAACATGCTGGTGCGCGGAGGGAAATACCTCCAGCGGCGCTGGCAGATCGGCTTCGATGGACGGGAGACCAACGTCGAAGAAAAACAGATCGACTTCGTTCTCGGTTCCGGCAATCATGCGCGCACGTATCTGCACCTCACCAGCCGGGGCGTGCTCCAGCAATTGCCTCTCGGGTGGTACTCGGAAAAAGGCGGCTATTGGGGCATGAATCCGGGTTACGACAGGGCCGATTACCAGGGCTCCACTCGCGCGATTCATTACGAGTGCATGTTCTGCCATAACGCCTATCCGCGCATCCCGGAGGGCCATGAGGAGCCGGCCGCGGAGGCCCAATATCTCGAGCCGATCCCGCAGGGAATCGATTGCCAGAGATGCCACGGACCCGGGCAGCAGCACGTGGAAGCCGCCCAAAGAAAAGACGCCACAACCCAGCAGATCCGCGCCGCGATCGTGAATCCCGCGCGCTTGAGCCCGGAACGAGAGATGGAGGTCTGCCTTCAGTGTCATCTCGAAACCACCAGCCGCCTCCTGCCGCATTCCCTGCAGCGCTTCAACCGCGGGCCTTTCTCGTACATACCCGGCCAGCCTCTCGCCGACTTCCGCCTCTCATTCGACATGGCGCCGGGCAAGAACGAGGATTTCCAGGTGGATCATGCCGGCTATCGTTTGCGCGAGTCGGCATGTTTTTTGAAAAGCGCCGGAAAGCTTCGCTGCACGACCTGCCACGATCCTCACGCCATTCCGCGTGGCGAGAGTGCCACGGTGCATTACAACGCCGCCTGCCAAGACTGCCACCAAGTTTCGTCGCCAACGCGGGCCGAGCATGCCGCCGGCGCGAACTGCGTCGCGTGTCACATGCCCAAACGCCGCACCGACGATGCCGTTCACATCGTGATGACGGACCACAAAATCGTTCGGGTGAAACCGGCGGGAGACCTGCTGGCGGAGAAGACCGAAACTCATGAATCTCCGGCGACCCAATATCGCGGTGAAGTCGCGCCCTACCTGCCGCCGCGACTGGCGCCCAACTCCGATGATCTGCTGTACGGCGCGTTGGCCCAGATCACGGATCGAAGCAATCTGGACGCCGGCCTGAGCCGATTGGCCGCTTTGATCGGCCGTCTTCACCCCGCTCAGGCCGGTTTTTATGCGGGCCTCGGCGAAGGGTACCGGTCCGCCGGCGATATGCCGAGAGCGATCCCATCGCTTGAAGAAGCCGCGCGGCGCGCGCCGAATTCGGAAATCGTCCAGCTCGAGCTGGGAAATGCGCTCATGGAGTCGAAACAGTGGGCCAGGGCCGAGGCGGCCTTTCGCACGGCAACGAAACTCCGGCCGGACGATGCCGCCGCCTGGGGGCTGCTCGGTTGGGTCCTCTGGCAACAGGACAAGACAGCGGAAGCGAAGCGCGGCCTGGAGAAAGCCATCGAGCTCAATCCCGATGCCGCCGAAATGCACAACTACCTCGCTTCACTCCTGTTGGGATCGGGAGATGCGCCCGGCGCGGAGAGGCAGTTCCGCGCTGCGCTCGCGATTGACCCCGGAGTCGCCGAGTGGCAGGCCAACCTGGCCATGCTGGTGGCCTCGCGAGGCGAGTTGGCGGAAGGCCGCGAACATTTCGAGCGGAGCATTCGGTCGGACCCGGCATACGTTCCCGCGCGCTTGAACTACGCGCGGCTGCTTGCCAACCTGAATGATCTCGACGCCGCGGAACAGCAGGTCAAGGCCGCTGTGGCGTTGGATCCGAAGCTGGTTCCAGCCCACGAATTGTGGGGATCGGTGCTTTCGGCCAAAGGCGATTCCGCGGGCGCCAAACGGGAACTCAATATCGCCTTGAGCCTCAATCCC
>OMOG01000704.1 GCA_900290305.1 Candidatus Sulfopaludibacter sp. SbA4
GCATCGTCGGGTTGGTCATCAGCTTGAAGCTGCAGAAACTCGGCCCGAGCCACGCTGCCATCCGGCGAATGCGGTCGATGACGACCTCCAGCGAATTCGAGGGACTGTCGGGAGGCGAATGTTGGGCGCACTGGGAATTCAGCGACCAAGCCTGGGCCGACTGGGCCGAGAGAGAGTTCGAGAGGGACGGAGGGAAGGCACCTTACTCCCCTCGCGAATGGTTTAGCGTGTCATGCGTCACGGCCCCGTGCGGAATCCTGCTTGGATTCGCGTGGGGGGTTCTGACGGCTGCAATCCTGGGGGCCGTCGCATTCGCGCTGGGAGTGCTTCTGGCTCGGTACTTCCGAGCCCTGCCGGACATTCGCCACCGCAAGATACTGCGCTGCCCGCATGAAGTCTACTTGGGATCGAAAGGTATGTACTTTCTGAGGAAGTTTTACCCCTGGCGCTCGGAGCTCTTGAGCCTGAAAGGCGCGGACCTGTTGGAAGGACCGCCCCCTGAATTGAGCGTGATCATGGAGCGCTGTATCAACGGGCGCTATGGGATGAGTAGGGATCGCTTCGCGATGCTCCTGCCTATTCCCGCGGGATGCGAAGAGCAAGCCGTCCGGTCGGTCGAGCGTCTGAGGGCCAGGGCGGGTTAGACGGCGTGAGCCGGTTTTCCCCCGAATCGCGCATTAGCTATCCATGAGAGGGGTTCGCAAACCCATGAAGACCGCTACCAGCATTCTCGTTGTACTCCTCGGGGGATTCGCGCTGTGCAATTCCCCGGTCACGCCCCCTGCCCGCGCACAAAGCAA
Organism: Candidatus Sulfopaludibacter sp. SbA4; assembly: GCA_900290305.1. Taxonomy (GTDB): domain Bacteria; phylum Acidobacteriota; class Terriglobia; order Bryobacterales; family Bryobacteraceae; genus OMOG01. The sequence goes on from OMOG01000704.1 coordinate 801, forward strand.
GGCCGCCGGCATGACCACGGACGACGTGCTCCAGCTCGTTCAGGCCGGCTTGTCGGAAGAGGTGATCATCGCCAAGCTCAGGAAAAACGGCAAGGCCTTCGATCTCAGCACGGCGCAGTTGGTGCAGCTCAAGAAAGCGGGCGTGAAGGATTCCATCCTCAAGGTCATGATGGATCCCAAGTCGCCCGCCGATCCCGATCCGGCGCCCAAGCCCACCGACCCTCCACCCGATACCGGGCGCGTCACCATGGTCCCGGACCGTCCCACCGATCCGGTCGCCGGGCGGGTGCCGGAGTCTCCCGGCATGTACTATCTCGCCGGCTCGGAACTGATCAAAGTCGATTTGAAGACGCTGGCTTCGGAGAAGGTGGCGGGGCGCACCGGCCACCTCCTGACACTGGAATCAAGAGCGTCAAGGTGAACGCGTACCTGATTGGATCGAGCGCCCGGTTGAAGGCCAAGGACCAGGCTCCGGTATTCTACGCCCGGGTGAATGAAGGCCAGGCGATCGACGAGCTGGTGCTGGTGAGCCTGTACCCGAAGGCCGACCGGCGGGAGCTGGAAGTGAGCGCGCTGGGTGGCGCGGTGGGCGCGAAGCACGGCATTCGCATGGAAGTCATGAAGCC
>OMOG01000657.1:0-1455 GCA_900290305.1 Candidatus Sulfopaludibacter sp. SbA4
ACGCTCTACGAATACGACGGCAGCATCGACAAGCACCGCCCCGACCTGGTGGTCTTCCCGCGCAGCACCCAGGACGTAGCCGCCATCGTGCGCCTCGCCCGTGAATTCCGCGTCCCGTTCGTCGGCCGCGGCGCCGGAACGGGCCTCTCGGGCGGAGCCATCCCGCGCGAGGGCGGCATAGTCGTGGCATTCGCGCGCATGAACCGCATTCTGGAGATCGACCTGGAAAACGAGCGCGCCGTGGTGCAGCCCGGAGTCGTGAACCTGGATATCACGCTGGCGGTCCAGGGCGGCGGCTACTTCTACGCGCCAGACCCCTCCAGCCAGCGCGCCTGCACGGTGGGCGGCAATGTCGCCGAGAATGCCGGAGGGCCGCACACCCTGGCTTACGGGGTGACCACCAACCACGTCCTCGGCCTGGAACTGGTGCTGCCGGATGGAACCGTGGTCGAGACCGGCGGCCGTGTTCCCGACCTTCCCGGTTACGACCTCACCGGCCTGCTGACGGGCTCGGAAGGCACCATGGCGCTGGTCACCAAAGTCACGGTGCGGCTGATGCGCAAGGTCGAGCTGGTGAAGACCATCCTGGCAGTTTACGATTCCAACGAGGATGCCGGCCGCACGGTGGCCGAAATTACCGCGCGCGCCATCACTCCCGTGGCGGTCGAGATGCTCGATGGCGTGATGCTCCGCATGGTGGAAGAAGCCACGCACGCGGGCTACCCCATGGACGCGGCCGCCGTCCTGCTCATCGAGTTGGAGGGCATTCGCGAGGCCGTCGAAGAGCAGGTGGAGCAGATTCGCGAGGCCTGCCGGGTTTCGGGCGCGCGCGAGTTCCGCGTGGCGCAATCCGCCGAGGAGCGCGAACTGCTTTGGAAGGGCCGCAAGAACGCCTTCGGGGCCGTGGGCCGCGTGAGCCCGACTTACTACGTGCAGGATGGCGTGGTCCCGCGCACCAAGATCGCGCCCACCCTGCACTTCATCGGCGAGGTCTCCCGCAAGTATGGCCTTACCATCAGCAACATTTTCCACGCCGGCGACGGCAACATGCACCCCATCATCCTGTTCGATCCGCGCAAGCCCGGCGACTTGGAGAAGGCGCGTGCGGCCGGTGAAGAGATCCTGACGTTTTGCATCGACGCCGGGGGCTCCATCACCGGCGAGCACGGCGTGGGCATGGAAAAGAACGAGCTGATGGCCAAGCTCTTCACGCCCGAAACGCTGGACACGATCCGCAGTTTGAAGCAGCTCTTCGATCCCGACAATCGCCTCAACCCCGGCAAGGTGCTCCCCACCGGCCGCGGCTGCCTGGAGATCCGGCAGGCGCCGCTGGCCGCCGGGGCCCCGGTTTACTGAGAAACTCGCGCAAAACGGCCGCGGCGCGATCAGTTCCTGTCCCGTATGGTGCCGCGCCGCGGCCTTTGCGCTTCTAAGAAATCCACCCCATTTGTACCC
>OMOG01000657.1:1463-9189 GCA_900290305.1 Candidatus Sulfopaludibacter sp. SbA4
ACTTGACTCCTGGTTCGGCCTGCGATGCTGATGTCGTCGTGCTGTATTGAAATTAGGAAGAACCGCAGGGAAATCTGCGGTTCCTCTCGGGCTAACCCTCTTTGTTCGCAACAAATCCAAAAAGAAACCGCAGGGAAATCTGCGGTTTGGAGAAAAAACCATGAAGCCAGAAAACCTTGAGTCGCTCAGTCTCGGAAAGTGGATCGGGCGTGGACAGGCGTTCGCCGTAAGCGCCAGTCACTCTCTTATCTCCCAGGCCAAGTGCTGGAAAGGGATCCGCGATTCGGGCTCATATAAAGCGAGCGGCCTCACCTGGGACCAATTCTGCACCCAGGAAATCGGGCTGAGCCGCCAGTATGTCGAGGAGCTTATCGACAACCTCGAAAAGTACGGTGAGACCTTCTGCCAGTTGCTCCAGATCGTCAAGATCTCGGCCGACGTCTACCGCGCGATCTCGCCGAAGATCGACGGAGAAGCCATCGAGATCGATGGTGAGATGGTTCCCATCGCGCCGGAAAATGCCGGGCGCATCCGGGCCGCCGTGCTCCAGATGCGCAGCGACCTTCGCCAGGCGAATGAAAAGCCCGCGAAGGACCCGGTAACCGCCGTCCAAACTCGCATCAAAGGATGTGTGGCCGCGATCTCCCGCCTCAGCGAGGGCAACCTGGAAGGGGCCGGCCGGGATGCGCTACGCGCCATCGTGGAGGATTCCGTCCTCCGCCTGATGGAGATTTCCGAGCGGTTGGCCGCGTAGGGATGAGGGCCGGCGCGCGCAGGCCGGCCCTCCCGCTGACTACAGCGGTACCTTCTCGCCCGTGCGGCAGGAGCGATAGATGGCGTCCACCAATTCCAGGGCCTGGTAGCCTTCCTCGCCGGAGACCAGGGGCTTGCGGCCCTTGGCGATGGCGTCGCCGAAATCCAGGAACTGGCGCTCGAAGGGCTCGAGCGAAATCGCCATCGGGTCGGAGGCGCCGGAGGCCACCTCCTTCGACACCGGGGCGGGCTCGCCCGAATCGTTCTCCACGTCCCAGGTGGTGAGCTTGTCGCCGGAGATCACGGCGGTGCCTTTCGTCCCGTGGAATTCGGTTCGTTCCGTGTAGCCCGGCCAGAATGCCGTCGAGGCCTGAATCACCCCCGTGGCGCCGCTCGCGTAGCGGACCACGGCGTTCACCACGTCCTCGGATTCGATCTTGTGCAGCGCCCCGAGCTGCCACATGCCGAACACTTCTGACACCGGGCCCGCCATCCAGCGCAGAATGTCGAGCTGGTGGATGGCCTGGTTGATCAGCGCGCCGCCGCCTTCGGTCTGCCAGCTTCCCTTGATAGGCCGCGAATAGTAGGCCGCCGAACGATACCACTTGACGTAGCAATCGCACTGGAGCAGCCTGCCCAGGCGGCCCTCCGCGATGGCTTTGGAAAGGAAGCGGCTGGCATCGTCGAAGCGGTGCTGGCTGACGACGCTCAGCAGGATTCCGCCCCGCCGGGCCGTCTCGATCATGCGGCCGGCGGTTTCGAGGTTGGTGGAAATGGGCTTCTGCACCTGCACGTGCTTCTTGCTCTCCGCGCAGATTTCGATGGGCTGCAGGCGGAAATCCGGGAACGTGCAGACGTCCACGTAATCCACGTCCGGGTGGCGGCACAGGTCGGCGTAGCTCGCGACGAACTGCGCGCCGTGCTGCGCGGCGAACTTGCGCCCCGCCTCCTCGTTGATGTCCGTGCAGACGGTCAACTGAAACCCGATGTTCTTGTAGGCGCGCGCATGCATGTGCGAGATCGCGCCGGTACCGATCATTCCGACTCTCATGAGCAACCATTCTATCCAAGCGTGAGTTCACACACCTAATTCCCATCGACCGGTTACAATGGGGACACGCATGAAGCGCCCTTGTGCAGTTTACGCGACGGTTCTGGCCGCCCTGATGCTGGCGGCCTGCGGCTCCAAACCTCCGGCCGGCGTCGCCGCCACCGTGAACGGCCGCGCCATCACCTACAGCGAGCTGGAGAAGACCTTCCAGACCCAACCGCAGCCCAGCGAAGGCTCCAACGAAGACCAGGTGATGTCGAGCAAGCTCGAGCTGCTCAACTCGCTGATCACCAGCGAGATCATGCTGCAGCGCGCCGAGAAGGCCGGCCTCACGGCGGTGGACGCCGATGTCGATACCAAGTTCAACGAGATGAAGGCGCCCTTCACCAAGGAGGAGTTCGAGCAAAAGCTGGCGGACCGCCACATGAGCGCGGACGATCTGAAGGCCCAGCTCCGGCGCGATCTCACGGTCGACAAGCTGGTCAACAAGGAGATCAAGTCGCACATCACCATCACGGATGCCGACGTGACCAACTTCTACAACTCCAACAAGGCCAGTTTCAACCTGGCCGAGCCGCAGATCCACATCGCGCAGATCCTGGTGACCCCCGGGCCCGATCCCAACGTGCGCAATCTGAAAAACAGCAAGGCCAAGGACGAAAAGGAGGCCAAGGCGAAGATCGACGACATCGAAGCCCGTCTTTCCCGGGGCGAGGACTTCGCCATGCTGGCGCAGAATTACTCCGAGGACCCCAACACCGCCCCCAACGGCGGCGACATGGGGCTGATTCCGGAATCGAACCTCGAACGGGCGAGTGCCGACCTGAAGCGGCTGGTCCTGTCGCTCCCACCGGGCGTGCCGTCGAAGCCCATCCAGACGCAGTACGGTTACCAGATCCTGAAGGTCATCTCGCGGGAGCCGGCCGGGCAGCGCGAGTTGAACGACCCGCGCGTCCAACAGAACATCCGCGAGATGCTGTTGAATCGCAAGACCCAGCTTCTGCAATCCGCGTATGTCGAGGTGGCGCGCGACCAGGCCAAGATCGAGAATTTCCTGGCGCGCAGCATTGTGGAGAACGCGGGGAAGGGGAAGTAGTCAGTTTCCGCCTTTGAGTGCGGAAAACAGAAAACGGATTTCGGAATCGACTTCCGCCGGATCCGCCACGGTCTCCGCAATTTCTCTTTGGAAGAGAACTCGATAGCGTTTGCGAAGACGGTGGATGGCGACTTTCAGCCCCCCTTCGCTCGCGCCCATTTCGCGTGCCAGTTCGGCGTAGGGAACTTCGGCCTGACCGAGAAGGAAGACCTTGAGCTTCTCGAAATCGCCAAGGCTGCCGTGCCGGGTGAACTCGTCCCGGAGGCACGAGACGGCCCGGTCGAGCAGCGAAAGCGCCCAGTTCCGTTCGAAGATATGTTCCGGCGTTTCGTTGTCGAGCGGTTCGAACCGGTAGCGTTCCTCGCCGGAGGAGACTTCAAACGGCAGAATGGCGCCGGCGCCCCGTTTCAAGGCCCGTTCGCGATCAGCCTGGTCCGCGAGGAAGTATTTGCACGAGTTGAGGAGGAATGACCGGAATCGCCCCCGGCTCGGGTCGGCACGGTCCAGGTAGCGGCCTTCGAGGATGCGGACGAAGAAGTCCTGCGTCAGGTCCTGAGCCTCTTCCCTCGGGTGGCCGCGGCGGCGCACGTAGGCGTAAACGGGATACCAGTAGTGCTCGCACAGGCGCACCAGCGCGTCACGGCAATCCTGATGCGCGGGATCGCCGGCGGCGACCACCAGGGTCCAACTTGTGGTGGGAAATTCGTTGCGTCCGGCCAGTGTGTGAGATGTCATGGCGCTCCCTTTCGAAGTAAATAAGGAAATCCGTCCACGGAAGTTACAAGCGGGCGAACTCCGCCTTGGCTTGCTGAAGAAGGGGAATATCCGGATCGGCGTCTTTCCAGAGAGCGAGGAAATCCTGATAGGCGGTCCGGGCTTTGGCAGTCTCGCCGGCATCGCGGAGGGCGCGGGCCAGTTGGAGGCGGGCGGCCGGGCCAGTGGGGTCGGCGAGGACGAGTCCGGGATGATCGAGCATCCTCTGGAACTCCGCGGCGGCTTCGCGGTACTTGTGGAGTTGCTGGTAGGCCAGGCCGCGGACGTAGGTCGGGTACATCGCGCCGTAGTAAGCGTACATGCTGACCCCGGTTGTGGCGAATTCGTAAGCCCTAGACACGGTTAGAAGCTCGATCGCTTTTGCGGGGCTGCCTTGATGGATTGCGAGGAGCGCGCGCAGCGCCGGCGAGTAAGTGAAACGTACACAGGTATCTTCCGGGTACTCTTTTTCAAGCCGCATGACGATGGGAAGGGCCGCCCGCGAATTCCGGGAGAGGGCGAGCGCAAACGCCGGGGAAAATTCCGTATCGCGACCCCTGACGAGCTGCCCGGCAAGCGCGGCGTGCCGCGCCGCCTCGTCGGGATAGCCGTAGAGCGCCTCCCTCATGGCCGCTGCTCCCTCGAAGAGTGCGGCGCTCTCCGCAAAGTGGGCTTGGCGGGCCAGAGTGACTGCTTGCATGGATTGCTGCCGGGACTGCAGGACGCGCCCTTCAAAAGCAGATACGAGAGATTGGAAATGCTCGGAGTCGCCACGAGGCGAAGCGGCGGCCAGTTGCTCGGCGGCCTTGTCCATTCCGCTGCGGTCCCGATTCAAGAAAGCGGCGAGGAACAGCACCGCGAGGTGGTCCTTCGAAGGGAGTTTTCGTTGCGCGACGCGTTGCAAGATGGCCCTCGCCTCTTCAGGCCGATTGAGGAAAAGATAAGACTCGGCGATATTGGTATACCCGATGGTGAAGTCGGGGTCCATGCGAATCGCCTTTTCCCCCTCTTCGATCGATTTTTCGTACTGGGCTGTGCCTTTGGATGTCACTCCGGACAGGAAGCCGTGAGGCACCATGTCCCGTGGGTATTTTGCAATCCATGACTCGCAAATCTGGCGACAGATTTCGAGATTTCGTAACACGTCACGGTTGTAGTTGTAGGTGATGAAATAGTTCTCTTTGTCGGTGACGAGGCCGCGCAGGAGATAGGCTCGGCGGATGTTCTCCGCTGCCAGGCTTTGCTCACCGGAATCGGCGTAGGTCCGCCCGAGGTAAGCGTACCCCATGGCGAATTCGGGGTCGATCTCAGTCGCTCTTTTGAAAAGCAGCAGGCTGTCGGCTTCATTCGTGTGCGACTGCTGCCGGAATGCAGCGGTGTATGACTTCAGCGCCTCAAGAGAGGACGTGGTGACCTCCTCCAGCGGGGCCGCGTTCTTTTGCAGAGCGGCGAGCGTTGCGGCCGATTTCGATTGGAGCCTGTTCGCAAGCCGGCGTAGTTCGTTGAGGATGTCGTCCTTGCCGGCCGCCCGCGATTGTTCCTCGTCCACCACATCTCCGGCGGTGCAGTTGCGGGCGCGAAGGGTAAGCAAATAGCCGGAGCCGGCGTTGGACAGCGAACTCTCGATCACGGCGGCGCACGCGGTGCGCTGGCAGATCTCACGCGCGATTTCCGGAGTCAGGCGGGTCCCGGGAGGTCTCCGCATTTCGCTCAGAGTTTCCGCAACCCGGGCCTCGCCAAGCACGTTCAGGTTTGGTAAGCGTTGGAGCTCGAAGCCAAGGCCCTGACGAAAGGCGCTGTCGAATGACGAGTTGCCAGTAGTATTGTCAACGTCGCACAGAACGATGGTGCTGGCGATGGTCGATTGCGGCTTGGAATCGACTGCGCGTTTGATGAGCCAGGCGGCCGGGATCAGAACCAATGCCGCCGCGGCTACGGCCAGAGGCTTGCGGACGCGCCGTATCCGGCTGGGAGGACCGGCAAGGACCCGCTTGCGGACGCGCCGTATCCGGCTGGGAGGACCGGCAAGGACCCGCTCACCCTTCAGGTACCGCTCGATATCGGCCGCAAGCTCGGATGGCGAGGCGTAGCGCCGCTGCGGCGACTTTTCGAGCGCCTTCTTGACCATCCAGTTCAAGTCGCCATCCACGAGTTTTCGCAGGGTGACGGTGTTGGTGCCGCGCCGGGCGGCGATCTCCGTGGCGCCGGCCCCGAGAGTGCTGAGCCTCTGGAGCAGCGAGGGCGCTTCGTCTTCGCGGATAATGCGGAGCATCTCGGCGAAACCGGCCTTCCGCAGCAGAGCGCCATCGAAAGGGACGGCTCCGATCAGCAATTCGTAGAGAACCACACCCAGCGCATAAACGTCGGTGGCCGCGCCGATTTCGCCGCTGACCACGTCGGCCTGTTCGGGGCTGGCGTACTCCGGCGTGCCCACCATCTGGCCGAGCTCCGTGGCCAGCGTGTTTCCCCCATCGCCCCGGTCGACCGCCCGGGCGATTCCGAAGTCGATCACCTTAGGAACCGGCTTGCCGTCTTCCACCGTCACCAGCACGTTCGAAGGCTTGAGATCGCGGTGAATGATTCCCTTATTGTGCGCGTGCTGGACGGCGCGGCAGACCGGGAGGAACAGTTCCAGGCGCTGGACCGTCGTCAGTTGATGCCGGTCGCAGTGGGCCGTGATGGATGCGCCCTCGATATAGTCCATCACGAAGAACGGTCGGCCGCGCGCGGAAGCTCCTGCGTCCAGGATGCGGGCGATGCCCGAGTGCTCCATGAGCGCCAGGGACTGCCGTTCATGGTTGAAGCGGGCCAGCACCTGGTTGGTGTCCATCCCAAGCTTGACCACTTTCAGAGCGACGCGGCGGCGGATGGGTTCGGTTTGCTCGGCGAGGTAGACGGTGCCCATGCCACCTTCGCCGAGGACTCTCAGGATGCGATAGGGTCCGAAGCTGTCCTGCGCTGCGGGGTCGAGCATGTAGGCGGTCAGAGTCTGAGTATCCGGTTCGCCGGAGGTGATGCCGGAGCCCATAGCGGCGGCGAGCAGGCATGCCGGACACAAGCCCGAGGGATCTCCGGCTTTCAACTCGGCGCGGCATTGCGGACACACGTTCATAATGACCGGCGCACTTAATCTTATCTGAATCACGCGATGACGTGTAACTCCTCGCCGGCGTTTTCCTTATCACGGGCGGAGGGATTAAACATGAAATACAGACAGACTCTGATCCTGGCGCTCGGCTCGATCGCCAATCTTGCGATGGCACAGACAACCATTTCTCCCGCGACAGCGGCAGGACGGGTTATTTACCATGTGACCGATCTTGGTCCGGTGGGGAATCCTCCCGGGCAGCCTTACGCTATCGCCAACAATGGCGTCGTAGCGGGAGCGGCGCAGGCGGGGGACGGCACGATGCACGCGGTGCTGTGGTATGGAGGACAGATGATCGATACTTACGCGAACAGACTGGGAGGACCGAACAGCCAGGCGAATGCCGTGAACGATCGCGGCCAGCTTGTGGGAGCAGGACAAACCTCCGATGCGAATAGCGAGGACTTCTGCGGGTTCAATGCTTATGGGCTTCCATCAGCCGCCAAGGCATGCCGGCCTTTCGTGTGGCGGAACGGCGCCCTTACCGAGCTTCCGAACACGTTGGGCGGCGCAAATGGCATTGCCATCGGGATCAACAATCGCGGCGATGTCTCGGGGATTGCCGAGACGAATGAGCCGCGTGAGAACGGGTGCCCTGTAGGCCGGTTCGCGCCGGTGATCTGGCGAAACGGCGGTATCCAGACACTCCCGACCTGGTCCGGCGACCCGGACGGAATGGCCTACAAGATGAACGACAAGGGCCAGGCTGTCGGCGCTACCGGCAGTTGCACGCCTTTCAACGTGAACACCCAGCTTTACCTGTTGTTGGCTCACGCGGTTCTCTGGGATACGGACGGTTCGGTTCATTTGATCCCGGGCTTCGGGGGCGATGGAGGATTCGGGGGCAACCACGCCTGTGAGGTCAATAACCTCGGTCAAGTAGTGGGCCATTCGGACACGACGGGAGATGCGACTTTTTACGCCT
>OMOG01000656.1 GCA_900290305.1 Candidatus Sulfopaludibacter sp. SbA4
ACTCGGCCGATTGCAGCACTCACCCGAACCAGGTAGTCGTCAACACCAACGGTACTGATAATCTTTCCCCGGGTACGTACTGCGGCGGCATCTACGTGAAGAAAGGCACCGCCATGTTCTCATCGGGCACGTACATTCTCGTTGGCGGGGGCATCGGTACACAGGACACTAATTCGATCGTCAGGAGTTCGGGCGGAGTGACTTTCTATAACACATACAGCACTTCGCCCGTGCGTGCCTACCAGGCGGTCTATTTCGCCGCCAACTCCGACGTCCAACTAAGCGCCCCGACCAGCGGCGCCTATGGCGGGATTCTCTTCATGCAGGACCGCAACTGCTGCTCGGGCACCATGCCGCAGGAATCGTTTCAAGGCGGCCCGAATGCCCAGTTCGAGGGGACGCTGTATTTTCCCAAATCGCAGATACAATTCGCCGGGAACCCGACCGTGAGTATTGTACACTACACCATTGTCGTCGCGTGGCAGATCGATGTACTCGGCACCAGCACGTTCAACAACGACTACTCCGTTTTGACCGGCGGTTCGCCGATTCAACAGGTGGGGCTGATCGAATAGCCTGGTCCTCTGACCGCGCGGTTGGGTGCCAACTGCGAAACCGCTCGCTCACGCTCGCGGCTCTGATATCGGAGCCGCGACCGTCAGGGAGCGGGTTCCCGTAAGAGTACAACATCACGCGGTCGCAGAGCTAGAACGCCCAACGCCACAAACTGGCGCCCACCGTATACCCGGCCCCCACCGCGGCGAATAGAACCAGGTCGCCCTTCTTGAGGCGGCCCTGCCAGATGGCGTCGCGCGTGGCCAGAGGGATGGTGCCGGCGGTGGTGTTGCCATAAAGCTCGATGTTCATGACCACTTTCTCCGGCGGGATGCCCAGCCGGTCGGCGGCCGCGGTGATGATGCGCTTGTTGGCCTGGTGCGGAATCATCAGGGCCACGTCGTCGAGCGTGAGGCCGTTGCGTCCGAGCAATTCGCGGGCGGACTCGTACATCTTGCGGACGGCGTACTTGAAGACCTGCTGGCCCTCCTGGTGGACGTAGTGCAGGCGCTGGTCCACGGTCTCGTGCGACGCCGGCATGCGGCTGCCGCCGGCGGGCATCTTGAGGAAGTCGCCGCCCGAGCCATCCACCTCGCCCACGAAATCGATGAACCCGCAACCGTCGTCGCCGTCCTCGGCAGGCTCGATCAGCATGGCGCCCGCGCCGTCGCCGAAGAGCACGCAGGTGGCCCGGTCCGTGTAGTCGATGATACGGCTCATGGTGTCGGCGCCGATCACCAGCACCTTGCGTTGCGCGCCCGCCGCCACCAGGCTGGCGCCCGTGGTCAGCCCGTAGACGAATCCGGAGCAGGCCGCGATCAGATCGAATCCCCAGGCGCCGCGCGCGCCGAGCGCGTTCTGCACCAGGCACGCGGTGGAGGGAAAGAACATGTCGGGGGTGACCGTGCAGACGATGATGGTGTTCAAGTCGGAGGCCTCGATTCCGCGCTGCGCGAGCGCGCACTTCGCGGCCTCGATGGCCATGTCGGAAGTGGCCATTTCCGGTCCCGCGATATGGCGTTCGCGGATGCCGACCCGATCCATGATCCACTGATCGTTGGTGTCCACCAGTTTTTCCAGGTCCTGGTTGGTGAGCAGGCGGGGCGGAGTATAGCACCCCAGTGCGGTGATTTTCGCCTTTGGCAGAGTCTTCGTTGGCATTAAGAATTCAGAGTAACCTATATTGGTGGCACAGGCATTCCTGCCTGTGTGGGTGGCACAGGCATTCCTCCCTGTGTGGGTGGCACAGGCATTCCTGCCTGTGTGGGCTTCGGGGGCCGGCCAGGGGGTCCCACACAGGCGCGAATGCCTGTGCCACTCTGGTACTGGAATGCCAGATCCCCAGGGGATACTCGACCTGCAAGGCCTCCAGAGTTCGCTCTTCTTCGAGACGCCGGAGGAGATCTACATGCGCGTGTTCCGCGTGCTGAAGCCGCGCACCCCGGCGCCCGATCTACGCATCGAATTCTGCCGGTTTGCCAACGCCGACAGCTTCATCCGGCTGGAGAAGGGCAGCCTCCACGTGCGCATTTCGGATCTGCTGGAGGGCGCCCCGGCGCCGGTCATGGAGGCGCTCGCCCACATCCTGCTCGGCAAGCTCTATCGCAAGCCCGTGGCGCGCCTGTACACCCACCGCTACCGGCTCTACCTCAACCGCCGGGACGTGCGCCGGCAGGCGCAACGGGTGCGGCAGATCCGCGGGCGCAAGTTCATTTCCGGTCCGCTTGGGGAGCACCACAACCTGGAGGAAATCTTCGAGCGCCTGAACCTTCAGTTCTTCGATGGCCTGATGGGGCGGCCGCAGTTAGGATGGAGCCGGCGCGCATCGCGCAGCTTGCTGGGCCATTTCGACCCGTCGCACAACGCTATCATCATCAACCGCGTCTTCGATCGGCCGCGGGTTCCACTGCTGGCGCTGGAATATGTGATGTTTCACGAGATGCTTCACCTGCGCTATCCGGTGGAGCACAAAGGGTCGCGAAGAAGGGTGCACACGCGGGAATTTCGGGACGCGGAGAAGAAATTCCCCCGCCTGAAAGAGGCTAAAGAAATGCTAAAACGGCTGTGACGATCCCCCCCGCCCATTTGCCTGCATTCGTAGACAGCCGTTTGAGAGCGGGTTTCAGGCACTCATGGGCATGGCAGCCGGGACCAGTGTCCGCAGCTCCAGACGCATGACATCGAACATCTTTACCAGGCTGGAAACATCCACCGCGCAGAACCCCCAGCGATACAGGAAGAGGTGGAACTGGACCATCAAGATCCCGCAGGCGAAACTGACCTGATACCGGACCAGCGCCGCCGCCAGATCGGGACGGTCGTTGCGAGACTGCAGCATGAGCACCTTGATGGCGGCGCAGACACGCCCGAAGTCGGCGTTCAGGCACCGCAGGTATCCGCGGAAAATCTGACAGCGCTGAACACGGAGTTTGGTTGCCATTCGAGGTGTGAAACCGGGCTGGGAACGAAGAAAATCCAGATCTTCGCCGTCGAGCAGGCGCATCATGGGCCGATAGCGCTCAATCGACAGCTCGTCAATCCATTCGGCGGTAACGGGAAGCCTGCCCCCCGCCACCGCGACTTTGCGTATGAGCAGGCGAAGCGCAAGCAAAAGAGCCAAGCACGTCGCCACCGCGATGCCGATCATTAATTCCATCAGTTCGTTCTTTCTTTAGTAACCAAGGAAAGAATACTGGTAATTCGCGCGGTTTGCAAGTGTTCTTGGGGTAATAACGGTACTACTGTTATCTAAAGATAACGTCTTATTTTCGCGCTGCTCTCAGCAGGGTGGTGTTTAAGGAGTCCAACTGGTACAGAAGCCGTTCCTCGTGCTCGGGACCGAAATGGGGAATCGTCATCCGAACTTCTTCCCCCTTGGGGGTAAGCAAAAATGCCCAAGCCAGCGCGCAGGCCGTGGAGACGCCCATCAGACCGATATCGACGGCTCGATACAGCCGCAAGCCAAAAACGCTGGAAAGAATCAGGTTCAGGGTATTGCTTAGGAAAAATATCGTATACAGCGTCGCGTGCAGGATTACGTTGCGGCTCAAGGGTACAGGATAGCGGCTGAGGAGGAACAGCATCAGCAGCAGGAAAATCGCCAGGCAAAGCGTCACTCCGCGGTCCGTCGCATAGAAATAACCGAGCCTTCGGGAGCGTTGCGGCATGGCCGGCGTGATCTTGGGCAGAAGGCTGAGGAAGGAGAGGGTCAGAGAGACGGCCATCCCAAAACCCATGGCCCAGCGGCCCAGGGAATAAAGTCCTCTATGCCTTTCCAACACAAGCCCACAGAGCTCTAGCACCACCCAGATGTAGAACACCAGGCTTACAGGTTCCGTCCAAGCCCACAAATATGCATAAGCATTGGACTTAACATCAAAGAAGAAGGGCCAGATTCCATTGGCGACCCGGAACACAAAGTACGCGAAGAACACGCGATAACGCCTATGGAGCCCAGTGACCAGCAGCTTGGCGGCGGTCAGGCCGGATCCCAATACCGAAGCGACCTGGAAAAACGAAACGAGCGCATGAGACGGCATCTAAGACCCACTTCTCGCTTGAATCTTAGCACCGAATCCTGCGCTCGTTAGTACTCTCTTCCGGCTTACCGAACGAACGGGCACGGATCGCACTCAGGCAGCGGGTTGTCAGCCGCCGGTGTGTGGATCGCCAAAAAGGATAACGCCAACAAGGCCAGAAGTACGAACTTTTTCATTTTTGAATGTCCTTTCAGTCCTAACGTTGCAGCTTGTGAACTGGGTACTATACTATACGGGACCCTACGGTAATAGGGGGACCACCCCAAAAGTTTTCTGAAAGTGGAACAACCGGTAGGGCCAACGAACTAAAGCGGGGCTCAAGGTGAGCCAAAATTCACGCTCGAGATGTTAGAATCGATTTCAAGGGCTGCTGCAACCGAGTTGCTTTAGTACCACCGTTCTAGTACCGGGTGCAGTGGAACCCCTGTGTATCGGATCGGAGTGCGGGATTTGGTCGCTAAATCGCTGTCCAATCGAGGACCGGCCGTCGAGCTGTGGCGCAAGACGCTGTCCCAGATCCCTACGGTTTTCGGCCGTTTGGTGTACTTGGCTTCCCTGCGCGACGAGGCCACCGGACGGTATGTGCATGATGGGCTGACGCGCCTCCAGGGTTCCGACGAAGCCGACCGCACACTCTGTCACAGCCACCAGCAGATCTTCGCGCAGTGGATCGCCTCGAGCCTGTCCGACCAGAAAAGGGACCTGGATGAGTACGTCATGGAAGTCGGCGGCCGGATCCAGTCGTTGTGGAGTCATCGCGACGTGGTCCCGCCTATGGCTCGGGATGTAGAGCGCCAGCTTTATCTCGCGGATTTTGAGACTTTGCTGGACCTGTTGCAGTTCGACCGTGACGCCGCTTCCTCGAATCCAGGCTCATCGCCACGCCCGTAACCTGCCCGATCACATCGATTTCCGCCGGCCAGGCAAAAGAATAGGCCGCCTGCTGCGAGCCGGGATGCGGCTGAATCAGCAAACGGCCGCCATCCAAAGTGCACCAGCCGCATACATTTCCTTCGCGGTGCTCGAGAAAATAAATGGGACGATCAAACTCATTTGTCCAACCGGCGGACGCGATTTTCCTCCGGTTTTCATCAATTAGCACCAGCGATCCGGGATGCAATATCGGGTACATGGACCAGTCCTCGAGACCAATGAATCCATATCGGTACTGCCGCAGATCCAACCCATTTAAAAAGCGGAACGCCGCTTTGCCCCAGTTTCGGACCAGGTGGCTGAGGAGCGTGGTCCGATTCAGGTCGATTTCGCGGTCGAGCGACGCGGGAATGGTCAGCGGATCGTTGGGCCCGACCTGTACCAGATGCGTGGCATCCAAACCAGTATGCAGAGCCTCCGACGCCAACTGGTCGCGGGGCACTCCGTACCACCGCAGCACCTCATCGAAGTCCAGCCGGTAAATGGCGCACAGCGTGTAAAGGCGGTAAACGCTAGGCACCGTGCCTTTGTTTTCAATGTCCGCCAGGCGGCTCAACGCAATGACAAACTCATCGCTTCCATGGCGGGCGGCGATCTTCTGGCTGGCCTGTTCCACGTCGCGATAGGTCAGCTTCAGCCGCTCGCGCGCCCGCTTGAGCTTTTCTCCCGCACGGTCCATGATATGATCCTCGCTGTGACCGCCGCCGGGGGCGTTCGACGGCGGCCCAATTATATCCCGCGGCCGGGAAGGCGATCAAGGAAAAAACGACTTTTTGTTCTGAAACCGGAACAACGCGGAAAAATCCGTGGAGCCGGCCGGCGTGAAAGAGGATGTCAGCGTGAAAATCATTGTGGGAATATCGGGAGCCAGCGGCGCGGTTTACGGATTACGCTTGCTGGAGCGGCTGCGCAGTCAAAAAGAAGTGGAAATTCACCTCATCCTGACGAGATCCGGCGAGAAAACCTTGTATCTGGAGACCGGCAAGCTGGCCTCGGACATCAAGCAGCTATCGGATTTTTCTTATCCCTTGGAGGATATTTCCTGTCGGCTGGCCAGCGGCTCTTATCCCATTGACGCCATGGTCGTTGCACCGTGTTCGATCCACAGCATGTCGGCCATCGCCCAGGGCATCAGTTCCAACCTTTTGATTCGCGCCGCGGATGTCACGCTCAAGGAAAGGCGCAAGCTGATCCTGATGGTCCGCGAGAGTCCTTTCCATCTGGGGCATTTGAAAACCATGGCCGCCCTGACGGAAATGGGCGCGATTATTGCGCCTCCCATTCCGGGTTTTTATCACCATCCGCAGACCGTAATGGATATTGTGGATCATAGCGTGGACCGCGTTCTGGATCTGATTGGGCGGGCCGACGACCGGGTGCGCCGATGGGACGGAGGCGCCCAGTGAGCCGCCCCAAGAGCCGGGCCGCCGCCTTCCAGGGAGCGCGCGGCGCCTTCAGTGAAGAGGCCGCCCGCAAGCTGTTGGGCCAAGGCGTCGAAGTCCTGCCCTGTGAGCGCTTCGAAGACGTGTTCCGCAGCCTGAAGGAGGAGCGCGCGGAGGGCGCCGTGGTCCCCATCGAGAACACCCTAGCCGGCTCGGTCCACGAGAATTACGACCACCTGCTGAATTTCGAGCTGCCCATCGTGGCCGAAACCAGCGTGCGGATCGTGCATAATTTAATTGCTCGAAAGGACGTGCATTTCCCCGAAATCAAGAGGGTATTTTCGCATCCCGTAGCGCTCAATCAATGCCTCGATTTCTTCTCCAGGAACCCGCAAATCGAAAGAATTCCGTTTTATGACACGGCCGGCAGCGTAAAAATGATTATCGAAGAAGGGCTTACCGATGCCGGTGCGATCGCCTCCTCGGTCGCCGCGGAAATATATGGCGGCAGAATTCTTCGGAAATCGATCGAGAGCGACCGGCAGAATTTCACCCGGTTCTTTCTCCTTCGCCGGCCCGCATATGCGCGCCGCCATCCCGTGCCAGCCGCCGCCCACGTGCAATGGAAAACCTCGCTCGTCTTCAGCACGCGCAACATCCCCGGAGCCCTGTTTCGGGCGCTCAGCGCGTTTGCCCTGCGCGACTTGAATCTCACCAAGATCGAATCGCGCCCCTTGCGCGGAAAGCCGTGGGAATACCTGTTCTACCTGGACTTCCTGGGGCGGGTGGATTCCCCCAACGCGAAAAACGCCCTGAACCACCTGCGCGAGATCGCGGACATCCTCCGCGTGCTGGGCTGCTATCCCNNGTTTGGGGGTTGGGGCTCGCAACGCTGGCATCGCCCCCAACTGCCACAAGCGCCGGTCGGGCAGCCCTCCACACCTCCTCATTCCTTATCTCAGGTTTTGACTTTCTCCTTGATACGCTCCGCGTCTTGCTCCGCGGGCGGAGTTTACCCGTCTCCGCGCCTCCGCGTCAAAGTTCACGAATGCCACGCTACACTGGGGGTAGTCTCATGCCCGTCGATGAAGAACAACAAACACCGACCCCCGCCCTGTCCGCGGAGCCCCTCGAAGAACTGCCCGTCTTGACCGTGCGCGATACCGTCATCTTCCCCGGTGCCTTGCTCCCGATCACCGTGGGGCGGCCGGCCTCCGTGGCGCTGGTCCAATCCCTGGGCGAAAACCGCACGCTGGTGGTGATGTCCCAGACCGATCCGCGCGTGGACACACCCACTCCCGAGGATCTCTACCAGGTCGGAACCCTGTGCGTGATGCACAAGGCCGTCCGCGTTCCCCGCGACAACCTGCTGCTTTTCTGCGAAGGCATGGATCGCGTCCGCACGCGCGAATTCACCGCCAAGGAGCCGTTCCTCAAGTCTCGCGTGGAGCGGATTGCCGATGTCGAGCCCGAGAATACGCCCGAAATGGAAGCGCTGCGCCAGAACGTCGTGAGCCTCTTCCAGCAGATCGTCGCAGCCTCTCCCAACCTCTCCGAGGACCTCGCCTCCACCGCCTCCCAGATCACCGAGTCGGGCCGGCTCGCCGATTTCGTGGCCGGCAACACGCCGTCCCTCAGCCCCGTCGAGCGCCAGCACCTGCTCGAGCAGCCGGATGGCAAAGTGCGCCTCAACGAGATTCACCGGCACCTGACCCGCGAGCTGGAGTTGCTGGAATTGCGCAACCGGATTCAATCCCAGGTGCAGGGACAGCTCTCGCAAAGCCAGCGCGAGTTCTACCTGCGCGAGCAGTTGAAGGCCATCCAGAAGGAACTCGGCGAAGGCGACGAATCCACCCGCGACACCGAGGACCTGCGCCAGAAGCTGGAAGCGGCCGGCATGCCCGAGGAAGTCAAGACCGAGGCCATGCGCGAGCTTGGCCGGCTTACCCGCCTCTCGCCCGCATCGCCCGAGTACGGCGTCGCGCGCACCTACCTGGAGTGGATGGGCAACCTTCCCTGGAGCGTCTCTTCGGGTTCGCACGTGGACGTCAAGCTCGCCGAGCAGATCCTCAATGAGGACCACTACGACCTCGAGAAGGTCAAGGACCGCATCCTGGACTACCTCGCCGTGCTGCAACTGCGGCCTGTGCTGAAAGGACCGATCCTGTGCTTCGTGGGGCCCCCGGGTGTGGGCAAGACGTCGCTCGGGCGGTCCATCGCGCGCGCCCTCGGACGCAAGTTTGCGCGCATCTCCATGGGCGGGATGCACGACGAAGCCGAGATCCGCGGCCACCGGCGCACCTATATCGGAGCGCTGCCCGGACAGGTCATTCAAGCCCTGCGCCGCACCGCCACCAACGACCCGGTCTTCATGCTGGACGAGGTGGACAAGCTCGGGCGCGATTTCCGCGGCGACCCCGCCTCGGCCCTGCTCGAGGTGCTCGATCCCGAGCAAAACGTCGCCTTCCGCGACAACTACCTGGACGTGCCGTTCGATCTCTCCAAAGTTCTGTTCATCACCACCGCCAACGTGCTCGACCCCGTCCCCGACGCGTTGCGCGACCGCATGGAGATCATTCCGCTCGAGGGCTACACCGAGCAGGAGAAGGTCATGATTGCCTTCCGCTACCTGATTCCCCGCCAGGTGACCGAGAACGGGCTCAATCCGGACGATATCCACTTCAGCGACGAGTCGGTGCGGTTTCTGATCCGGCGCTACACCCGCGAAGCCGGCATGCGCAACCTCGAGCGCGAGATCGGCACCCTGTGCCGCAAGCAGGCTCGCCGCATCGCCGGCGGCCGGCGCGAGAAGCTGGAGATCACTCCGGAATTGGTCGAGCGCGATCTCGGCGCGCCGCGCTTCCGCACCGATACCGAAGTGGCCGAGCGCACCCGCCGCCCCGGCGTGGCCGTGGGGTTGGCGTGGACCCCCGTGGGCGGCGACGTGCTTTTCATCGAGGCGGGACGTATGCCGGGCGGCAACAAGGGACTCATCATGACCGGGCAACTCGGGCCCGTGATGCAGGAGTCCGTGCAGGCCGCGCTCACCTGGGTGCGCGCCAACGCCACCCGGTACGGCATCGACCCGGACCTGTTCAAGACCAGCGACATCCACATCCACGTGCCGGCCGGCGCGATTCCCAAGGATGGACCCTCCGCCGGCATCACCATGGCGACGGCCCTGCTTTCCATGCTCAAGGAGCGCTCGGTGCGCGTCAATCTGGCGATGACCGGTGAGATTACGCTGGCGGGCCAGGTGCTGCCCGTGGGCGGCATCAAGGAGAAGGTCCTGGCGGCCAAGCGGAGCGGCGTGCGCGAGGTGATTCTGCCGTTCGAAAACGAAACGGATGTGCGCGAAGATCTCAAGAGCGAGCAGATCGGCGACATGAAGATCCACTACGTGAAGGCCATGGAGGAGGTGGTGGAACTGGCGCTGGAGCGCGACGAGAAGCCCCGCCGCATCCGCAAGCCGGCGCCGGTCCCTGCCGCACGACGCCGCCGGTAGCTGGGCTGAGTGCCAGAGGTGGGGCAGGCAGTCTTGCCCTGCAGCCGCCTTTCAGGCGGCTCGCCGAGATCGTACATTCCAGCCGATGTGGCGCAGGCACTCGTGCNNGACGTGTCGAGACTAGCCCGACTTTCGCACATCCGCGAGTTTTTCTGGCCCCGCCGAACTATATTTGGTTTGAAT
>OMOG01000655.1:0-2995 GCA_900290305.1 Candidatus Sulfopaludibacter sp. SbA4
CCAGGGGGTCCGCCCCACAATTTGTGCAGCATTCCCAGCGGTGGGAAAACTATGCGGCATTGGCCAGAGACTTGCCTAGCACCTGAACGATTCCGGATGATTCGCGCCTGCCAAGAACAACCTCTGTGACTTCCGATACAATGGTTGTCACCATGGCAGCGGGAACCGCCAGTCGCAAGTCTTCGTACGGCGCCAGCCGGGTTGCGATTCCGAGCTGCGACCGGCGTCTTCTGGTTGTCCTCCTTCTGTTGTGTTTGACTGTGTCGGCACAGTCTGCGGCGCTCGCAGAGCAAAGCAAATTGCACCAGTCCACCGACCATTGCTGCCTGCTCTGCCACGTGGGCCCGCTGCCCTTCCTGACCACCTCGGATGTCCGTCTGGTCCCCAGTCCCTCCCGCGCTCCTCCCACGGTTTAACGCTCCCAAATGAATCTGGCGGTCCGCACCGGTGATCCGGCGCGGACCAGGTTGTTTGTTGGCAAACCGGAATTAGGAGAAGCGTTCGTCATGACGGCTGAAATCATGTGCTGTCGCAGGCGGCTGGTGCCGCTGGTTTTGGGATTGGCGCTGGCATGGCTGCAACCGGCCTGCCAGAAGATGCAGCAGGCGGCGTCCAAGCCATCCGAAGAGGCCAAGGACGTCCAGGCCGGCCTGTTCACCGTGCCGCCGGACCAACAGGCCCGCCTCAAAACCACCGGGGTGCGGACCACCAATTGGCCCGTGGCCATCCACACCACCGGAACCGTGGACTGGGATGCCGACCACACCACCCAAGCCATCACCCAGGTCAATGGCCCTATCTCGCGGATACTCGTGGACCTCGGAACGGCCGTGCAGAAAGACGAGCCCCTGCTCTACGTCGCCAGCCCCGACGTGGCCAACGCCATCTCCGCCTACCGCAAGGCCCGCAACCGCGAAGCCTACAACAAACGCATCGTCGACCGCATGCAGGAGCTGCTGGATCAAGGCGCCATCGCCCTGAAGGATTTCCAGAGCAGCCAGGCGGACTACAACGATGCCACCACCGACGTGCAGAACAGCCTGCAGGCCCTCCGCATCTTCGGCATCACCAGCCAGGATATAGACGCGGCGGAGAAACAGGGCACCCCGTTCAATACCGAGCTCGCGGTGCGCTCGCCCATCGCCGGCGTGATCGTGCAGAAGCTGGTCTCGCCGGGCATGGTGATTCAGGCCGGCCAGACGGTCTGCTTCGCCATCAGCGACGTGGCCACCGTTTGGGTGCAGGGGCACATCTTCGATCGCGATCTGCCTTCGGTGAAGAGCGGAGACCCGGTGGACGAAACCAATCCCTCGTTCAATCGCAACTTCCGCGGCTCGGTCTCCTACATCGGATCCTTCGTCGACCCCAATACCCGCACCACGCCGGTTCGCATCGTGACCCAGAATCCCGGCGGGCTCCTGAAGAAGGACATGTTCGTGGATGCGGTGGTGCACACCGGCATGCGCAGCCGCATGCTGGTGGTGCCGGTCGGGGCCCTGCTGCGCGACGACAAAAACGAGCCGATTGTCTACGTGCAATCCGAGCCCGGCAAGTTCGCGCAGCGCAGCGTGGCCATCGCGGGGCAGCAGGACGGCCTGGTGGCGATCACCAGCGGACTGCGGGAGGGCGAGACCGTCGTCTCCGACGGCAGCCTCTTCCTGCAGTTCGCCAACTCCATCAAATAAGGCGCCAACCGCATGATCGCCAAACTAGTTTCCTTCGCTCTCCGGCAGCGGTTTCTGATTGTCATCGCCTCCGTCGCCCTGATGATCTACGGCGCGCTCTCGTTCCAGAAGCTGCCCATCGACGCCTATCCCGATCTTTCGCCGCCGCACGTGGAGATCATCACCCAGTGGCCGGGGCACGCGGCCGAGGAGGTGGAGCGGCTGGTCTCCATCCCCATCGAGATCGAGATGAACGGCATTCCGCAACTGGATTATCTGCGCTCCATTTCGCTCTACGGCCTGTCTTCGGTGCAGATGAACTTCGAGTACGGCGCCAACCCGTACTTCGTGCGCGAGCAGGCCTTTGAACGCGTGGGCAACGCTACGCTCCCGTCCGGGCTGCAGCCCTCGCTTTCCCCGTTGTTCAGTCCCAGCGGCCTGATTTATCGATACGTCTTGCAGAGCCCCGACCGTTCCCCGCAGGATCTGAAGGTGCTCGAAGACTGGGTGCTCGAGCGCCACTATCGATCCATCCAGGGCGTGGCGGACGATTCCGGCTTCGGCGGCACCACCATGCAATACCAGGTGCTGCTCGACCCCAACAAGCTCTTCGCCTACGGCATCAACGTGCCGCAGGTGGTGCAGCAACTGGGAAACAACAATGCCAATGCGGGCGGCGGGTTTTATTCCCAGGGCGGCCAGTTTTACTACATCCGCGGTCTGGGCCTGGTGCGCGATACCGCCGACATCGGGAACATCGTGCTGCAGGAAAAGGGCGGCATCCCGGTCTACGTGAAGGATATCGCGAAGGTGCAGATCGGCTATGCGCCGCGCCTCGGCCAGTTCGGATACATGCAGCAGGAAGAGGCCGTGGAAGGCGTCATCCTGATGCGCGTGGGCGAGCAGGCGCAGGTGATCCTGCGGCGCGTCGAGGCCATGACCAAGGAACTGAATGAGCACGTCCTGCCGCCGGACGTCAAGGTGGTTCCGTATTACGACCGGCAGGGCCTGATCGAGGAGACCACCAAGACGGTCGAAGCGAACCTGCTGCGCGGCATGGTGCTGGTGCTGGTGATCCTGGGCATCTTCCTCTTCAGCGTGCGGACCGCGCTGATTGTGGCGGCCACCATTCCGTTCGCGCTTCTGTTCTCGTTCATCTGCCTCGACTGGCGGCACATTCCGGCCAACCTGCTCTCCATCGGCGCCATCGATTTCGGCATCATCGTGGATGGCGCGGTGGTCATGGTGGAAAATATCTTCCGTGAGCTGGCGGCGCGCCATGGCGATCGGGACGTCCACGTGATGGACGTCATCCGCGCGGCGGCGCATGA
>OMOG01000655.1:3005-14703 GCA_900290305.1 Candidatus Sulfopaludibacter sp. SbA4
CCCTCCGGGCGGCTGTTCCAGCCCATGGCCGATACCATGTCGTTCGCCCTGCTGGGGTCGTTGCTGTGCTCACTCACCCTGCTGCCGGTGCTGTGCTCGTACCTCCTGCGCAAACACATTCACGAGCCGCGCGTCGTGGTGTTTGAATGGATCCGCAGCGGATACGGGCGCGTGCTGGGGCTGTGCCTGCGCAACCGGCTGGCCACGGTGGCCGTGGTGCTGGCCATCTTCGCGTCCTCCCTGCTGCTCATTCCGCTCATCGGCGGGGAGTTCATGCCGCACCTCGATGAAGGCGCTTTGTGGGTTCGTGCCACCACCCCGTACACCATTTCCTTCGAAGAGGCGTCCAAGCTCTCGCCGCAGATTCGCGATATCCTGCGCAGCTTTCCCCAGGTGACCACGGTGGCTAACGAGCTGGGGCGGCCGGACGATGGCACCGACTCCACCGGCTTCTTCAACAACGAATTCTACGTGGGGCTGAAGCCATATTCGGACCAGGTCTGGAAGGGCGCAATCCGCACCAAGCCGGATCTGATCAAGGAAGTGCAGAAGAAGCTGGCCTCGTTTCCCGGCATCATCTTCAACTACACGCAGCCGGCCGAAGACGCGGTGGACGAGGCGGAGACGGGGCTCAAGAGCGCGCTCGCGGTGAAGATCTTCGGCCAGGATCTGGCCACCCTGGAAGAGAAGGCCTACCAGGCGAAGAACATTCTCTCGAAGATCCCGGGCATCCGCGACATCACGGTGGTCCGGGAGCTCGGACAGCCCAGCCTGACCATCACTCCGGACCGCGCCAAGCTGGCGCGCTACGGATTGAACGTGAGTGACGTGAACACGCTGGTGGAGACGGCCATGGGCGGCTCGGCCGCCACGCAGGTGATCCAGGGGGAGCGCCAGTTCGACCTGATCGTGCGCATGCAGGAGCCCTTCCGCAGCGACGAGAACGCCATCAAAAACCTGCTGATCTCCACGCCCGATGGCCAGTACCTGCCGCTTAGCCAGTTCTGCGACATCCGCGTGGAGAGCGGCGCGTCGTTCATTTATCGCGAATCGAATTCCCGCTACATCGGGGTGCAGTTCAGCGTGGATGGACGCGACCTGGCCAGCGCCGTGGGCGAGGCGCGGCGCAAGGTCGATGACGCGGTGAAACTGCCCATCGGCTACAAGTTCGATTGGGGCGGAGAGTACAAAGACTACCTGGCATCCCAGGAACAGATGAAGATCATCCTGCCGCTGACCGTGCTGCTGATTCTCCTGATCCTCTTCGCCCTGTACGGAAACCTGAAATTCCCGATGATCATTTTCCTTAGCGTGCTGGTGACCGAACCGGTGGGCGGCCTGCTGGCGCTCTACCTCACCCACACCAACTTCAGCGTCTCTTCCATGTTGGGTTTCGTGGCGCTGATGGGGGTCGCGGTGCAGACCAGCGTGATTCTGTATTCCTTCATCAACAAGCTGCGGCTGGAAGGCCGGGACATTCTCACGGCCACCCTCGAGGCATCGCTGCTGCGGCTGCGGCCCATCATGATGACCGCGCTGGTGGCCTGTTTCGGACTGCTGCCGGCGGCCATGTCCACGGGTATCGGCAGCGACTCGCAGAAGCCCTTCGCCATCGTGATTGTGGCCGGACTGGCCTCGCGGCTGCTGCTTTCGATCTTTCTATCCCCGGTGCTTTACGCGCTGGTGGCGCGCAACGGCGATACTTTGCAGGTTTAGGTAGGGCAGGCGCTCCGCCTGCCAACGTTTTTGAGGCGAAGAAAATGCACTGCATCATCCGGTATGTGTACGTGAGCCTTTTGATCGCGGGAGGCGCGGCCGCGCAATCCGCGCTCACCTGGCAGCAGGTGGTGGATAAATTCCGGGCGGCCAACCCCAACCTGCGCGCGGGACAGCTCAATATTCAGGAGTCCAAGGCCTCGGAGGTCACGGCCTACCTGCGGCCGAATCCCAACATGACCACCACGCTCGACCAGATCCAGCCCTTCAACGGCAACCCGTATCGCCCGCTCGGCGCGGCGCTGCCGCTGGTGGCCTTCGACTATCTGCACGAGCGGCAGCACAAGCGCGAACTGCGCCTGGAAAGCGCGCAGCAAGGGACGGCCATCGCGGAGTCGCAGCAGCAGGACCTGGAGCGCAGCCTGCTCTTCAACCTGCGGTCCGCCTTCGTGCAGACGCTCGAGGCCAAGGCCCTGCTGGTCAATGCCAAGGAGAACCTGGCCTATTTCGACAAGGAGTTGGTTATCAACCGAGCCCGCTTCCAGTCGGGCGACATCGCGCGCGTGGACCTGGACCGCATCGCGCTGCAGCGCGTGCAGTACGAATCCGATTTCCAGACGGCCCTGATTAACGCACGCACGGCGAAAATCACGCTGCTGATGCTGCTCAACGAGCGCACTCCCGTAGACCAGTTCGATGTCACCGGCCCCTTCGAGTTCAAAGAGCAGGTTCTGGCGCTGGACGATCTTCATAGCATGGCGCTGGCGGCGCGGCCGGATTTGCAGACCGCCCTGCTGGCCGTGACCAAGGCCGGCACCGATCACAGGCTGGCGGTGGCCAATGGTTCCACCGACCCCACTTTCGCCATGGATTTCGGGCGCAATCCGCCGATCCCGGTGTACATGGGGGTGAGCATCAGCATCCCGCTGCGATTTTTCGACCGCAACCAGGGAGAGAAAGCGCGCACGCAGATCGATATCGCGCATGCCGAGCGGCAGAAAGACGCGGCACAGGCGCTGGTGTTCAGCGACGTGGATTCGGCCTACTTTACGCTGTTGAGCTCGGTGGCCCTGTTGCGGCCGTACACCGCGCCGGACGGATACCTGGAGACGGCCCGCCGCATTCGCGATACCATGTCGTTCTCTTACCAGCGCGGTCAGGCGGCACTGGTCGATTACCTGGACGCGCAGCGGGACTACCGCGCCACGGAAGTGGCGTACATCAACCTCGTCGGAGCGTATCTGACTGCTGCCGGGCAGTTGAACATGGCGGTGGGCAGGGAAGCCATTCCGTAGTCGCCGAAGTGTGCATGGCGGCACAAGCGCCTTCCTTGCCTCTTGCGGTCGTATACCTACCGGGGTATACTATCTGCAACAGAGGGAGGTGGCATCTGGCGCACATTCTCCGGGACAAGAAGAAGATGCTCAACCGCGTCCGCCGCATTCGCGGGCAGCTTGAATCCATCGAGCACGCGATCGAACGCGAGGCGGACTGCTCGGAGATTCTCCACACCATTTCGGCCTGCCGGGGCGCCATCAACTCGCTGATGGCTGAGGTCCTGGATGGACACATCCGGTTCCACGTGGTGGATCCCGACCAGGACCCTAGATCCGAGAAAGCCAGAGCTGCCCAAGAACTGATCGATGTCATCAGAGCCTACTTGAAGTGAGCTCGCCAGGAGGGATGCTATGCCGGAAACGAAATTGGCCGATCCGATCAACCACGCCCACAACCACGAGCAGGAGCCCGACCACGAGGAGAGCTGGATCGAGTGGGGCCGCGTCGCATTCGTCGCCGCGATTTTGATTCTGGTTTGGGCCCAGGTGGTTCCCCGCGTGCGCGGGGTCGACCTGCTGGCGATCGCCGGTCTCCTGATCGGCGGCTATCCCATTTTCAAAGAGGCCATCTCCGATCTGCTGGAGCGCCGCATGACCATGGAGCTTTCCATGACCATCGCGCTGGTCGCGGCCGGGGTCATCGGCGAGTTCTTCACGGCGCTGCTGATCACCGTGTTCGTGCTGATCGCCGAGATTCTGGAAGGCCTGACCGTGGGCCGCGGCCGCCGAGCCATTCGCGAGCTGCTGGACCTGCTGCCGCAGACGGCCGAAGTCCGATCGGATGGACAGGTAGCCTCTCGAAGCTTGTCGGACATCCAACCGGGCGACGTCGTACTGGTCAGACCGGGCGGCCGAATTCCGGTCGACGGAGCGGTGGTGACCGGCCACTCCTTCGTCGATCAGTCCACCATCACGGGGGAGTCGATGCCGGTGGAGAAGATCGCCGGGACGCCCGCCTACGCCGGCACCGTCAACCAGTCCGGCGTCCTCGAAATCCGCGCCGAAAAGATCGGCCGCGATACCGCCTTCGGCCGCATCATCGAAGCCGTGGAGCGGGCCGAGCGGTCGCGCGCGCCCATCCAGCGCACTGCCGACCGCCTGGCCGGA
Source organism: Candidatus Sulfopaludibacter sp. SbA4 (assembly GCA_900290305.1). GTDB lineage: Bacteria > Acidobacteriota > Terriglobia > Bryobacterales > Bryobacteraceae > OMOG01. The sequence goes on from OMOG01000655.1 coordinate 7,166, forward strand.
TACCTGGTCTATTTCGCCTTGGGCTGTGCCGCGCTCACCTTCCTGCTCACCCGCGACGCGCGGTCCACCATCTCGGTAATCGTGGTCGCGGGAGCGTGCGGCATCGCCGCGGGGACACCGCTCGCCATCCTCGGCGGAATTGGCCGCGCCGCGCGGCAAGGCGCCATTATCAAGGGTGGACTATACCTCGAGGTCCTCAGCGCGGTCGACACGGTGGTGCTCGACAAGACCGGCACTCTGACGCTCGGCACGCCGGAGATCTCCGATGTCCACGTCTACAACGGGGCCAGCCGCCAGGACATCATGCGCATCGCGGCCACGGCCGAGCGGTTTTCGGAGCATCCGCTCGCCAAGGCCATCGTCAAGAAAGCTTCCGAGTGGGCTGTGCCGGTCGGGGAGCCCGCGGGCTTTCGATACTCGCCCGGCAAGGGCATCCTGTGCCAGGTGGAAGAGCAGCGCACGCTGGTCGGCACCCGTGCCTTTCTCGAAGAGGAGGGTGTCCCGGTTCCCGACGGCCCGGACAGGCCGGAGCGCTTCTCCGAGGTGATGGTGGCGACTGGCGGCCGGTTGCTCGGATCAATCCGCATCGCCGACGTTCTCCGCTCCGAGGCGCACGCCGCAGTGGCCGAGATGCGGCGCCTCGGTCTCCGCACCATCCTCCTCACGGGCGATCGCAAGGAGATTGCGGACGCTACCGCCGCGGAACTCGGCGTAGACGAAGTCCAGTCCGAGATGCTGCCCGAGCAGAAGGTGGCTTGCGTCCGGGAGTTGCGTGCCCAGGGCCGGACCGTCGCCATGGTGGGAGACGGCGTCAACGACGCGCCCGCGCTCATGGAATCGAACGTGGGAATCGCCATGGGATCGGGCACAGATGTCGCCCGCGAGAGCGCCTCCGTGGTCCTGCTGGGCAACGACCTGTTACGATTCGCCGAGGTGCTGAAGATCGGGCGGCGATGCCGCTCCATCATCATGTTCAACTTCGCCGGAACGCTGGCCGTGGATAGCGTCGGTGTGCTGCTGGCCGCTTTCGGTTTTCTGAACCCGGTGCTGGCGGCGCTGATCCACGTGTCCTCCGAGTTGCTGTTTATCTCGAACTCGGCGCGCCTTCTGCCGGCACTGACCAGGAAGCCGGGCGGCGACTATAGCCCCCGCACCGAAGTGGCACTCAAATGATAGTCGGCAGCCGCCTTCGACTCCATCGACCCGAATGACAGCGTACCCCGCACGATCACCGCCTTTCGTGAGACCAGCGGAGTCACTTGGCCAGCCTGCAACCGCACGTCGATCACCTCGTCCCCGTCCAAATGCGGCGCGTGGAGCCAGCTTCCAGGGTCTGGAACCAGCAGAAAGCGTGCCACCCTGCCGTCTACTGCCGGGGATCCTTCCGCCGCAACCATGTAGCCTTCCAATTCCACCTCCACCGTCAGCGGGGTGTCGTGCGCCCACTTGTCCAGAGTTTGCCAGCTAACCGCCCTGACGCCGGGTTCGTCGGACTTTGGCGTAATGTAATACAGGTCCGGCCGGCTGCTGACCGCGATGAGTGAGAGAGTCAGAGTGATCGGAACCGCCGTGATCAGAAAAATCAGCAGGAGCGCCTTCCGCTCGCCGCTACGCCATTTTCCTTTTCTGCCTTTTCTTGTAATTCGCACTCAGATCTTGCCGCAAAGTATACGGCTGAACCTCGCATTGACATGGCAACTTTCTCACGAGCGGCCTACAACCGAGTTTGACCGGGCTTCAAAGCCCGGCAGGCGGACTCAGTTCCAAGTCACACGAAGACACTTGCAGCAGGTAACCTCCGCTGTGCCTCCAGGCGTCTCTTCACCAACCCCCGTTTACGGAGCGGGCGCTCACCCCTATTCCCCAAGACGCGCCCGCTCGCCCTCTCTTCGAGCGACTAACCGCTCGCTCCACGGCTTAGTTCTCTCACCCGCAATTCCGAGCCTTCTGCACGATAGTTCAGCGGCGCCCGTTAATCGTGTTCCATAATGCAGCAACGGGCCGCACCTGTTGCGGAATGCCTGATGCTCAACCGTCACCAACCGCTGATCGTCAATGCGGTAGGCCACCTCGCAGGCGCCATTGTGTTCGGCATCTTTTTGGTGTTGGCGCTCCGCGGCGCGGCGGGTTGGCGATTGAGAGAGAATCGCCTGTCGGTCGCTTCGGCCGCTCNNGACATTCGATGGGTCATAGAAGCCGCCAGCTTTTCCAGCCTCAGCCTGCTGCCCGCCGTGCTCCTGCACCTGTCGCTCGGCGGTAAGTTCCGCGTCCTTGCGGTCACCGGATATGTGCTGAGCGGTGTCGCCATCGCCATGCATGTGTCCGAGGGTCTCCGGCCGGCATTACCGCTGCACCAGTGGGCGCTCTGGGTCATCACCGCGGGATTCGGCGTCCTGACCGTGGCGGCGGCCGCGGGGGTCCTGCTGGAGGGACGGGCAGCTCGCGGACGGCCATCGCAAATCCTGGCATCCATGTGCCTCTTGTTGTTTGCGGTCACCTTCTCCCATTTCGGAGCCGGACATCCCCCACAGCCCTGGTCGAAAGAACTGCTGGTGCACCACGTCGGAATCCCCGTGGCCCTGCTGATCCTGCTCCAGGACTACCGTTTCGTCTTCCTCGACGCGTTCGTCCGCTTTCTGGCAAATGTCATTCTGGCGGCGCTGTTGAGCCTGGCTGCGATTCGCATCGCCGTGAGCGTGGCGCCGGAGGACGGAGCCGCGCATCCCCTTGCGGACACCATGGCGGTGGCCGGTCTGTGCGGCCTTCTGATCCTGTTTGCCTGGCTCCGCGGGGTCGTCGAGCGATGGTTCACCAGGGTCGTGTTCCGCCAGGGCAATGTGGACGGAACGATTCGGGAGCTCCGGGCCAAAGCCTCGGAAATCCGAAACGAGAGCGCCTATTTGACGTGGGCCTGCGAGAGGGTCGCGGCTTTTGCCGGGACCCCCCGCTTCGAGTTGATCGAGGGCGATTGTCCTCACTCTGAGATTCACGCCTGGAACTGGGCCTATGCCGTGGCGCCGATTCGCCTTTCCCACCAGGATGTCCGGAGTCTTCTGTTAGGGCGGCGGCGCGGCGGGCGGCGGTACCTGAGCGAGGACCTGCGGGCGCTTCACCAGCTCGCCGCCGCTGTGGCCGACGAGGTGGCACGCTTTCGCACGGCGGAAATGCAGCGCCTCATGTCGGAGGCTGAATTGCGCTCGCTTCAGTCCCAGATCAATCCCCACTTTCTGTTCAACGCGCTGAATACCATCTATGGGATCATCCCGCGGGAAGCCGCCGGCGCGCGGCGCACGGTGCTCAACCTGGCGGACATCTTCCGCTACTCCCTGCAATCCGGCAAGATGCTGATACCGCTCGCGGAGGAATTGAAGATTGTCCGCGCCTATCTCGAGATCGAGCGGCTCCGGCTGGGGCCCCGTTTGCAGACCATGATCCAGGTAGACAAGGACGCCGAGGACGCCCTGATTCCCATCCTGTCGGTGCAGCCCCTGGTCGAGAACGCCATCAAGCACGGGTTGTCTGTGCGTTCGGGTGAGGGCTGCCTGAGGCTGACTGCGCGGCTGGCGGATCGCTGCCTGACGATTTCGGTGGAAGACTCCGGCGCGGATGCCGGGCAGGGTTCCGGCGCGGCGACTTCCGCAGGGGCCGGGGTCGGATTGGCCAATGTGACTCGGCGGCTGCAACTCTGTTTCGGGCCCGATGCGGGCGTCGAGATGCAGCGGGGCACTTTCGGCACGAGAGTGCGGTTTTCCGTTCCGCTCTCGCAGGTGCCGGTGGGCCAATGACGAAAAGGTGGGCGAAGGTGGGGCACGCGCCTCCCGTCGTGGCAACCCCAGCCCCATTTGCCACTCCCGCTTGCGGCCCATTTCGTCCCGCTCACAGCCGTCTCCCCTGCCGCCTGCAATTTTCCTGAAGGAGTTTCAGGCGGTTTGGCATAAACCTGACAGATGGACCCTCGTGTGATGAAAGCCCTGATCGTCGACGACGAGCCGATTGCGCGGCGCGTGCTCCGCGAGGAACTGGAACAGCTCCCCGAAGTGCTGATCGTGGGCGAGGCCGGAGACGGCCGGGAAGCCCTGCAGAAGATCGCCAAGCTCCAGCCCGACATGGTCTTTCTCGACCTGCAGATGCCCGTCATGAGCGGATTTGAAGTAGCCCGCCACCTCAACGGGNNCCGCCTTCGACCAGCACGCCATCGAAGCATTCGAAGCCGGAGCCGTCGACTATCTGCTCAAACCGGTCGGCGAAGCCCGATTGCAAAAAGCCGTGGAGCGCGCCCGCAACCTTCGCGGCAGGCCCGCCGAGATCGCGGCCCAGGTCGACAAGATCGCCGCAGCCGCTCAGACCTCCAATGCCCCCAGGAGCCGGAAGGTGGTGGGCCGCAGCGGGGAGGAGTATTTCCTGTTGGATGCCGACGAGGTTCTCGCATTCCAGGCCGAACGGGAACTGGTTTGGATCGTCACGGCCAAACAACGGCTCCTCGCCACCCAGACCCTGCGAACCCTCGAAGAGCGCCTGGGCGAGCCGCAATTCCAGAGGGTACACCGCAATGCCATCGTGAATGTCAACCACGTCCGCAAAATGAGCGCGCTCAGCAGTCAACGCTGGTTGATCACGCTCAGCAATTCGCTGCAATTGGTCGTCAGCAAGCGCCAGGCACACAATATCCGGAAAATCCTCCAGGGGTGACCTCGCCACAAGCGGGCTTTTTTGCCGTCCGCTCATGGAGGCTATCAGCCCGCTCACGGACTGTTCCAGCCCGCTTGCGAGGATCATTTAGGCTGCGTCAGAGACCTTCGGGATACTGAAAGCGTGTAGAGAATTCTCCCCGTCAGCCCCGCTAAGGCGTCCGTCTGTCCGCCCAATTAGCCCGCTTGCAGGCTTGCTTTTGTTTCTGATCCTGTCCGGAGTTTCACCCGCCCCGGCACAATCCATCAGCGCGGGTACCGTCGCCGGTACCGTCACCGACCCTTCCGGCGCCGCCATCCCGGGCGCCACGGTGACCATCCGGAACCCCGTCTCTAATTACCAGCAGACGGCCACCACCGACCAGGCCGGGGCTTTTCGCTTCGGCAATGTGCCTCTCAACAATTACCATCTGCATGTGCAGGCCGTTGGCTTCACCAACTACGAGCACGAGGTAGCAGTCCGCACCACCGTCCCGGTTAGTCTCGATGTCCAACTGCAGGTTGCCGGCGGACAGACTTCCATCGAAGTGGCCGCCGAGGGCATCATGGTCGAGAACGTGCCCGTGGCTCACAACTCGGTCGATCAAAACCAGCTCATGTCGCTGCCCGTGGAGTCGCCGGCCAATGGCCTGAGCGCCGCCATTACGCTCAGCACGCCCGGCGTGGTGGCCGATTCCAACGGCTTTTTTCATCCGCTGGGCGACCATGCCCAGACCAGCTACGTGATCGACGGTCAGCCCATCAGCGATCAGCAGAGCAAGGCCTTCTCGACCCAGATGCCGGTCAATGCTATCCAGTCCATGGAACTCGTCACCGGCATGCCCTCGGCGCAGTACGGTGACAAAACCAGCCTGGTGGTGGACGCGGCCACCAAGAGCGGCCTGGGCCGGAAGCCGTTCGGGTCCCTGGATGCCACTTACGGAACCTTCGGCGAGGTCTCCGAAAATACGTCTTTCGGTTTTGGCGGCGCCAAATTCGGCAGCTTCACGGTCTTCGATACGGACCGCTCCGGCCGCTTCCTGGACAGTCCCGAGTTCTTTCCCGTGCACGACATCGGCAACAACGAAACCTTCTTCGAGCGGCTGGATTTCCAGCCCACGGGTCAGGACGCCCTACACCTCGATCTGTTTGCCGCCCGCAACTGGTTCCAGATTCCCAACACCTACTCACAGGCCGGCCAGGACCAACGCCAGCGCGTCCTGAGCTTCAATATCGCGCCCGGCTACCAGCACTCGTTCGGCGCCAAGACCCTGTTCACCATCAATCCCTGGGTGCGGCGCGATTTCGTGAACTACTATCCCAGCCGCGATCCGTTCCTCGACGCGCCCGCGACCCTTTCCCAGGATCGCCACCTGCTCAACTACGGAGTCCGCGCCGACGTCTCGGCGGTTCTCGGCGGCAACACCCTGAAAGCGGGCACCGAAATCAAGCAGACGCGCCTGTACGAGGATTTCAGCCTGGGCATCACGGATTTCACTTTCAACCCGGTCTGTGTCGATGCGAACGGAAACGCTGCCGGTCCCGCATCGCTGACCAATCCGGCGAACTGCGGCCAGCTCGGCCTCACGCCCAATCCGACCCTCGCGCCCGGCTTGGTGCCCTTTGACCTGACCCGCGGCGGCAGCCTCTTCCATTTCCAGGACACCGGCAAAATCAATGAATATTCCGTTTATATCCAGGATTCCTATACCTTTCATAACTGGAGTTTCAACGGCGGCCTGCGTCTCGATCAATACAACGGCCTGGCGGAGAAAACCGGCATCGAGCCGCGCTTCGGCGGATCGTACCTCATCAAGAAAACGGCTACCGTGCTGCGCGCTTCCTACTCCCGCACCATGGAAACCCCCTACAACGAAAACCTGCTGCTATCCAGCGCTTCCGGCGTGGGTGGCCTGGCCAGCAACGTTTTTGGAGCCTTTGGCTCGGTCGCTCTCAAGCCTGGGATGCGCAACCAGTACAACGCGGGCTTTCAGCAGTCTTTCGGCCGCTACTTCGTGTTCGACGCCAGTTACTTCTGGAAATTCACCGATTCGGCTTACGACTTCGACGTGCTGTTCAACACGCCCATCACCTTCCCCATTTCCTGGCGCAAGTCCAAGCTGGACGGCGTATCCGGCCGCCTCGCCACGACTTCCATGAAAGGGTTTCAGGCGCAGTTGACGTTCGGCCACACGCGGGCGCGCTTCTTCGGTCCGGAGACCGGCGGCCTGATTTTCAATTCACCGGTGGATTACAGCGTCTTCCGCATCGATCATGACGAGGCTTACGAGCAGACCGTCAACCTGCACTACCAGCCCTCCAAGAAACTGCCCTGGATCGATTTCATCTGGCGCTACGACAGCGGCGCAGTTGCCGGAAACGTGCCCGACCTGGCCGCCGCGCTGTCGTTCACGGGCGACCAGCAGGCCGCCATCGGCTTCTACTGCGGCAGCCAGGTCGCCACCCTGAATAACCCCATCACCAGTTGCTCGTCTTCCTATGGCGCCACCCGGGTGGTGATTCCCAAAGCCGGAACATTCAATCCCGACACCAACCCGCCGCGCATCGCCCCGCGTAACATCCTGGACGCCTCGATTGGCAATGACAACCTCCTGCACAGCGAGCCGCTCCACCTGACGTTGAGATTCTCGGTGCTGAACCTCACCAACAAGGAGGCGCTCTATAACTTCCTGTCGACCTTCAGCGGCACGCACTTCGTCACCCCGCGCCGCTACCAGGTCACGCTCGGCATGGAGTTCTAAGAAAAGACGCGAGCGCCAGCGAGCCGCCTTCCCCAACCCCTAACCCCCAACCCCCAACCCCTTGCTTTCGTAGTCCGCTCGTAGCAGTTTCCATCCCGCTCCCCTCAAT
>OMOG01000654.1 GCA_900290305.1 Candidatus Sulfopaludibacter sp. SbA4
GCGGGGGTGCGCGCGCCGAGGCCGAGGAGGATCACGGGGCGGTGGGCGGGAAAAAAGGGGGCTGGGGGTTGGGGGCTGGGGGTTGGGGGAAGGTGGCTCGCTGCGCTCGCATCTTTTCCACCTGGCGCCGCGGCCGACGTGACTTCGCCCGCGATGTCCAAATGCACGGGTCCGCAGGGTGGGGTCGATGCCTCATCGATGGCGCGCCGCATCACTTCGGCCGCATTCTCCGGCCGCAGACGCGCGCTCCACTTCACGATCGGCCGAAACATGTCACTCTGCGGGAGCGCCTGGTGCTGCATCTGGCCGGCCGCATCGCCGAGACAGTCGGTCAGGACCAGCAGCGGAACACGGTCCAGCCAGGCATTGGCGACACCGTTCATCACCGACGCGGCTCCCGGCCCGAGCGTGGCGATGCAGACTCCCGGTTGTCCGGTAATCTCGGCCTGGGCTGTGGCCATGAAAGCCGCCGCCGTCTCGGTATGGGCGAGCGAAAACGGCAGTCCGGCGCGTCCCGCGGCTTCGATCAGGTCGGCGTTGCTCCCTCCGCCGGGCATGCCGAACAGGCGACGGACCCCGGCCTGCTGAAGCATGGCCACGATGCGATCGGCGTGAGTCACAGACAATGCCCAGAATACCTTATAATCTTCAGCAACCATGACGATTCAAACCTTCCCCGCGGCGATGGTTCTCTTCGCCGCCGCTGTATCCGCCCAAACTGCGCAGCCGGTGCTCGAAGTCACTTCGCAACTCGGCACGAAGTTCTACTCGCTCGCCGACGAAAAAGGCGTGGTCAACGAGGCGGCGAAGAACCTCGCCGCCGATCCCAAGAATGCGGACCTGATCATGAAGCTGGAAGCCGCCCAGGTCTCGGTCTGGCAGGATCGCGAGGCCGTCATTACCTGCACCCGCGCACTGAAGCTGACGCCCCGGAGCGCCGAAATTTATACGGAGCGCGGCCACCGCGAGCTGCCACTGCGCGACTTCAAGCACGCGCTCGCCGATCTGAACCGTGCCGTGGCCCTCGATCCGAAGAGGATGGATACCTACTATCATCTCGGGCTCGCGCACTATTTCCTCGGCGAGTTCAAGGAGGCGGGCGCGGCGTTCCGGCATGCCGTGGAGCTGGCGCCCAACCTGGATGAACGGATCAACTCGAGCAACTGGCTGTACGCCTCGCTGCGCCGCGCCCACCAGGACACGGAGGCGGCCCAGGCGATGGCGCAGATCACGCCGGAGATGAAGAACACCGCGGACCACACGCTGTTCTATTTGAACCTGGTGCGGTTTTTTCAGCAGCGGCTGCCGGAATCCGAGGCGCTTCCACCGGAGCCGCCCGCCGGGAACACGGACAGCGAGACCGAACTGCGCTTCGATACCGTGGCCTACGGGGTGGGCAACTGGCACCTGTATAACAATGATGCGGCCAAGGCGCAGGAGTATTTCGCCCGCGTTGTGAAAGGGCACGTGTGGATCACGTGGGGCTTCGTGGGGGCAGAGGTGGAGATCGTTCGGGCGCGGCGGCACTGACGGGGGCCGGGAGCCAGGGGCCGGGAGGCGCATCTTGGCTCCGCGTGTCAGTTTATTTTTCATGACGTTTTAACCTCTTCTGTTTCTGTGGGTTGCGGAGGGGGCTCGAAATCGGGGGGCGCAAATTCAGGGTCGTTTTTACAATTTTGCGCCTCCCGCGTCCTCGCGGAGCTCGATGATCCGCTTCTTCTCGTGTAAGTGACGGAATATCAACTCGATACCGTGACCGCCAGGGTCAGCGTACGGCAAATGCAGGTTCTGGCGCAGGTGGCGCCCGAAGAAGTACTCGACGGCCCGGGCGGTAATTCATGCGCACCGACCAGGACGCCCTTTTTCGAGAGATTGCCGGCGTCCTGGCGGGGCTCGGAGGACCCCCCGGCCTGAAAACCGCCGCCGTAGATCCAGACCAAGACCGGCAGGCGGACCTCGCCGGGCGGCTTGCCGGCGACGGCGGCCTCGGGCATCCAGAGATTGAGATACAGGCAGTCTTCGCTGGGGCCGTCATCGTGGAAGATCATGTCGGAGAAGATGGGGCCCTGCATGCAGCCCGGACCGTAGTCAACGGCTTTTCGGACCCCGGTCCAGGAGGCGGCGGGCTGGGGCGCTCGCCATCGGAGGGGGCCGACGGGCGGCGCGGCGAAGGGGATGCCTTTGAAGGTGCGGACCTGGTTGTCGGCGGAGACGACGCCTTCGACGGCGCCGTTGGCGGTGGGCGCCTGGACGGTGCGGAGTTGCGCGGGGAGGGGGCGGGCGGCGAGGAGGGTCATTAGAAAGAGGTAGGCTTTCATACGGCGTCCGGCAACGATACTATCACGCGGGGAAGGCGCCGGGCGCGGGTGACGCACCGGGATGAGTCTGCACACACTGTTGTGTGCGAGTCTAACTTCCTTTGTTTCTGTTGGTTGCGGCGACGGCGAGAAATCGGGAGACGCGTGGGGGAGGTTTTGACTCCACGCGTCTCCCTGGGTGGGTGACGCTGGTGACGATGAATTCGAGGTATGTCGATTTATTTTTGGTGCTGTTCTAAGCTCTTCTGTTTCTGTGGGTTGCGGCAATGGCTCCAAATCGGGTGACGATGATTTGTCATTTTGTGGAAAATCATCGTCACCCGGGCCGGTGCGGGGGTCCGACGGCGGCGGCGGGCAGGGATTGCGCATTTCTTCCTCCTGATTTATACATACCTCACAAGCGTCGGGATATCGGGCCTGGCGATACGGAAGTGATTGAAATCATTCAGAAAATTTCGGGAGTTTCGGCGTGACCGTGTTTTTTGGTGGGAGGAAAAGGGGAGGAGTAGAGGAAGATGAGATCATAAGTCGCCTTATCCTTCTTTCGCGCGGCCTCGGCCCGATTTTTTCCTTCATCGACTGCTCGTTCGAGGATGCCTTCGGAGGCGATTCACAGGAACCCGGAACCAAGTCGTCATGATGATGAAGAGCCGACTACAAGGATTACGCCGGGGCGACCGGTTTCTACGCACTGACCACCACCACCAAGGTCATCGGCACTCACACCATCAAATTCGGCGTCTACCTTGGGCGGACCGGTGTACGTTCCTAAGAGAGCTGGCCAAAGATTCATGCTCGATGGTGCCAACAACAACTACAAACCAACCGACAAACCCTGGCGATAGAGCGGCTCTAACGAATTCCACGGCACGGCCCCCGTTTCCAGGCAACATCATTCCCACGACCCAGCGACGCTTGGCGCCCCTGAAGTTAATGATTACATTGGGGGCCTTCGTGGGCGGCCCGATCAGAAGGGACAGGCTGTTCTTCTCCGCGACTACCTGGAACTCATGGCCCCTCCCTCGAAAGGCTTTTCCACAAGCCAACCACGATCCTGTTCAATATTTTCACTTGACAGGGAGCCCCGAAAGAGGTGTCATGTTTTTGGGTCCCTTGAGATGAAGCTCAATGAAGAGCTTCGTTCGAGGGGCTTATGTTTTTCACGCTGCCTTCCAAATACGAAATCGACGACTTCTTCGGCAGACTCCGGGCGCTGCTCTGGGGGGCGTTCGAAGTGCTGTTGCTCATTCTGGCAATGGTGGCTGTCGCATTGTTTGCCTGGAGCCACATTCCCAACCCCACAGAAAAAACAGTTAGGGGTAAAGACCGACCGGCTCATATACCAGCCAGGGGAGGCACGTTAATTAGTACAACTGTCAAATCGAAATCCGCTCGACGATGTTGCGGGTGATCTTCTTGTCGCGGCGGCCGTGGAGGCGGGTGGTGCGCGGGTCGGCGTGGCCGGCCAGGCGCTGCACGTCTTCGAGCGCGACGCCATGTTCCAGCAGGTCCGTGATGGTCGTGACGCGGAATGAGTGCGGCGACAGGCGCACGGACAAGCCGGCGTCCTTTAGCCGGCGCTTCATCATGCGGCAGATGTCGATGACGTGCATGGGGGTAACCGAGAACTTCATCGGGGGGTACTCCATTCCGGCCCTCGAAATCACCGTGGGTACGGAACGGGTGAAATTCCTACCGGTAGGCATAACGGTGGCTGGGGCATCTGGCCGCGTGGACATCCGCGGCGAGCGCGATACGGTAACCCTGCTGCTAGACGCTAAGGGTGAATGGGCGGTTATTCTTCAGCGCATCCCGCGCTTCAAAACCCTGCCGCTTGACCAAAAGTCTTTGAAATACGCTCTTGAAAGGGTGATGCTGCCGGTACCGTGATATTCCCGTTTTCGAGCCGCGAAGATCCCGATATCGATTCCGTTTGGGTGTGGTTCGAGTTTCAAAATGCATTGATCGGCGAATCTCTCGCAAAAATTCTACGCTTCACCTCGGGCGTCAGCGTCTTAGGCGAGGCCCTCCATTCCCACGAGAAGCAATTCACCGGCCTCACACGCAGTGAGATCGAAGAGTTTTTCGACGCGCAGAGAAGCCAACTGGAACTGCTCACGATGCTCGAACTCCTCACCACAACAGAAGCGGTGCTGAGAATCGAGGTCAAAACTCGCGTCGCCGAACGCAAAAAGGACCCCCTCTCCAGACGATTTCGCGAACTCAATAAGCGCAGGGGCGATAAGATCCGGCTGGATGAAGACATTCTGGCCGCGATGAAAGAAGAGGGTATGCTTGGGAGTGTTATATCCGGTTTTCGGGGAGCTTTGAGACTGCGCGACTGGTTAGTTAGCACATGGCAGGCATTGGCACCCCAAACTCGGCCGTGGCTACACTCCGAACCTTGTCTTCGATATTTCACGAGCATTGATAGATGCGATTCCTCTATAGGCGCTTTTGGAGGGCTACAACTGGCTGCCAGCCTGCCGCACAGGTCATTCACCGGCGGCCAGGATGGTGTAGCCGCCGTCGTTGGCGGTGTTGCCGGTGGCGCTGACTTCGATCAGGTAGGTGTTGCCGGCGGTGACCGGGATTTGCGTGTTGACCATTTGCCAGGGGCTGGTATCGCGCGGACGCACGATGCAACCGAGCTCGTTCGCCGCGGTATCGTAGATGGCCAGCACCACGCCCGAATTGCCGCCGACGTCGTAGCGCTCGCCTTGTACGCTGAGAGTCAGGGTGCCGGATGCGGCCGGGGTGAGCCGCCACCAGGCGGTCTTGAAATCGGCTGACCCGGTACAGGAATGCACCGGATCGGCGGGGTTGGAGGTGAGGCGGCGGGTGTCCTCGATACCCACGTAGGGCAGCGCCACCGAAGTCGCGGACGCGGGCTCATCGTTACCGCCGGCCACCAGCGGGGCGCTTTGCTTCAGTGCGACGGCCTGGTCCTGGACGTAGACCGTGCCGCCGCGGGCCGTGGTTCCGGTGTTGATCTGGGCGGCGATGGACGCGGTTCCGCTGCCCACTCCGGTAGCCGGCGATTGCACGGTGAAATTGGCATCTCCCACCGCGACCCACATGCAGTTGTTTGCGGTGGTGACATTCAGCGGCGCGGTTCCGCCGTAGGCTGGAAACGCGGCGGCGACGGAAGAGACGGCGTACTGGCAGCCCGTGCCGGAATCCGGCAGGCTGATGCGCCAAGCGCCGCGGCCGATGGTGAAGGCGAACAGGTTGCTGAGGCCGGCATTGCGGTCGAGCGCCAGGTTGACGACGGGGGTATCGGCGTAGGGGGCATCTTCGCGCGCCCAGGTGGCGCCGGCGTCGATGGAGACGAACACGCCGAGGTCGGTGCCGGCGTAGATGGTGGCGGGGTTGAGCGGATCTGCGAGAATCGCGCTGACCGGGGCGTCGGGCAGGCCGAGATCGCCCGAGCCATCGATGCCCGTCCAGGTGACTCCGCCATCCAGCGACTTGTAGACGTAATTCTGGTCCGCAATCTTGAAGGTGCTGTAGGCCGCGTAGACGGTGGCGGGAGTGGTGGGGTCGAAGGCCAGGGCAGCCACGAAACCGGAGCGCGGGGTGGCGACGTTCCAGGCGGTGTCAGCATCGCCGGCGAGCGCGTTGGGGTTGTTGTAGATGCTGCCGGTGGAGGTTCCGAAGAGGACGTGGTTCGGGTCGGCGGGAGAGACCGCGATGGTGCTGATGCCGCTGACAGAAGGGATGGCGGCGCTGACAGCGAACCAGTTGGCCGCGCCATCGCCGGAGCGCCACAAGGTCTGGCCGCCGAGATAGAGCCGGTCCGGAGTG
>OMOG01000653.1 GCA_900290305.1 Candidatus Sulfopaludibacter sp. SbA4
TGAACGAGATGATCTCCGGACCTTCGATCTATGACCGGGCACGTTTCCGCAATGTCGTCCTGCGGCCCGAGACCGAGCAGTTGCTCCAGCAGAATCCCAGCGGCCAGCAACTGGCGCGGCTGAACAAACTGCTGCTGGAAGACGCTTATCCGGGGGAGTTGGCGAAGAGCGTTTCCACCGGTTGGGTGGTCAAGGACGGCGCCATGGCCAGCACGGGCAGCGGGCGCGGGGTCATCTACACGGCGAAGGACTACGGCCGCTATCGGGTGATGTTTACGATGAGGCACGTCTCGGGCAATCCCGACCACCAGGCCTGCGTTCTCGTCTTTTGCAGCCGCCCGCCAGCCGGGGAGAAGCCTCTCGACGCGCTCGGTGGGATTCAGTTTCAGGTTCCCAACGGCGGACACTGGGACTACCGGCCGGGAATGAATAACAACGGAGGGCCGGAATTCACCTCGGTGACGAAGACTCACTTCGACGTTCATGAGTGGAGCCGGGTCGAGATCGTTGCGGACGCCGCCAAGGGAACCGCTCGCATGGCGGTGGCTCAGCCGCCGGGGAGCAAGGCCGTCGAGGTGCTGGATTTCCAGGACCCCGCCGCGGGCAAGGTGGGGCCGATTGCCTGGCAGATGCACAACGCCGGTTTGTTCGACGAGTACCGGGATGTCACGATCGAGTCAGATCCGAAGGACGACGACCTGATCACCGTGAAATGAGTTACCGCAAAAAGAGAGTTCACCGCGGAGGCGCGGAGTCACAGAGACAAGCGCGGAGAAGACAGAGTCAAAACCTGAGGGCGCTGAGGAAGTGGAGAGCGCTGAGAAAAACCGCGTTTGGAAAGGCAGAAGTGATGCGAGTGACAAAAGGCAGTGAGAATGTCTTTGTAGACTGCGGATTTCCGCTCGCCGAAGCGGAAAGCCTCCGCATCCGCGCCAAGATGACGATGGCTCTCACCGGCTATATCCGGGAGAGAAAGATTACTCAGTCTCGCGCGGCCAGAATCATGGGTGTATCGCAGCCACGAATCTCGGATCTGGTGCGCGGCAAGATCGGGCTATTCACAATCGACACGCTGGTCAACATGGTTGCCGCCGCCGGTCTGAAAGTGGATGTCGACATCACGCCTGGCAGGCCGAGAGCGAAGAACAGGCAGGTTGCCTGATTCGCAAATGTCCGCCCAACCTTTCTACTGAGTTACGACGTCCTTCTCCAGGGCCAGATATCCGCAGGCCACTTCACCATGGGAGTGAAGAGCGTCAAGACCAACGCCTGCCTGATCGGCCCCAACGCGCGGTTGAGGGTCAAGGAACAGGCGCCCGTGTTCTACGCGCGAATCCCCGAAGGCCAGCAGGGCGATGAATTCGCGCTCGTCAAACTGTACGTGAAGTCCGACCGAAGGGAGCTCGAGGTGAGCGCGGGTGGCGGCTTCGTCGGCGGCAAACACGGCCTTCACATGGAAGTCATGAAGCCCTTCGAGACCCAGGACGCCGGGCCCGGCCTTTATAAGGTCGCGGCCAGTATTCTGCCGCGGGGCGAATATTTCTTCTACATCGTTGGATCGGCCGACCGCACCAAGGGCATCGAGGGCAAAGGCAACGACTTCAGCCTGGAGTGACGCAAACGCGGGTCCGTAGGGCCAGGAGGGACCGTTTCGGAAATCCTGTACGCTCAGGGGTACGGGAGGTCCTGTTTTCAGCGGTTTAACTGTTGCGTCTTCACGGGTGGCCTGAAAGGCTGCGCCAAAGACGCCGGGAGCGTTTTAGTAAGCATCCTCCGGCAGAGCCGGAGGCTGAGCCGGAGGCTTTTCGGTTGCTGGCCCCTCAAAGGGGCCTGATCGCAACCGCCCAAAACAAGAGCCCGCGCCGGAAGCTGAGTTTCAGCCCGAAGCGTCCGGCCGGCACGGCAAATCGCTCTCTCATCACATTGGAGAGCGATGCGGCGCGAACCCCAGATTCCCGGAACTGTCAAACTTACTGCCTCCCCGGCAGAGCCGGGGGGTCTCTCATCGGACTAGCGCTGCGACGCTGAGAGTTTCAGGATGTTGGGTAAATCCTGGTTGCCCTCGTGGCAGGCGTACTCAAATGGCGGACTTGACGCCCGTCTCATGGTGAGTTCGCCCTTCCAGGGCTGCGTGTAGGCAGTAGGGTCCTCCACTTCAAAGCGGTAAAGAATAGTGTTGGCGTCGATCAAACTGAAGCGTTCCACAACGTGCATGTTGCGGTCCCAGCCGTACATTCCTCCGGCGTCCCCGTAGAAGCCCCCGGCATCGTTAAAGTTGGTCGTGTCCACCACGAGTGTGGCGCCTTCCCAATGCCCCAGCGAATCGCCCAGCCACTGCCTGATATTCGATGGCAGGTGCGAACGGCGATCGAGCCGAATGACTCTCGCGTCGTGGATCATTTCCGACTGCACCACGACCGCATCATCTGTCTGGACGATTTGATAGTTGCTGTTGTAACGGTATGGGATCATCGGCGGCACGGAGGTGGGAAAGAGCAGGCATCGATCCTGGAGTCCCATGTCTGTCGCCGCGGCCGGATTGTGGAGGCGCTCCAAGCGATCCCGCTTGGCCGCGGCCGCCAGGGGAGTGAGGCTGGGAAGCAAGCCGTTGGGAGGATCGGTGATGATGGAAGTCCGCAGGCTGGGCAACATCACCGACCCGGTCTCCAACCGGCTCAGTGGATCGTCATCCGGGCCGCGCGCCTTTTCTTGCAATTGAGCCGCTTCTTCGGGAGTGTAGTACGGTTTATCCTTCAGCCGCGCGGGGCGTTCAAGAGGAATGGCGGTGGCGGAACTCCATGCGCCTTCAAAGTCAGGATGCGCCTTGGCAGATGGATGCGGCGGTTGCGCGACGACGTTCAGGGCTGTAGAAAAGGCCAGAACCCCGAGGACACGGACTGTAGAAAAGGCCAGAACCCCGAGGACACCGGCTGCGTTAGGGTAGCGGCTGGAGTGCATAGAATCCTCATATTATGCCATGAGTGAAGCGGTCTGCGAGGACAGCCATCATGCATTTCCGGTCCGGGGCCAACCGCCATAACGGAAAAAAAGTTCCAGGGAGCCGGCTGAATGAGCGACTGCGGAGGTTTCGATGGATTCGCGCCTGCGCGCGGACCGAGGCCCAGGCGCTGAGAGCCGCGAGCCCTCGATCTGCCTGGCAGCCTTGACGATCGCCGCCGAACGCGGCAAGGCGGATATCGCGAAACACGCACGGCATGGGACCGGGAGTGTTCGAAATCGCGCTGCCGTTCCGCGGGATGCGTATTGCGTGATCTACGCGGTGCAACTTGCCGAGGAAATCTGGGTCGTTCACGCGTTTCAGAAGGAAAAGTCTGAAGGAGACGTTGAAATGAAGGGCGAAAAGCTGGACGTCGTGCGCGGAAGCGGGAACGTGTTCCGCGATCTGGGGCACAAGAACGCCGATGCGGAACAATTCAAGGCGATCCTCGCGGCCGAAATCATCAAAGCGCTCGACCGGGACGGCCTGAGCGTACGCGCCGCGCACGGCCGCACGGGGATTGCGGCGGCCGATTTCTCCCGCATCCGCAATGCGGACCTGGGGCGGTTCACCGTCGAATCGCCTGATGTCGATCATCAACCGGCTGGGGTCGCGCGTGGAGGTGAAGGCCCGGGTGCGGCGCGCTGGCGGGTGGCAGGCGAAAACGCCCGCCGCGCCTACTGCACTATGACGTCCTTCTCCAACGCCAGGTATCCGCAGGCCACCCGGGTGGATGGGGGGAGATTTGGCTCGATGGTAACAAACCTCTCGCTAACTACACCGAGCCCCTGAAGTCACTTGGTCAAGCCGTTGCGGCGGGCTGGAAAACCAAAATGGACAACCAGGCTAAGGCTGGATCCGCGGAAGTTGGTAGGCGCCTGATTGCGGCCAAGGAGGAGTCCGTGCGGTGGCCGACGATCTGATCACCGTGAAGTGAGTTGGTTCGGCTGGGGCGCTTGACAGGTGTTGTCAAATATGACAACATACAAATGAGGGAGTAGCTGCAGCGGGAGGCGATGACCCCAAAAACACGGCCGGTTTCATGGATCAGAGCAGCACTGAAGGAATTCGAGACGTTCCCTGAAGGGGCCCGGTCGATCTGCCTGGCAGCGTTGACGATCGCCGCCGAACGCGGCAAGGCCGATATCGCCAAGCCCATGCAAGGCATGGGATCGGGCGTGTTCGAGATCGCGCTGGCGTTCCGGCGGGATGCGTATCGCGTGATATACGCGGTGCAACTTGCCGAGGAAATCTGGGTCGTCCACGCGTTTCAGAAGAAATCGACGCAGGGCATCAAAACGCCCAAGCGCGAGCTTGATCTGATCAAAGACCGTCTGAAAGGTCTGAAGGAGACGTTGAAATGAAGGGCGAAGGGCTGGACGTCGTGCGCGGAAGCGGGAACGTGTTCCGCGATCTTGGGCACAAGAACGCGGATGCGGAACAATTCAAGGCGATCCTCGCGGCCGAGATCATCAAGGCGCTCGACCAAGACGGTCTGACCGTACGCGTCGCGCACGAGCGCACGGGGATTGCGGCGGCGGATTTCTCCCGCATCCGCAATGCGGACCTGGGGCGGTTCACCGTCGATCGCCTGATGTCGATCATCAACCGGCTGGGGTCGCGCGTGGAGGTGAAAGTCCGGGTGCGGCGCGATGCCGGGTGGCAGGCGAAAACGCCTGCCCCACCTACTGCGTCACGACGTCCTTCTCCAGGGCCAGGTATCCGCAGGCCACTACGACCAGGAACATGATGAGGACCGCGGAGATGCCGAGGTTGTACTCGGCCACGCCCTCCACCATGGACGCCAGCACCACGGCGATT
>OMOG01000649.1 GCA_900290305.1 Candidatus Sulfopaludibacter sp. SbA4
GTCGCTCGGGTTCGCATTGAGCGATGAGTGACTGTTTCGCATCAATTTACGGGTAAAGGGCAGGGCTAGCTGGGCGATCTAGTTTCCAAACAATGATAACGTCGCCAGGCCGGATCTGGTCGAGCATACGCTGGAATTCCAGCCGCTGCCGACTGAAGCCCGAGACCTTCTCGCGGAAGATCTTCTGGCATCCGGCCTTCTTCAGCGCCCGCAATTGCAGATCCAGTTTCCGGTCCTGCGTGGAGACACGCGCGTAGCCTATCTTCATTTGCTTGCACTCCTCCAGGGTCTTGCAAAAGCTCTTGCATAGCATAAAGGCTCCTTTTGAAGCATACTTTTGCAAACGAAATTCTGCGGAAATAGAGTTTATTTTCGCGCAGAACTTGTAAGTTTTGCAAATGCCTCCACCGAGATGGAGGAGGCCCATGCCCGTTAGTTTCCTGACCGAACAGCAGCGGAACCGCTACGGCCGCTTTGCCGGAGAACTCAGCCCGGAACAATTGACCCGCTATTTCCACCTGGACGACCGTGATCGCCGGCTCGTCAACTCCCATCGCGGCGATCATAGCCGTTTGGGCTTCGCTATCCAGCTCTGCACCGCCGGCTTCCTCGGGACGTTTCTTGAGGACCTCTGTGACGTACCGGACGGTTGGCTTCGGGTTGCTTTTGTTTGTTGGGCTACCGCTTTCGCCCGCGGATCGCCGATATCGGCGGCGCCCGTTATTGGCGGATTGATCCTTCGGCCGATTACAGCTCGCTGAATGGCATTGCCGGCCACCGGATCAACACCAAGCTCATTGAGGAGAGCTGGGATGACATGCTCCGGCTTGCCGGCTCAAACTCGGTATGGTACAGGCGGCCTCGATCATTAAGACGCTTCGAATTGACGATCGCCCGACAAAACTTGCTCAGGCCGTGGCGGAACTGGGGCGCGTCGACAAAACGATTCACGCCCTGACCTATATGGCCGATGAAAACAAGCGCAGGCGAACCCTCACCCAGTTAAATAGAGGCGAAGACCGGCACAAACTGGCCCGCGCGGTCTTCCACGGTAAGAGAGGGGAGCTGCGCCAGCGGTATCGGGAGGGGCAGGAGGATCAGTTGGGCGCGTTGGGCTTGGGCGTGAACATCATTATTTTGTGGAACACCCTCTACATCAACGCTGCTTTGGATCAGCTTGCAGGCGAGGGCTACCCCATCCAGCCGGAAGACGTGGCACGCCTTTCCCCGCTGGTTTTCGAGCACATCAATCTAATCTACTGGGGCGCTATGCCTTCTCCGTTCCGGACTCCGTGGTGCGGGGCCAGCTTCGACCCCTTCGCAATCCGGCCGATGCCTTGGAAGATGTCGCTTGACGCCAGCGGTTCACGGGATCTGCAAAACTCGGGTGACCCTAACCCGGTTTTCCGTTCCAATGATCCCAAACACCCTTTACAGCGGCGTCAGCGGGCGAGTGTCGCTTCCCACATAGAACGTGCGCGGCATCGACTGGCTGGGAGGGAGCGTGAGCAGGATCGGGCGGATGAGCAGCAGCACCTGATCGTTGGTGCGATCGTGCTCGCGGGTGGCGGCCAACGGCCCCACGTACGGGATGCGCGAGAGGCCGGGAATGCCCGAGATGGTGTACGCTTCGCTGGTGTCGACGAGGCCCGATACCATGGCCCACTCTCCCAGCCGAAGCTGGACTCCGGACTTCACGGAGCGGCTGGCAATCACCGGGATTCCGTTCACCGCCTGTCCCGCCAGCACTTTGAATTCGGCCTCGAGATCCATCGCGACGCTTTCCATCGACTGCACGGTCGGGGTGATTTTCAGATTCAATCCCAGGTCCTGGAAAGTGAAGGAGGGGGGCGGAGTGTAGGCTCCCGGTCCCGAGAAACTGGCCGGGCCGAAGTAGCCGGCGGTGAGTATCGGGTACTTTTGGCCCGCGTGCAGGGTAGCGGGCTGCCCGTCGCCGGCCCGCAGTTCCCCGTCGAGCAAGGTGTGGCTCGATCCGTTCGACATCTGGGCTACCAGTGCGGCACTGACGGCTTGAAATCCGATGTAAATGCCGGAGGTGCTGAATGCCAGGCGGGTGAGATTGAGGGTCACCGGGCGCGGAAGAATCGGCAACTCGGTGGGAAGCTGGACTCCGTACTCGAGGGTGTCGTTGCGGCTGACTTCGAGCAGCTTGACCTGGATCATGATCTGGGCCCGCGGATGTTGCAGGTCCTCGAACATGGCGCGGGCGGGCAGCACTTTGGAGATGGGACCCCGCATATACACGGTACTGTTCTGGGTGTCGAAGGCCACCTTCTCGATGGCGAAGGTCTGCTGCACCGCCGTGATCATGGCGGTGAAATCCTGCGGGGTGGGGGTCTCTTTGAGATGGACCGACACCACGATGTGCGGTTCCAGTTGCTGCCGCTTGGGCGGAGTGTCTTTGACCACCATGAACTTTTTTTCGCTGAGCGGCACCACGAACGAGCCAGTGGCGGCTTCCAGGCCGCGCAGGGCTTCGCGATAATCCACGCCGTGCATTCGAAAGCGGAACGGCGGGCCGGCTGGAAATTCGACTTCGAACACGCAATCCAGCCCGAAGTCATGCGCCACGTCCGAGAACACACTCTGATAGTTGCCCTGGAAGTCGATATTCTTGATCCCCGCTTCGGCGGTCAATTCGGAGGGTGGCAACGGATTGCGCGCATCCATCCGGTCGCGGGCAGTGGGCGGATCGAAGAGCGCTTCCGGCGAGTCGCCGTCGCCGTCGCCGGCCGGCAGTTCCGCGGCTTGCGGGGGCATCGGCCTGGCCTCGAGCGCGGCGCGCGTCCGGACGGCCTGGGTGCGGAGCCAGTACGCCTCGTTGTTGGGCTCGAGCGCGGCCGCCTCGGAATACATGATGTAGGCCTCGGCCATGTGCCCGGCCTTTTCCGCTTTGCGTCCCCTCTCATAGAGCTGCGCGGCGGTAGGGTCGTCCGCCAGCAGGCAGCAGGCCATC
The DNA here is from genome assembly GCA_900290305.1 of Candidatus Sulfopaludibacter sp. SbA4. GTDB lineage: Bacteria > Acidobacteriota > Terriglobia > Bryobacterales > Bryobacteraceae > OMOG01. Next base: position 2,978 of record OMOG01000649.1, read on the forward strand.
AACAGGCCGAGAAGTGACACGTGTGGCCGCACATAGGAATGACGCACCGGCCCCTGGGGGCGTGCAAGCGATTTGTGAGGCGCGCGGTTGGCAGGCGGACCCAGAGGGTACCCCGCCTGTCCCCACAGGCGTTTGTGAGACTCTGATGTAGAGAGGCGGAATGGAGACGATCCGGCGCATACTGGTGGAGCACCCCATGCAACTCGTGCTGCCGATGGCGATTTTCGCGGCCACGTTTATCATGGGGTGGGTGGTCCGCGGGCTGGTGCTGCACGCTCTCGGCACGTGGACCTCAAGGACTGGCAGCCATGCCGGCATCGTCCTCACGAAGGCTCTCCGTGGACCGATTCTCATATGGACTGCGATCCTCGGGGTGCACCTGGGGATCCAAAGCTCGGAGCTGCCGCACCGCTACACAGACTGGACTGCGAAAGTTCTGCTGGTGTTGTGGATCGTCTCGCTGACCTTGATGAGCATGCGGCTGGCCGGCAACCTGGTGCGGCACTATGGCGACCAGGTTCCCGGCGCGTTGCCGGTCACCACGCTCACCCAAAACCTGGCGCAGCTCGCGGTAGTCCTGCTGGGCATCGTCGTGCTGCTGCGAGCGCTCGGCCTCGAAATTACGCCGATTCTGACCGCCCTGGGTGTGGGCGGCCTGGCGGTGGCGCTGGCGCTGCAGGATACGCTCTCCAGCTGCAGGATACGCTCTCCAACCTGTTCGCCGGCTTCTATGTGGCGGTTGCCCGGCAGATCCGCCTGGGCGACTACATCAAGCTCAATACGGGCGAGGAAGGATACGTCACCGACATCGCCTGGCGGAGCACCACCATCCGCGGCCTGGGAAACAACATGGTGATCATTCCCAATGCCAAGCTGGCGCAGGCCATCGTGACGAACTACTATCTGCCGGAAAAGCGCATGGCGGCCAGCGTCCAGGTGTCGGTCAGCTACGAGTGCGACGAAGAGCATGTGGAGCGGGTGCTGCTGGAAGTGGCCACGCAAGGCGCGCGGGAGATACCGGGCATGCTGGCCGATCCGCCGCCGGGAGTCAGTCTCGACCCGGGCTTCGGCGAGTCTTCCCTCGGCTTTACGCTCGGCTTTCAGGTGGCGGAGTTCGCCGACCAGTACGGCGTGCGGCACCAACTGCGCAAGCGCATCTTGAAACGGTTTCGGGAAGAGGGCATCGCGATCCCGTTCCCCGCGAGAATCGTGTACATGCGCTCGGGGAAGCCGAAGCCGCGCGGCGCTTCCGAGCCGCGGCCGTAGAGATGGCCCATGATCGATCCGCCAACCGTCGCCGCCCTGGTGGAGCACTCCGGCTTCGCCGCGGATGGCGAAGCGCACAAGAGCCGCGACCTGATCCGGATGCTTCTCGAGCACTCGCCGGCCCCGTTTTCGCGCAGCCAGCGCGCAGCCAGTTCACTCCCGGACACATCACCTGCACGGGGCTGGTGCTGGCTCCGGACGGCGGGCGCGTCCTGCTGGTCCACCACCGGCGGCTGGACCGCTGGCTGCTTCCGGGCGGCCACGTGGAGCCCGAGGACGCCGAGATCGAGGACGCCGCGCGGCGCGAAGTGGTGGAAGAGACCGGGGCTCTGCTGGCTAACGGAATCCCGCCGCTGGTGGGCGCCGATGTCCACGGCATCCCGCCAAAACGGGGCGAGCCGTTTCACCTGCACCACGACCTGATCTTCTTTTTCCGGGCGCTGGCGGGCGAGTTCCGCGTTTCCGAGGAATCGCGCGCGGTGGCTTGGTGCGCGCCTGGGGAATTCGACCGCTACCAGGTGCCGGGGAACGTGCGCCGCGCTTATGACCGCGTGCTCAGGCGTTGAGCGCGCGGTTCATGCGCTCGATGGCCTCGTCGATTTCCGCAGTGCTCTTGAACCCGATGGTCACGGCGTCGACGCAGCCGAGGTTCATGGCGAACTTGAGCGCCGCTTCGCGGTCTTCCGGGTTGGTGAAACGGCCTTCGCCGACCAGCTTCATGCTGATCACGCCGGTTCCCTGCTGGTGTACCTTCCGGGTGTTGGCGACCACCTGGTCCACGTCGCCGGGTTGGTCGACGTCGCGGGTGGTGGGGGTGTCCATGCGGGTGCCGTTGTGGTTCATGCGGATCATGGCGATGTCCAGCCACTGGTTGCCG
>OMOG01000648.1 GCA_900290305.1 Candidatus Sulfopaludibacter sp. SbA4
AGTAGTCATAAGGCCCCATCTTCACGTCGCCGGCCGGAAGAATGAGATTACTCTTGTTCAAGGCGTCGACTACATCCATGAGACTGAGCTGCCGGGACAGCAGCTTGTAAGGATCCACGTAGACCATGGCCTGGCGGTACTTTCCCCCGAACGGAGGCGGAATCTCGGCCCCTTTGACGACGGCGATCTGGTTGCGGATGGTAAACTGCCCGATATCGTGGAGTTGCGTCTGGGTGAGCCCTTGGCCCTTCAAGGTGACCAAACACACCGGCAGGCTGGACGCATCGAACTTCAAGACCACCGGCGGCAACGTGCCCGGCGGCAGGCGCTTTAGATCCGCCAAGGCGAGATTCGAAAGTTCAGTGACATCGGCGTCCGCGTCCGTTCCCGGCTGGAAGTAGACCTTAATAATGCTCACGCCCAGAAGCGAGCGCGATTCCATGTGATCGATGCCGGAGGCCAGCGTGAAGAAACGTTCCAGCGGATTGGTGATATCGGTCTCGATATCCTGCGGCGGCATGCCCGAGTAAAACGTCGCGACCACGACTTCCGGCAGATTGATGGCCGGGAAGAGATCCACCGGCATGTGTGCGAAGCTGGTCGCTCCGATGACCATGAGCGCCAGGCAGACCACCACGATGAAGTACGGATTCTTGATGGAGAAACGCGACATGGGAGCTTGTCCGGAGAACGCCTACTGTGAATTGGCGCTCTGGTACTGAGAAACGTCGGTCTGCTGCGGCTTGACGTGCAAGCCGGCTTTCAGGCCGCTTCGGTCGCTGATGACGACGCGATCGCCTTCATTGAGGCCGCTCAAGACCTCGGCGTCAGTGGCCGTCTGCAAACCGAGCGTGATCTTGCGTTCCTGCAGCGTGTTGTTGGGATCCACCAGGAAGATGGTGGCCTGGCCGCCGGTCTGGTTCACCGCCTGCAGCGGCAGGACCAGCGCGGAATTCTTACGCTCCAGCGTCAGAGTCGCCTCGGCGAAGAGTCCCGGCATCAGGACGTGCGACGGGTTGGACATTTCCACTTCGGTATGCATGGTGCGGGTCTCGGCGGCCACGTCCATCGAGAAGCGCTTGACTCTGCCCGGGAACACCTTGTCCAGGGAGGAGACGCGCACCTGGACAGGATCGCCGATGTGAATGTACTTCACATAAGACTCCGGCACGGGAATGACCAGGCGAAACAAATCGTCCTGGGAGAGCCGAACCAGGGGCATGGCCTGCGTGCTCGAGCTGGTGCCTGCCTGCATCAGGGTTCCCTGGTTGGCGTAGCGCTGCGTCACCACGCCCGCGAAGGGAGCGGTAATTCTGGCATAGTCGAACATCACCTTGTCGCGCTGCTGTTTTGCCTTGGCCTCATCCAACTGACTCTGTGTGGTTTGGTAGGCCGACTTTCCAGCCTCCACCTGGGCTTCCAGTGCCAGGTCCTTGCCCAAGGCGTCATCGATCTCCTGTTGCGCCACCAGGTTGGGCTGCGTCTTGGCCACTCCGTTCATGCGCTCGGCAAATGCGTGAGCCGGACGGTGCTGCGCCTCCAGCCGGTCCAACTCGCGCTGTGCGTGGGTCACTCGTTCGGAGGCGCTCTCGGCGGCGGCGGCGTCCTGCTGCAACTGTATCTCCAGCTCCGGAATTTCGAGCACGGCCATCAACTGCCCTTTCTGTACCCGCGAGCCGTAATCCACCAGCAGGTCCTTCACATAGCCGGACTCTTTGGCATAGACATCGATCTCCTGGTAGGGCACCAACTCCGAAGAGACGGTGATCTGTCGCATCATCGGCTTGCGCGTGACCGGTGTGATGCCGACCGTCACCACCGAGTCCGGCTCGTCTCCGCTGCCGGCGCGGACGGTTGGGGATTTGGAGCAAGCGCCGAGCGACACCAGCAGCGCCAGGACCACAGGCAAGACAAACAGCTTCATTTTCATAATCGTCTATCCATTCCTTCCTCGAGGCTGGCGGGCAGCATATCCACGGAGAAGTCCTTTCT
>OMOG01000646.1:0-7268 GCA_900290305.1 Candidatus Sulfopaludibacter sp. SbA4
GAGCCGCAGCCTGACGGTGACGGCGGGGCTCCGCCTGTCGCTCGAGCCGCCGGTATATGAGGCCAACGGCCAGCAGGCTTCGACCAACATTCCGCTCAACACATGGCTGGCCGACCGCGCGAACCTCGCGGCCCAAGGCCAGTCGCAAGCGGGCGCGCCGCTGATCCAATTTATCCCCGAAAACGGCGCCGGCGGGCGGCCGATGTACCCGTACCACAAGAACCTGGCGCCGCGTTTGGGCATCGCTTACTCGCCAAAGGGTGACAGCGGGCTTTCGAAGTTTTTCTTCGGCGGCCCGGGCAAGACCTCCATCCGCGCCGGAGCCGGAATGTACTACGATCTCATCGGCCAGCCGCTGGCCCAGTCGTTCAGCAGCTCGCAGTTCGGCCTTTCCAGCTCCTTGAGCAACCCGGCTAACATCTTGAATTCGGCGCAAGTGCCGCGGTTTACCACGTTCTATGGAGTCCCCAGCGTGCTCGTGCCGCCCCCGCCGCCGGGCGGTCTGCCCGTGACCTATCCGACCAGCGGGTCGGGCTCGTTCGCCATCACCAATAGTGTTGACGACAATCTCAAGGCGCCCTATTCGATCAGCCTGGATTTCGGTGTCGGTCGGGAGCTGGGCAAGGGATTCTTCGTGCAGGCCGCCTATGTGGGCAGGCTCTCGCGGCACTCCCTGATTCAACGCGATCTGGCCATGCCAACCGATCTGGTCGATCCCAAATCAGGCCAGGACTATTTCGGGGCCATGACGCAGTTGGCGACCATGCTCGACTACCAGGGCGTGACGATTTCCAACCTGCCCAAGATTCCGTTCTTCGAGGATATGTGGCCTGGCGCCGCAGGTGTGAATCCCGCGTACGGCGGCAACGTCCTGTCGTCAACGCAGGTCTGGGGCTTGGACTACAAAGGCGACCCGACCAAGGGCATCAAGGCGAACAGCAATCCCGGCGACTTCACCAACACACTGAACAACGCCGACAACGGCGCCAACTGCAACGCCAAAGGCGGCACCACGTTCAAGTCAACCGGCCAGGTCAGCGGGATCTCTTGCGGCGTCTATGGGCCGTTCATGATCTTCAACCCCCAATTTTCCGCGCTCTCGGCCAACAGCTCCATCGGCAAGGGCGATTATCACGCCATGCAGTGGACGGTCCGGAAACGTTTCAACAACGGGCTCCAGTTCGATATCAATTACACGCTCTCGAAGTCCATCGATCTCGCTTCGGCCACCGAGGGCGGGTCATTCAGCGGATTTGTCATCAACACGTGGAACCCGAGCCAGATGCGGGCCGTATCGTCTTACGACACGCTTCAGTCGATCAACGCGAACTTTGTTTACCAGCTCCCCTTCGGCCGCGGCCGGCAGTTCGGAACGAATATCAACAAGATCGTGGATGCCTTTATCGGCGGCTGGGAGGTCAGTGGCCTGTACCGGCAAACCTCCGGACTTCCGCTCACCATCATCAATGGCCAACGCTGGCCGACCAACTGGAACGTCGACGCCAATGCCACTCCCAACGGCCAGCCCCTTCCGCCCATCGTGAGTACCGGCAATTCTAGCGCCGGATACCCGAGTCTGTGGCAGAATTCGGCCCAGGCTTTCGCCGGCTTCAACGAGACCATGGCCGGCCAGTCGGGCATCCGGGACAGTCTCCGCGGAAACGGTCTGTTCAACATCGACACCGGCCTCTACAAGAACTTCACGATGCCCTATTCGGAGCATCACAAGCTCCAGTTCCGGTGGGAGACTTACAACCTGACGAATTCCGTCCGCTTCGATCCGGCGTCGGCCAGCAACAGCGTTCTGATCTCATCGAGCTTCGGAAAGCTCTCCAGCCAGCTCGGTACGCCGCGGCAGATGCAGTTCGCGATGAAGTATATCTGGTAGAGTTTGGTGGGGCAGGCGCTTTCGCCTGCCAACTGCGCCGCGGCCTTTGCGCTTCCGAGGGTGGACTGACGGGCGCCCCCGCCTGCCGGCACTCGCCCCGATACCCCTGCTCGTTCCGGCGAGTCAAGGCTCGAAAGGACTACTCCGGAATGGCCCGGATGAGCGGGTATCGCCATTCCTCCTTGCGCCCGCAAGTTCCGCTAGAATGGAAAACATGGTCCGCGGTGTCTCTTGGCTGTGCCGATTGCGTTCGCAGGCATCGTGCGACAGGTGAAGGCATTCCGCGGTTTGGCGACATGAAAGAGCAGACTCCCCCAACGATGGAGCAGGAGCAGAGCACCCTGACTGCGTCCCCGGCGGCGAAGCCCCCGAAACAGCGCTCCTCAGCCGCGCGATGGCTGTGGCTGGCGGTTCTCGCTTTAGCGGGCGCCGGCGCCTGGTATCTCTGGCCCAAGGCCGGCTCAACGCCCTCCGCCTCGAGCGCCGCACCCCCGGCCGGCGGAAAAAAAGGCGGAGGCGCCATCCCGGTGGTCGCAGCTAAGGCGCGCAGAGGAGACATCGGCGTCTACATCACCGGCCTCGGCTCGGTGACCCCCATTTACACGGTGACGGTGAAGAGCCGGGTGGACGGGGAATTGATGAAGCTCCACTACAACGAAGGCGACCTGGTGAAGCAGGGGGACCTGTTGCTGGAGATCGACCCGCGGCCCTACCAGGTCCAGTTGGAGCAGGCTGAGGGGCAACTGATGCGCGACCAGGCCATCCTCAATAATGCGCGCGTCGATCTCGACCGCTATCAAAAGCTGGTGGCCCTGAACGCGATCCCCGAGCAACAACTGGCCACCCAGCAGGCGATGGTGGCGCAGACCGAAGGAATCGTGAGGACCGACCAGGGACAGATCGACAGCGTCAAGTTGAACCTGGTTTACTGCAGCATCCGGGCGCCCATTACCGGCAGAATTGGCCTGCGGCTGGTGGATCCGGGAAATATCGTGCATGCCACCGACACCAACGGCCTGCTGGTCATCACGCAAATCCAGCCTATCAGCGTGATTTTCACCGTGGCCGAGGACGATCTTCCGGTGGTGCTCCGCAAATTGGCGGCGGGACAGCATTTGCAGGCCGAAGCCTGGGACCGGGCGAACACCACGAAGATCGGCTCCGGGGCACTGTCGACCGTGGACAACCAGATCGATCCAACCACGGGATCGCTCCGCTTGCGCGCCGATTTCGATAACAGCGCCCACCAGCTTTTCCCCAACCAGTTCGTCAACGTCCGCTTATTGGTGGAGCAAAAGCGCGGCGTCACACTGGTTTCGAGCGCCGTCATCCAGCGAACCACCCATTCCGTCTACGCCTACGTGGTCAATCGCGACAACACGGTCAGCGTTCGGCAAATCACGGAGGGCACCAACGAAGGCGGTGAAACCGAAATCACCAGCGGCGTAGCCCCCGGCGACGTGCTGGTCATGACGGGCGTTGACAAGCTGGCGGAGGGCACCCCGGTCACCGTTCAATTGGCTGACGACCAATCTCCTGACAAATCCCAGGCGGGCGGCAAATCCGGGGGGAAGAAGAAGTGAGTCCCTCCCGGACGTTCATCCTGCGGCCGGTTGCGACATCCCTCCTCATGATTGGCATCCTGCTGGCCGGAGCCGTGGCCTATAAGCAGTTGCCCGTCTCCGCGCTGCCCGAGGTGGACTATCCGACCATTCAGGTCATTACGTTTTATCCTGGCGCCAGCCCGGACGTGATGGCGTCTTCGGTCACCGCTCCCCTGGAGCGGCAGTTCGGCCAGGTGCCGGGCCTGCAGCAGATGACCTCCACCAGCTCCGATGGAAGCTCGGTCATCACCCTGCAATTCAATCTCGCGCTCAGCATCGACGTGGCCGAGCAGGAAGTGCAGCAATCCATCAACGCTGCCGGAACGTTTCTTCCGTCGGACCTTCCCATCCCGCCGATTTACGCCAAAACCAATCCGGCCGACACGCCGATTCTGACGCTGGCGCTGACCTCCAAAACCGAACAGCTTTCGCATGTCGAGGATCTGGCCGACACCCGCCTGGCCCCCAAGATCTCGCAACTGCCGGGTGTGGGGCTGGTCAGCATCAGCGGCGGACAAAAGCCGGCCGTCCGCATCCAGGTGAACCCCACCCTGCTGGCCTCCTTTGGCCTCAATATGGAGGACCTTCGCAGCGCCATCGTGGCCGCCAACGTAAACCAGGCCAAAGGCAATTTCGACGGGCTGCACCAGTCCTACCAGATCGGCGCCACCGACCAGTTGCTCTCGTCGGACGACTACCGGCCCATCATCGTGGCGTACCGCAACGGCGCGCCGGTCAAGCTCTCCAAGGTTGCCGACGTGATCGACGATGTCGAGAACATCCGGCAGGCCGCCTGGATGAACGACGTTCCGGCCGTGATCATGAACATCCAGCGGCAGCCCGGCGCCAATATCATCCAGGTGGTGGACCGCATCAAACTGCTGCTGCCGGTGCTCACCTCGACGCTGCCGAAATCGATTCAGGTGAGCATTCTCACGGACCGTACCAATACCATCCGCGCGTCGGTGGAGGATGTGCAGTTCGAGCTCATGCTGACCGTGGCCCTGGTGGTCATGGTGATCTTCCTGTTCCTGCGAAATGTTGCGGCGACCATCATCCCCAGCGTGGCCGTACCGCTTTCCCTGGTGGGCACGTTCGGGGTGATGTACATGCTCGGGTACAGCCTCAACAACCTGACCTTGATGGCGCTCACCATTTCCACCGGCTTCGTGGTGGACGATGCCATCGTGATGATCGAGAACATCGCGCGCTACATCGAGCAGGGAGAACCGCCGATGCGGGCGGCGCTGCGCGGCGCCGAGCAGATCGGTTTCACCATCATCTCGCTGACGGTGTCGCTGATCGCCACGCTCATTCCCCTGCTGTTCATGGGCGACATCGTCGGCCGGCTCTTCCGCGAGTTCGCTGTCACCCTGGCGGTCACCATCCTGGTCTCCGCCGTGGTATCCCTCACCTTGACTCCCATGATGTGTTCGCGGCTGCTGAAGCACAAACCCGAGTCCGAACAGACACGCCTGTACCGCGCGTCGGAACGCGGCTTCGAAGCCGTGATCGCGCTGTATGGCCGGATCCTGCGGTTTGTCCTGCGCTGGCAAACCGCGACCCTGCTGGTGGCGGTCGGCACCCTGGCCCTCACCGGCTACCAGTTCTACTCCATCCCCAAGGGCTTTTTCCCCATCCAGGATACGGGCGTCATTCAGGGGGTTTCGGAAGCCGGGCAGACCGTATCGTTTCCGGAAATGTCGTCCCTCCAGCAGCGGCTGGCCAAGCTGATCCTGACCGACCCCGCGGTCGAGAATCTCTCCTCTTTCATCGGCATCGATGGCACCAACACCACCCTGAACAGCGGCCGGATTCTGATCAATCTCAAACCGCTCGCCGTCCGCAAAATCCCCGCCACCGAGGTCATCCGCCGCCTGCAGCCGCGCCTGGCCGAGGTGGCCGGCATCACTCTGTTCATGCAACCGGTGCAGGATCTGACGGTGGAAGACCGCGTCAGCCGCACCCAGTTCCAATACACCCTGGAAGACCCCAACACGGACGAGTTGAACGCCGTTGCGCCGAAGATGGCGGCCAGGCTGAAGGAACTGCCGAAGCTCAACGACGTGGCCACCGACCAGCAGGTGCAGGGGCTGCGCGCCACGCTGGTCTTCGACCGCGACACGGCGGCGCGCTTGGGAATTACGCCATCCGCCATCGACCAGACTCTGTACGACGCCTACGGGCAGCGGGAAGTATCCACCATCTTCACGCAGCTCAACCAATACCACGTGGTGCTCGAAGTGAAGCCCGAGTTCCGCCAGAATCCGATCGATCTGCGCAATCTGTTTATCCGCACGGGCGCCGGATCCTCCGGCAGCGCGGCAGGCCTGGTGGCGGGCGGTTCGGCCACCACGGGATTCTCGCAAGGGCCCGCCAACTCCAGCTCCGCCGCCGCCACCGCCGCAAACACCGCCAACGCGGCCCTCGCCGCCAGCGCCATGGGAGGCGGCGCCATCGCTTCCTCCACGGTATTCCCCACGGGAGGCCAGGTTCCGCTCAGCGCTTTTACCCACGTGGAGTCCATGGCCGTCCCCATCACCGTCAATCATCAGGGTCAGTTTCCGGTGGTGACGCTGTCCTTCAATCTCGCTCCCGGCGCTTCGCTGGGCGATGCCGTGAATGCCGTGAACAAGGTCAAGGATGAAATCGGACTGCCGCCCAGCATTCAAGCGGCGTTTCAGGGCACGGCCCAGGCGTTTCAGGCGTCGCTGGCCAACGAGTGGCTGCTGATTCTGGCGGCGCTGGCAACCGAATACATCGTCCTGGGCGTGCTCTACGAGAGCTACATCCATCCGATTACCATTCTGTCCACGCTTCCGTCAGCCGGTATGGGCGCCCTGCTGGCGCTCAAAGTCACCGGCGCGGATTTCAGCGTGATCTCGCTGATCGGCATCGTCCTGCTCATCGGAATTGTGAACAAGAACGGCGTCATGATGATCGATTTTGCCTTGGATTTGGAGAGAAAAGAAGGCATGCAGCCCATCGACGCCATCTACCAGGCCTGCCTGTTGCGCTTCCGCCCCATCCTGATGACCACCATGGCGGCGCTGCTCGGCGCCGTGCCGTTGGCTCTCGGCACCGGCACGGGTTCGGAGTTGCGCCAGCCGCTGGGCATCACCATGATCGGCGGCTTAATCATCAGCCAGATGCTGACCCTCTTCACTACGCCGGTTATCTACCTGTTCTTCGACCGGCTGGCCCGGCGCTTCTCGCGGCACAAGCAGACCCAGCCCGGCATGGAGCCCCTTCCCGTGGAGTGAAGTATGAATATCTCCTCGCCCTTTGTTCGCAGGCCGGTGGCCACCACGCTTCTGGTCGTCGCTATTGCAATGGCCGGTACGGTGGCATTCCGCATTCTCCCGGTATCTCCGCTGCCCCAGGTGGATTTTCCCACCATCTCGGTAAACGCCAGCCTGCCCGGAGCCAGTCCGGAGACCATGGCGTCCTCGGTGGCCACCCCGCTGGAGCGCCAGTTCGGGCGCATCGCCGCCGTCTCCGAGATGACCTCCTCGAGCACTCTCGGTTCGTGCAGCATCACCCTGCAATTTGATCTGAACCGCAACATCGACGCCGCCGCGCGCGACGTGCAGGCGGCCATCGCCGCCGCCCGCGGCTACCTGCCGACCAATCTTCCCATGAACCCCAACTACCGCAAGGTGAATCCGGCCGACTCCCCTATCTTTATGCTCGCCCTCACCTCCGACACTCTGAGCAAGGGCCAGATGTACGACGCCGCGTCCACCATCATGGCGCAGAAACTGGCGCAGGTTCAG
>OMOG01000646.1:7278-7447 GCA_900290305.1 Candidatus Sulfopaludibacter sp. SbA4
CTCCGATGGACGCCAGATGTGGGAGGTAGGCGCCAACGACCAGTTATTCAAGGCCATCGATTACAAGCCGCTGGTCATCGCCTATCACAACGGCACATCCGTCCGCGTCTCCGATGTCGGCGACGTGGTCGATTCCGTGGAAGACCTGCGCAATGCCGGGTACGCCAAC
>OMOG01000639.1 GCA_900290305.1 Candidatus Sulfopaludibacter sp. SbA4
GGAGATACCCGCCTATCTGCGCCGCTACAAGGCAGATACATTTGACGACAAATACAAGCGGCTTGACTGGAATGATCTAAGCCGTTCTATCACAGCTCACATAGCTAAAGACGGATACTGGTATATCCACCCGGAGCAGCACAGAACATTGACCGTCCGGGAGGCCGCGCGAATCCAGACCTTCCCTGATCATTACCGGTTCGCGGGCACTCGGAGTGACGCATTCCGCCAGATTGGGAACGCCGTTCCTCCGCGGCTTGGGGAAGCCGCAGCCAAGGCACTTGCGCCGGAGGTCAAGCCTGCGGCGTCACCAACCGCCGACCCTATGAGCCGATGGTATGCCGCGCGTCGTCACCTGGCGGGCTGGGCGCGAATGCAACGGCTCGGTTCGTACTGGTTTGCCTTCCCCGGCCCGGACGTGACGCCTGCTGTGGCCGTGGTTGTGGCGCTCCTTAGTAGTGGTCGGGCACGGTTGAGCGATGTGGCAGGCGCTCTTCGCCTGATACGAGGGTTTGACAAGCTGTCAGGCCGAGATGTCAGTGAGCTTGTGGATTCGCTCGCCGGCCTGAGGAGCGCCCAGCAACTGATCCGTCTTCGTGGTATAACGCGCAAGCACAAGGTCTGGAACGAGCCCGAGGAGCTCGCCGAGCGACTACAGCTCCTGCCAGGCGAGACGGCGCTGCTGCGCTTGCTGTCGGGCCACGACCTCATGCTCACTTCGCAGACATCGCTGCGTGTCGCGGCCAGGGTGGCCGGGAGCGCATCCGACAGGGTCAACCGCCTCAGCGACGGCCGGGTCGATCTCGCACGCCTAGTTGGGGCGACGAACGAGGCGCCGCTTCGAATGGCCGCGCTCCGCGTCATCGGACTGACCTTGTGCTTTCCCACCGAGCCCCGGTGCGACGGGTGTCCGCTCGCCCAATGGTGCAGTTTCGCAGCCGACCGACGAGGGACAACGACCTCCTGATCAAGGTGTCGGCCGGAGCTTCACGTATCGGAAGGGCACCAGTGGCGGACTGGTTTCGGCTCCGGCATCGCCACGGACGGTGTTGAATGGCATACAGTGCGCATTAGCTCGCATGTCGCGGGCGACGAGGTCGACGTGATGGCGCTCCGCCAATGGCAACCACTCGTCGCTTAACCGCAACCGTGCTCACAGCCATCAGTCAGGAAGGCAGCGTATGCCCGAGCGTTCGCACGATGTCGCATTCCGACCGCGCGCCCGTCTTGTCAGCATCCTGGGCGAGCATCTCATCAGCGACCAGGCTGTCGGCCTCGTCGAACTGGTGAAGAACGCCTACGACGCGGACGCGACTGAGGCCGTGGTAGCACTGGGCAGCCTCGCCGACCCGGAGGTCGCGTCGATCGTGGTGACCGACGACGGCTCGGGGATGACCATCGACGATCTCATGACGAAATGGCTCAGCCCCGCAGTGGACCATAAGGACCAGAAGAAACGCCACGGGGAACGTACGCTCAAGGGCCGGCTGCCCATCGGCGAAAAAGGCGTGGGCAGGTTTGCAGTACATCATCTCGGCCGTCACCTACGTATGGTCACAAGAGCCGCTAAGAGCGACGAGCTGGTCCTCGAAATCGACTGGGACCGCTTCGACGCAAGTGAGGCCTTCCTCGACGCTCTGCCACTGACCGTGATTGAGCGATCTCCGCAGGTATTTGGTGCCGACTCCACTGGTACCTGTCTGGAAGTCACTCATCTCCGCGTGCCATGGAACGACAAGCTGGTCCGTAAGGTCCACCGGACACTCAAGCGTCTCCAGAACCCACTGAGAGAGAACGCCTCGGATTTTCGTGTCCGCCTGATGTGCCCCGAGTTTCCCGAGCTGCAGGACACGGACCCGACAGACATCCTGGATCGCGCCCACTACGAGTTCCGGGCCGTGATCGAGCCCAATGGCGAATGTGACTATGAGTACATCTGTCGGCATCCTGCGGTCACATCGCGATCACGTTCCGGTACGGAGCGACTCTCCTTGGGAGAGGAGAGAACGTCCCCGTCCTCGGAGTGCGGGCCGCTGTGGCTCAACCTCTACG
>OMOG01000638.1:0-447 GCA_900290305.1 Candidatus Sulfopaludibacter sp. SbA4
TACAACGAGAATCTGCGGATCCAGAATTTGTGGGACGGGATCGAGTTGATGGCGGCGCTGCTCGCGATGTGAAGTGGCAGGGGTTCGGAATTCTCAGGGGCCAGCCTTCGATGTTTGCTTACGAGGCTCGCTCTGAAATGGCAGTGTGGCGAACACCGGAGGCGACCTGGGCCTCGACGATCACCGCCGCCTCGGGGCGTCGGGGCGCGTATGCCAACGGCCAGTCTGTGGGTGACGGTAGATCACCCAGCCGCGGTCATTCATCCGGTAGCTCCATCCGGCATTGGTAATCTCTTGGTGCAGGCTCTCGACCCTGGGCATAATCCGACCTTCTTGCTTCTGAAACGGCGACGGGAAAATTCTTCCCGCCGCGGACTGTTATAGTCCCAGGGAACAGTCTAGATCCGGATTATTTGGATTTCTGTTCAAAACTGCACACCGGCAGCG
>OMOG01000638.1:457-16275 GCA_900290305.1 Candidatus Sulfopaludibacter sp. SbA4
AAGGTTTCCTGGCGAGCAGATTGGGCTTCTAACTTAGCCTGAGAGAGTGTGCGCGGCAGGTTGCACCGCTCGCCGGAAAGCTTCCAACAGGCTTGTATTGAGGGCCCGCGCCAAGGGTACTTCCCGCAGGCGCACTGCGTCCAACTCAACTACGGGCTCCCGTTCGGCCCATCCGTTGGGACGTGCCGGAAAGCCCATCCAGCCAATTTTCGCAGACCACGCGATCCAGCGATCCTGTTGTTCGATGTCACGATAGACTCTAGCCTCCAGCCGGCCTTCTCTCATGCGTCGCATACTCGCTCCCACCAGGAATTTTCCCATCCATGATGGCGCGATTTGGGGGGCGCGACTGTGCAATATTGCTCACGCGGACGATTTTTTGGGCACTCATCGGTCCTGCCTGGTGTCAGAACGCGAATCGCAATCTGTGAGTGTAGGTCCAGTTGTTGGAGAGCTCCAGGCGATTGGAAGTGGTGCCCAAAGCTCGAACGGGGGCGTGGGTCTCGGTTTGGCGATTGCCTATCGCGCCATCGGGTTGCACCACGGAAGGCTCTGGGCGCAGAACGCGCTGCCGCTGGCAGCATGAACGCGGCTCGGTTGGCTGTTCGGTAGGCTTAAAACGGAGTATCCAGGGCCGGCACTGATTCAGCCTCGAGATCTTCCTTGCTGCATTCCGCCATAGCTTGGGCGAACGTCAGGAATTCCACATCCCCGGCTGAAAGTGCATCAAGGGGGCCCTGCGGAAAAGGACTGTACTCGATCTCAAGAAATCGACCTTGTGAAATCTTCGTCTTGAATAAGCCTTCATGAATGGCTATGGCTACTATTTCATCGGAAATTATACTTATTTTCCGAGTCGGGTCGTCCGATGTTGGCATAACGACCTGATCCTGTTTCACATACCTCGCATACTTATCAAGGATCGCCTTGGTTATCTTTGAGGCATCCTGGTCAAGGCAACGATCGTCTGAAAACAACGTGATGCCGGTCAAACTCCACGGAAAGCCGACCATCGCCATTTCCGGCTTGCTTTTCCCTTTACCCGGCGAATCGCCGCTAGCCATCTCACAATGAAAATACTCAGTGGCGCCCGCAAGATATCCAGGTATAAGGCCAAGGTTCGGCTCGAACGTCGCCCGGATGGCGAAGTTGAGGCCCATTACCTGGACACCTTTCAATTCCATCCGAAGGGTGCCAGTGGAGAAGTGATACGATCCTTCCGGCGTATGATCGGGAATGCCAAAGGACGATAGCCTGCGGACAGCACGCCATGCGGAAGGCCCGGCATTACCAACGCTGGTGGCCAGTTCCTCTAAAAACAGTTCTCGCGGGCTGTGGAGAGTTCCGTCCGGGAGAAACGCGCTCTGGACAATCGGTGTGGTGCCGTCGGCCGGACTCAGCCGGACCTGGATCGGCTCACTGGACGTGAAAGCTTGCAGCTTCTCCCAAACGTCGAATACGCTTTCGGTTGGTCCGAAGGGCTTGTAGCTTGTAGTAGTGCAATTCCGATCCGGCAATGGGCACTTCGAGGACCTCAATGGCCGGGACGGCTGCCGCTACACCCCGTTCTGTTTCGCCTGGCTCAGGTCCGGGTGGTTCGGTGTTCTTTGTCGCGTCTTGGTCGACAGGATTGACCGTTCTCCGTATTTTCAATCCGCGGTGGATCAAGCGTGAAAGCAGATATCCGATGCCCAGCAGGGCAACCGAGTAGGCCAGGGCGATCCAGGGATGGTTGAGCATCGGTCGCTTCTCAGTATCACTTATTCCTTGGCGATGCGGCCAGCTTCGCGGTACCGGCCCGGTACTGTTAACCGAAGCTAACAGGGGAGGCGGCCGGAACCCGGCAACCCGGGCTTTGCTATCCTTCAAATTGGCACCGCTACTTACATGAAATACCGCAGACTCGGCAGGACCAACTTCGACGTGAGCGAGATCGGTTACGGCGCATGGGGCATTGGCGGAAAGCAATGGCTCGGCGGCAGCGACGACGAATCGCTGGGGGCGCTCGGGCGCGCCATCGAGCTGGGGGTCAACCTGATCGACACGGCGCTGGCTTACGGGGATGGTCACAGCGAGAAACTGGTCGGCCAGGTGGTGCGCGGCGCCGGCCGCAGGATTTACGTGGCCACCAAAGTGCCGCCTAAGAACCGCATCTGGCCGGCGCAGCGCGGCGTGGGCATCGAGCAGGTCTTCCCGTACGACTACATCATGCGGTGCGCCGAGGAGAGCCTGCGCAATCTTGGGTTGGAGCCCATCGACCTGCTGCAGCTTCACGTGTGGAACCCCGAGTGGATCGGCCGCGAGGAATGGCGCCGCGCTTTCGAGGATCTCAAACGCTCGGGCAAGGTGCGGGCGGTAGGGATCTCGCTGTCCGATCATGATCCCGATTCCGGCCTCGAAGCGGTCCGCACGGGCCTTATCGACGCCGTCCAGGCGATCTACAACATTTTCGACCAGGCGCCGGAGAATGCGCTGTTTCCGTTGTGCCAGAGCGAAAACGTGGGTGTGCTGGCGCGCGTGCCGCTGGATGAGGGCGGCCTCAGCGGGCACCTCGACGAAAACACGAGATTCGCCCCGGGCGATTTCCGCGACTTCTACTTCCGCGGCGACCGCAAGAAGCAGGTGGTCCAACATGTGAACGCACTGCGCAAGGATTTGGGCGGCGATGCCAACGTGCCGGAGATCGCGCTGCGATTCTGCATCTCTCACCCGGCCGTGTCGTCCGTGATTCCGGGGATGCGCACCAGGCGTCATGCGGAGAGCAATACCGCGGTGTCGGAGCAGGGGCCGTTGCCCGCGGAGACCCTGAGCGTTCTGAAGCGGCACGCATGGAATCGGAATTTCTATAGTTGAAGGGGGGCGCATGCGGAAAACGAGCCGGCGCGAGCTTCTCCGGATCGCCGGCGCGGCGATTGCAGCGCAGCGCGGCGCGGCCCAGCAACCGCCGAACCCCGGCCTGCTGGCGTTGTGGTTTCGCGCTCCTGCCAAGACCTGGACCGAGGCCTTGCCTGTGGGCAACGGGACTCTGGGGGCCATGGTTTTCGGCGGCGTGGAGCACGAGCGCATTCAGCTCAACGAGCACAGCCTGTGGTCCGGGCATCCGGTGGAGGCCGACAGTCCCGAGGCTCGCGAGGTGATCGCGCAAATGCGCAAGCTGCTGCTCGAGGGTAAGTATGCCGAGGCCAACGCAGCCGGGCGCGCGTGGCGGCCGGCGCAGCGGCCCGGTGCGCGGCGGCCTTCGTACCAGACACTGGGAGATCTGATGCTCGATTTCCGCCAAAGTGGTGCGGCCGAGGATTACCGCCGCGAGCTCGATCTCGATACCGCCATCGCGCGCACGGAGTACCGTGCCGGAGGCGTGCGGAACACGCGCGAGGTGTTCGTCTCGCATCCCGGCCAGGCGATCGTGGTGCGTATCGCTGCCGATAAGCCCGGGAGTGTGTCATTCCGCGCGCAGCTCAAACGCGAAGCCGACGCGAAAGTGGAAATCGCGGCGCCGAACCGGCTCGTGATGCGGGGGCAGGCAAGCGATGGGGGAGTCGTGTTCGAATGCGTGCTGGAAATTCGCACCGAGGGCGGGCAGGTGCAGGCCACGCCAGACGGGCTCAGCGTAGAGGGCGCCGATGCCGCCACTTTGTTGATCACCGCGGGAACGAACTTCAGCCTGCACCCCGGTAGCGTCAAGACCGCACGCGCGGTCGAAGTAGCCGCGAAGACTTACACCGCCCTGCGCGACGCGCACATCGCCGCGCACCGCCGCCTGTTCCGCAGAGTGGAGCTCTCGCTCGGCGGGCCTGACCGTTCCGGCATCCCCACAAACGAGCGTCTCAACGCCATCGAGGAAGGCGGCGACGATCCGCAACTGTTGGCGCTCTACTTCCAGTTCGGCCGCTACCTGCTGATGTCCAGCTCGCGGCCGGGCGGGCTGCCCGCCAATCTGCAAGGCCTGTGGGCCGAGGGGCTGACGCCGCCCTGGCAGGCCGATTATCACGTCAATATCAATATCCAGATGAACTACTGGCCGGCCGAGGTGTGCAACCTCTCGGAATGCCACGAGCCGCTGTTCGATTTCATCGACAGGCTCCGCGTGCCGGGCCGCCGCACCGCGCAGGTTTCTTACGGCTGCCGCGGCTGGGTGGCACACTATACCACCGACCTGTGGGGCCGCACGGCACTCGAGAGCCTCACGGCTTACGCCATGTGGCAGGGCGCGTCGGGCTGGCTGGCGCAGCATCTCTGGGAGCACTATGCCTTCGGCGGCAACCGAGCGTTTCTGCGCGACCGTGCCTGGCCCGTGCTGAAAGAGGCCGCGGAGTTCTACCTGGATTACATGGTGGAAGACCCGCGGACCGGCAAGCTGGTGGCGGGCCCTTCGCAATCGCCCGAGAACCGGTACATCGCTCCCGATGGCACGCGCTGCGATATCGATATCGCGCCCGCGATGAGCCAGGAGATCGTGTACGACCTGCTCACCAACGTGATGCACGCGGCCGAGATTCTGGGGATCGAACCCGAGTTTCGCGAGCGCGCGGCCAGTACCCGTACGCGCCTGGCGCCGCTCCAGATCGGCAAGCACGGCCAGATCCAGGAATGGTCGCAGGATTTCGACGAGCCGGAGCCCGGCCATCGCCACATGTCGCAGCTCTTCGCGCTGCACCCGGGCAAGCAGGTCACTCTGCTCGGCACTCCCGATCTGGCGGCCGCGGCCAAGAAGACGCTGGAGCGCCGCCTGGCGAATGGCGGCGGCCACACCGGATGGAGCCGCGCCTGGATCATCAACTTCTGGGCGCGCCTCCAAGAGGGCGAGTTGGCGCACGAAAACGTGATGGCGCTGCTGCGCAAATCGACGCTCTCCAACCTGTTCGACACGCACCCGCCCTTTCAGATCGACGGCAACTTCGGCGGGACGGCCGGCATCGCCGAGATGCTGCTGCAGAGTCATGGCGACGAGGTGCTGCTGTTGCCGGCCTTGTCGAAGGCGTGGCCCGAGGGACGCTTTCAAGGCCTGCGCGCGCGCGGCGGCCTGGAGATAGCGATTCGATGGCGCGGCGGGAAACCCGTTTCCGCGACGTTGCAGGCCTCGAGGGCGGGTACGCATCGCATCCGCCCGCCGCACGGGGTGCGTGTAGTAGAAGCGCGCTCGGGGACGGCCCGGCTGCCTGTGAGGGCCGCGGCCGATGGCGCGGTGGCGATTGCGCTGAAGGCGGGGCAATCGTGCCGGGTCACGTTTGGGTAAAGGTGCCAATTGGCGCTATACTAGGTGACAGAATGGTAAACGAGCTTCAGGCTGTCGTGGAAGAGCTGGGCGGCAAGCCGGTTCTCGGTCGAGCGCTCCTGACGGAGGCGGACCTTCAGGAGGCCATGCGCGAGGGCTTTCCCCAGAGGGTGGTCGCAGAAATCATGCAGTCGGCCGGTATCACCCTCAGCGAACTGGCTGCGACCCTGGATTTGTCCGCCCGCAGCCTGCAGCGCAGGCGCCGCGCAGGGCGCTTGGCGCGGTTTGAATCGGACCGTTTGTATCGCTTGGCGAGGATTGTCGCGCTGGCCAAACACTACCTGGGCGATGATGAGACGGCGACGAGATGGCTGAAGCGCGCCAATCGGGCATTGGGCGGCAAGGTCCCGATCGAAATGATTGACACCGAGATCGGGGCAAGAGCCGTCGAGAATGTTCTGGGGAGGATTGCGTACGGCGGAGTGAGTTGACTCGCGTATACCGGATACTGCGCAGGCCCTATGCGAAGAGGCCTCTCGACGGCGAGGGTGCGTACCGGTTTGGCGGACGCTGGTCGAGCCCGGGCGTTCGCCTCGCCTATACCGCCGAGCACCTGTCATTGGCCATCGTGGAATACTTCGTCCACCTCGACCCCGACCATCCCCCGAAGGATCTGGTCGTGGTCATGGCGGATATTCCGGACGATGTTGCCAGAGTATCGATCAGTGCAAGGCAACTCCCCAAGAACTGGCGGCAGGTACCGGCTCCGGCGGCGCTCGCCGATATCGGGAACGATTTCGTTCGCAGTGGGCGCCGGGCGATCCTGATTGTTCCCTCGGTTCTGGCTCCCACGGAATCCAATTGGCTCATCAATCCCCGGCATCCCGCCTTCGAGAGAATCCGGGTGCATCCAGCCAAACCGTTTCAATACGATTCGCGGTTTTTCCGATAGAGACTCGCAGCGCTCCTACTTTCCCCCCAGCGCCCCCGCCAGCAAAAACACCAACGGCGCGTTCCAGTTGATGGCCACCTCGTTCGCCGCGTAAGCCTCCTGATCGTCCAGGTACGACTTCGCCGGCGGCAGATCGGCCGCCAACTTCGTGCGCATGGCGTTGTCCTGGCGGCTGCGATTCGGTCCGCCGGAAAGCAGGCCGGGCCACGGCTCGGCGTTGGTATCGGCGCCGCTCGGACGATGGTGCGGATGGCGGAAGGGGTTCTCGCCCACCTGCGTCACCCACGAAAGCGAGAACGCGTTCCGGCCCAGCAGGTAATGCAGGTTGTCGGTGGCGGCCTCCACATACCGCGGGTCGCGCCGCAACGCGTCGGCCACCAGCAACTGCATGCCGTAATTGGCCGCCACGCTGTTCGATCCCCAGATGTAATCGCGCGAGGTCATACTCATGCGGTAAGGATTGGCCGCGGTCCGCTTGACGATCTCGTCCGCCGCGGCCAGCGAATCCTGGCGGATGGCGCCGGCGGCCACGGCGTCCTTGCCGTTACCGAGCACGTAGGTCCACAGCGCCAGGTTGGCGACGTTGTTCCAGGATTGCGGGCCCGTGGGCCGGATGGACTTGCGGAAGTCACCATAGTGCTCCAGAAAATATTTGTGATAGGCATCGTCGCTGGTGGTGCGATACAGTTCCGCGGCGGCCCACAGATGCTCGTCGCTGCAATTGCCGTCGCCATAGCCGCCGGTCGCGACTCCCGGCGGATTGTTGAACGTCACGTTGGGATATTTCTCCAGCCACGTCCACGCCTGGCGCGCCGCGCGCAGGCATTTGCCGGCGAACTCCGGCTGGAACGGCCGGAACGCCCTGGCCGCGATGGCCATGACCGCCGTGAAATCGCCCGTGGCGCAGGAGCTTTTGAACGGCTCCTTGCCGGTGCCGATCACGTAGCTCACGAACGTGTCCTTCTCGGGCATCACGAAGCCGCAGAAGCGCTCGCTGGTCTGCTTGTGCCAGACGCCGCCGTCGTCGTCCTGCATGGCCAGCATCCAGTCGAGGTTCCAGCGGATCTCGTTGAGAATATCGGGCGTGCCATTCCCCGATTCGGGAAGATTCAATCTGATGGTGCGGAGGCGCGGGCCGAACATTTCCCAGGCCCACAGCAGCGTGCCCGTGGAAATTCCGGAGTTGACCACGTAGCGGCCGTAGTCCCCCGCGTCGTGCCATCCGCCCTTCGAAACGTGCGGACCGCTCTTGCCCGACGACGCATGGTACGCCCCTTCCATGTGGCAGGCCTCGTGCTTGTAGCCGGGAAACTCGGGACCCAGGTCCACGGCGATCCCGCAGCGCTGCCCGTAATAGGAGCGCATCGCCAGGTACCAGGAGCGCGCATAGACATCGGGATCGATGGCGAAGATCCAGCTTCGCCCGACGCCCGGCACGTCGAGGTAATATTTTCCGGTTCGTGTCAGCTTTGTGAAATCGGCCGCCTGGACACGGTCGCCGGAATCCGGATCGTCCGCGGCGTCCGAAAGTGTTCCGCGAAACGCGACGGCGTCGTTGTCCGCGCGGCGTACGGTGAACTCCTTGGCTGCGGACTTGGATGCCACCAATCCAACCTTGGGTGCGGCTGTGGAATATCCGGCCTGATCGACCTTGAGCTCGATTGTCGGGGCTGCCGAAAACGCCGGGGCGGCGATCAGCAGCAATGCGAACCATCTCATATAATGACGTGTAGCAGAATTCAAGATGCCATTATCAACGGCAACACGAACACAGGCAAGAATGCCTGTGCTACCGGCGGAACCACGGAAGGCGAGCGCGCGACCGTGACGCCGTTCGATCCCAAGGATCTCGGCCAATATCCCGGCCGGTACTGGAGCGAAGAGTTGGAGACGCAGTACACGATCCTGCTGAGAGACGGAAAGCTCATCGCAGATCACGCGCACCACGGAGAAATCGCACTCACTCCGGCCGCGAAGGATCAATTCCGCGGCGGTACCTGGTTTATGCCAGAAGTCAAGTTCCTGCGGAACGGCGCCGGCGCGGTGACTGCCATGACGCTCGGCGGCAGTCGCATCACGGCCATTCGCTTCGATCGGCGCTGACCTCGCTTAGGCCGCGCGGCGCAGCAATTCGGCGTCAATCGTGATGGAGACTTCCTCGCCCACCAGAAAGCCGCCCGCTTCGAGAACCATGTTCCAGCCGAGGCCGAAATCGCCGCGCTTGATCTTGGTTTTGGCGGTCGCGCCTGCCCGCAGATTGCCCCACGGGTCCTTCGCTTCGGGCGTGAGGTCCTCCACCTTAAGAGGCACTTCCTTCGTCACGCCGCGGATGGTCAGGTCACCATGCACGATGTATTCGTCTCCGTCCCGCTCGATGCGGGTGCTCTTGAAGCGGATCTCCGGATAATGCTCGACGTCCAGAAAATCGGCGCTCTTGAGGTGTGCGTCGCGCTGGTCTTCCCGCGTCCGGATGGAAGTGGCGTCGATAACAGCCTCCACGCCGGAAGCCTGTAGATTGTCGGGGTTGAAGATCACGGTTCCGGTGACCTTGGTAAACTCACCCCTTACGTTCGAAATCATCATGTGGCGCACCAGGAAATGCGCGCTTGTGTGTGCCGGGTCGAGATCGTAAATTCTCGCGCCCGTGACGGGCGTGGATGTCGCCATAAAACCTCCAGCTTGATTCTGACA
The DNA here is from genome assembly GCA_900290305.1 of Candidatus Sulfopaludibacter sp. SbA4. Classification (GTDB taxonomy): domain Bacteria; phylum Acidobacteriota; class Terriglobia; order Bryobacterales; family Bryobacteraceae; genus OMOG01. Next base: position 9,316 of record OMOG01000638.1, read on the forward strand.
GAGCCGCGACAGTCTGACGGTGCGAAAAGATGCGGATGCGAGTTACCCGACAGTCCTTAAGGTTTGACTGGTGTCGCGTTGGCAGAGGTCTCGGTGGGCAGGTCGGCATGCCTGCTCCAGTCCTCCCAGGAGCCGTCGAACAGCCTGGCATCGTATCCCAGGTACCGCGCCACAAAGTAGATCAGGCTGGCCTGCTGGCCGATGTGACAGTACGAAACCACACGGTCGCCGCTCTTGATGCCGGCGGCGTGGAACTTCGCCTCGATCGCTTCGGCGGGCAACAACTTGCCCTTCGCGTCCACCAGCGTGCTGAACGTGATGTTGCTGGCGCCGGGAATGTGGCCGGCGCGCTGTCCTTGGGGAATCCTGGCGCCGGTGTAGTACTCTGGCAGGCGGGCATCCACAATGTCAACGCCCGCATGATGCAGATTGGCGCGCACATACTCCAGGCTGGCGATGACGTCCTCCTGCGGGCAGGGCTCCAGTTTTCCGCGAGTCACTTTCCGGATGTCGGTCGAGACGGGGCGGCCTTCGCCCTGCCAGACCGGAGTCCCGCCATTCAGGATCGAAGTGTGCGCTCCCAACCCCATGGCATCGAGCGTGACGTAAACGCGCGCGGTGGGAGCGTTCAGATCGTTGGAGGCGTAGAGCACGATGCGCGAGTCGTTGGTCACGCCCAGTTTCCCGAAGACCTCGGCCAGGTCCGGCATGGGCGAAAGCTCGAGCGTGAGGCCCGTCGGGCCTTTCATGAGGTGCGTGTCCATGTATTCCAGGAACTGTGCCCCCGGAATGTGCGCCTTCTTATAGGCGTCCTGGTCGCCGACCTCCAGGATCACCAGGTTGCGGTCGTTCAGATGATCGGCCAGCCACGAGGTGGAGACCAGCAGGCTGTCGCGATCGCCATGGCCGCCGCACGACGCCGCCGCGGCGGAGCGGGGCTGCGCCATCAGAAGGCAGGCCGCGGCGCAGGCAAGAGCGCCGCGCAACAGGAATATCGATTTCTTCTCGCGCATAAACAGTTCCTTTCCGAATCTACGTTGGCTCCAACTATATCGCACTCGGCTATAGTGTGTCAAACGATAGTGAGGCCGCCGCGTGACGTTGTAAAATGGACAATCCCTACCTATGAGCTTCCAGTGGCTGAAGATGAGGATTTCCGAAGAGCAGGAGCGCCGCCGCCGGGAAGCGCAGATCCGTGAGCGGCTGCCCCGCGCCCTTGACGATTTGCACCAGGCCCTTTCCGCCTGCATCGAGAGCTATACCAGCGCGTTCGGAGCCGAGGCCGCGGAACTCCAACTGGTAGGCAGGCGCATCTCCATCGTGGTGCGTGAGGAACTGGACGGGCAATGGCAGGAGCGCGCCAAGGTGGAAATCGCGATGCTGGAGAGCATCCCGGGTTTCCAGATCGAGTGCGGCGGCCAATCCTTGGCGATCGAAGTGGGCATGCTGCCCGGCGACAAGCTCTTCTATCGCGACCACGACCAGGATCAGTACGTCAGCATGGAAGAAGTCACGCACCGCGCCCTGGATCGCGCCTTCTTTCCAAAGCTGCGGGAGTGACTACTTTCCCGAAGCGTATTTCTGCCAGAGCCCCGCGATATCGGCGGTCTGGGCATCGCCCGGATGAATGATCAATCGGTAGCGGTGGCGCAGGCTCTTCCCCGGCTCCAGTTCCGTCTCTTTGGCCTGCGATTTGTCTCCGGTGAAGGTCGCGTTGCCGAAGGGATTGGCCGCGAAAAGCCCGTAGGCACGCACGTGCCAGCGCACCGGATGCCCTGGGTTGGCGGGGTGGTCCAGGATCGCGATCCCCACCTTCTCATCGTGAATCTGGCCGGAGTAATCGCACCAGTTGGAGGGCTTGCCCCAAACCGCCTTCTCGCCCAGTCCGCCGTCGGCGTTGGTGATGTGGCCGGTGCCCTTGTCCTCCTGGAGAATGGGCCGCAGGCGGATTCCGAACACGCCATCCTTCTCGTCCCCGAAGGTCACCTTCTCGACCGCGGTTAGCGTGATATCGAAGTCGATGGTGCGCAGATTGGCATCCGCATAAAAAGTCGTGAGCCGCTGCTCGGTAAGCAGCACGTCGCCCTTGACGTTGGTCCAGTTGAAGGTGGCGGCGATGGTGCCCTTGTCTTTGCCGCTCTTCACCTCGCCCAGCTTCTTCAGGACGATCTTGCCGCGATCGGGCTGGTTATACGGCTTCTGATCCAGCGGCGCGATGTTCCAGAAATCCAGACCGTTGACCTTGGCATGGGCGAACCACAGGCCGCGCTGGTGCGGGTGGTCGGGCCGCTGGATGCTGGCCTCTTCTTCCACTTTCTCCATGGGCCACATGCGCGTGACGTAGGTCCCGGAGGCGGCGCGCAAGGGCCACAGGTAGGGCTTGGCGACCTCCGGTCCTGTAGAAATCGGTGGAAGGCTTGCCGTTGATCTCGATGGCCACCTTTTCTGGGCCGGGAGTAATCTTGACCTGGGCCGGCGCGGGCGCCAGCACCAGGGCGGCGAAAGCGAGCAGGAACGTCGCGGTTTTCATTCGCCGTTATTTTATCGCTATTTCACCTCGAAGCTCACATCGTCCTTGGCCACCGCGCCGGTGGTGACGTCTTTGAGCGTAACTGTGAATCGATAGCTGCCGGCAGGAAGCGACACGAACCTGGTATAGGACGGCACCGGTCCCGGGACGGTGTCCTCGAAATCCGCCACGGGCCGGCCCGTCATGGAGGTGATGCGGAAGAGCACGTTCACCTTGTGGTCCCCATAGCCGGCCAGGGGAACCGCGAGCAGCGCCGCCCCGTTTCCCAGCACCTTGACCGTGGCGCCCGCTTTGGCGGCAGTTGGAAGGGACGGGGGTTGGACAAATCGCAGCGCGTCCTTTTCCGAAGGATCCATCGTCATGCGGTATTCGCCCGTCATGGTCGGGTCGACAAACTCGATGATGATGTTGTTCCCGACGCCTTCGATGAAGCGGTAGCGCCACTGCTCGAACGGAAAGGTGGACGTCGTCCCGCCGCCCTCCGCGGCCGGCCGCTCGTACTTGCCGCCGGAGGGGTGCGACTCGATCTCGTCGGGCGGGCCGTAGGTGATGTAGATACGTCCGCGGTCGGTCTTCCAGCCGGGGATCTTCGACGCGAAGTGTTCGTTGGAGTAGGCGATGCGGCGGTAGTGTTCTTGCTTGAACTCATTCTCCAGGGTGCCCGGCGTGGGGTCGCGGCGCAGCCAGAACTGCTCGATGAAATGCTCTCGCTCTGGGTCGGTCTGGAGGTTCTTGAAAGCGGAGCGCTCCTCGTCCGTAATGATATAGGCAACGTCCTCGGTCAGCCATTTCTGGTATGGCGTTGCCAGTTGTGCGCGGAGTGGCCCACCCTTCCTCACTGGCTCCTGCGCCTGTGCCTGCGCGAGGAGTGGAACTCCTGGGCCGCCCCATAGGTGTTCCGTTTGTGCCGGGGCGAGCGGTGAAGCCGATCGATCTGTGTGCGGCCTGCTTGCGGTAGCCGGCGCCACCGGCAGATTGCGAGCTGGCGGAATCTCCGCCGATACGGTGGCTGCCGGGACGGGGCGCGCCGAAACCGAGCCGCGACCGTTAAGGAGCGGTTGCGCCGCCTTCCCCTGCCATCCGCCCACTGCCACGCCCAGCGATACCACCAGCAGTCCTACCGCGAAAATTGGGGCAGCCGCGGTACGCGGCCGCTCCGGTTGTTGTATCAATCGATGAATGCGTTTCATGAGGCTCCCTCCAGTGGCCGCCATTGCGGGCTCGCCCGCCGGCCAGCGGTTCTTCTCCAACGTCGCCAGCGCCGCCGCGTAGCCGCGGGCATCGCCGTTCAACTTCACCACCACGTCGTCACAGCAGTTCTCGCGCTCCGCCCGCACCACGCCCGAGACCCACCAGACCGCCGGGTGATAGAACAGAACGCACTCCACGAATTTCTGCAGCAGGTTGACCAGGTAATCGCGGCGCCGGATGTGCGCCAGCTCGTGGATCAGGATGGACTCGACCTGGTCCGTGCTGAGGCCCATCAGCAGTCCCACCGGCATGAGAATCGCGGGCCGAAGAAAGCCGATCGCCACCGGCACGTCGACCAGGCACGATTCCAACAGCACCACGCCCTGCGAAAGCTGCAGCCGCAATCGCAGGCGCTGGAGGCGCTCCTGCCAAGCCGCGGACGCCGCGCAAACTCCCCTGCGGCGCAAGCGTTGGACCGCCATCCAACTCCCCAGGCTGCGCAGATAGAAGACCAGCACACCGGCCATCCAGAACGGCACCAGCCACGGCAAGGCTTCGCGGACGCGCTCCGTGAACGGTCGCGGGCTGGCGGCCCCACCTTGCTGCGCCTCGCCGGAGCTTTCGGGCGCACGAGGCGGCCACGCCACCACGGCTGCCGCATGCGGAGCGCGCAACGTTACCGCCAGCGTGAGGCCGAACGCCACCGGCATCGCCAGCATGGCCAGGCAGCACAGCGCGTACCGCAGCCGCGCCGGACCCGGCCCGCACAGGAACAACAGCACCGCCAGCGCCAGTGCGATCAAAATGCCCTCCCACAGGAAATGCGCCAGCGACCAGCCGAGCGCCTTGGCGAGCGGCGTGTGGATACAGGCTTCGAGCAATCTCATCGCGTCCCCTTCTCGTATTCCTCGAGGAACTTTCGCAACTCCGCCAATTCTTCGCGCGATACCTTGTGCGCGGAAAGCGCTCCCAGCAGCAGGCTCTTGGCGGAACCGCTGAAGGCGCGCTGCAGCAGGTCGGCGGCCAACTGGCTCTGGGTCCACTCCCGCGGCCGGCTGGCCTCGTAAATGTGGGCGCGCTGCTCCTCGTCCCGGCGCACCAGTCCTTTTTCGGCCATGATCTGCAGGGTCTTGAGGACCGTGGTGTACTGGGTCGGTTTGCGGAGTGCAATCGCGTCGTGGACGTCGCGCACGGTCGAGCGCCCGCGGCTCCACAGTACGGTGAGGATTTCCAACTCCGCATCCGTGGGCCGTGGTGGATCAGGCTGTTTCTGTGCCATCTACGAAGACATTACTACGATGGCATTCGTATGTCAAGAAAAATTTGCGGGACGGTGCGAGGGCAGCAAAGCCGCTTTCCCCGCCTCGGGCCAGGGCCGGGGGCCAGTAGATGTCTTTTTGGCGAAACACAGAGTCGGCAGCAATTTTTGGTACTACGCCTCGATGGGTTCCTCGTGTTTTTTGCGCTTTACATGTGTGGAAGCGAAATGCGGGCGCAACGCCCGGAAGAAGAACCAATAAGGAGAAATCAAAAATGAAGAATCAAGAGAACCAGGCGGCGGCAGGGACCGAGTTCCAGGCCGGCGGTATGAGCACCAATCGCAACCCGGGCGTGGCCGTGAAGACGGCAATCTATATCGTCGCGCTGCTGCTGGCAGGAGCGTTTCTCGCGCCGCCGGCGCACGCTTTGACCTGCAATACGGTCGTCACCACCAACACTACGTTAACCGCGGACCTCATCTGTAACAACACGTGGGGGATCGAAATCAACGCGAACAATGTGACCGTCGATCTGAACGGCCATACGATCTCGTGCGTTTCCGATACCGGATACCTGGGGTCGTGCCAGCCCACATCCGATCAAGTCTCAACCGCGACCGGGATCGCGACTAATTCCCAATCCACCGGCTACCACAACGTTGTGATTCGCGGGCCCGGAGTCATTACGGGATTCGCTTTCGGAATCTCTGTGGCGGGGACTGGGATTAGAGTGGAGGGGGTCACCATTACCGGCCCCAGCGCTCCCAAAACCGAGGAGTTCTCCAACCATCGAGGGGAGGCCGTGGGAATCTATGTCTTTAGTAGCCAGTGCAACTTGGCCTCCGTAGGCGGGGGCGGGGGCGTCACACTCCTTTACAACGAGATCTTCAACCAAGGCGAGGGCGTGGACCTGTCCGGCTCCTGTGCCCTGATCGGCGCCAATTTCATCCATGACAATGGAGAGTTCTACGGGGGGTGGGGAATCCAGGTCTTTGGCGATCCGATCAACCCCAGCCGCAACAATATCATTTACGACAACACCATCGTCCGCAACGGAGTGAACTATCCCACGGTCAACACGCTCACCATCCCCAACGCTGGTGTTATCTTCGGCGGTGGTGACAAGAGTACGGTGATTTTCTCCAACAACATCAGTGGGAACTGCGGATACGGCATTTTTATGCAAGGGGCCGCCGACAACAGCTTGATCACGGAGAACGTCGTGGTGAACAACGGAACGAGCAGCTACGGCGGGCAGTGTTATCCCGCCTCGACGGGCAAATACTTCGATCTGGCGGAGTACAACGCAGGGGGGGCCTCGGGGAACATCTGGAGCCCGAATACTTGCAAGACCGAAAGCGCCGGTATTCCGCCGGGCATCTGCATGTAGCCGGCCGCCGGAGGGGAAATGAGGCCTGGCTGTGAACGGGTCGAGACAAAGGGCCTCGACCCCGGACCCGGGCTCATCCCCGCTTCCACACCGTCAACGTCCGCCCGTCACCCGGCACGGACACAAACTCCGCCGGACGCGGGTCGCCCGGGGCTGCCACACAGACCCGCAGTACGTCTGCCGCAATCTCGTAGATCCCGAACTGGCGCTTGCCCTTGTTCGATCCGGCGAGGTTGAGGTAGTCGATGGCTTTGGGCGATTCGGACGCGTCGCTCGTGAACTCGGCCTTCATCATCACCTGCGGGCCGGCGACCACGGCAGTCTGGTTGCCCCGTGTCACTCGCTTGACCCATTTCACCAGGGACTGGTCCATCGGCTTGCCGCTCATGACCCCGGAGACCATCGGCCATTCGCCTTCCAATTCGGTGGCGGGTGCGCTGGTGGGGGCGGCCGGCGTGGCTTTCGCGGGTGCCCGTCCCTTGCGCTTTGTCGCCGCCGGAGCCGCGCCGCGAGCCAGCGTCTCGAGCACGAACCCGCTGCCTGCCGTCGAGTCGAACTTCGACGGCCGCACCGTTCCGTGCGTGGCCAGG
>OMOG01000636.1:0-229 GCA_900290305.1 Candidatus Sulfopaludibacter sp. SbA4
CGTCTTCCGGCACCACCACCCTTCGTACGTGACATTGTCGGTAACGTTCCGCACGGCAGCCGATGCACCAACGGCCATGGTGGACGACTGGTTTGACCGCCACGTACGCCGCCTGCTAGGCACCGGATGCCGGCTCGTCGCAGCCCGGCCGAGCAGGCCTGGGTATTTTGTCCAGACTGTCCTATGGGGATCAAGACGTTCGGAGAAGGACGTCGAGATCGAGATCTAC
>OMOG01000636.1:239-3743 GCA_900290305.1 Candidatus Sulfopaludibacter sp. SbA4
CGTCGACGAGCAGGTATATGCACGGTGCCCATCAATGGTCGTAGCAACCGTGGACAAGTTCGCCCGGCTGGCCTTCGAACCGCGGGCAGGCGCGCTGTTCGGCAACGTAAACCGGCTGAACGAACACCTGGGCTACTACCGAGCCTGGGCACCGCCGACCGGGCCCGCGAGCCTGCCCGCCCGATCCCGAGAGGATCCGCCTTCGGGTGCAAATGTGCCAGTCCACGGCTTCCGGCAGCCCGACCTCATCCTCCAAGATGAGCTGCATCTGATCGAGGGCCCGCTAGGCAGCATGGTCGGTATCTACGAGGCGGGCATTGATCTCCTCGCCACCAGCTATGACAATGGCGTTCCCGTCAGACCGAAGTACATCGCCTCGACGGCGACGGTGCGGCAGGCTGAAGAGCAGGTGCGCTCGCTGTTCGCGCGCAACCTCGATGTCTTCCCCCCGCCGGGACTTCGCGCGGAGGAATCATTCTTCTCCTCGACAGGCCGATCGCATCCGCTCGACTGCCGAGAACCGGGCCGTCTGTACGTCGGCGTGATCGCACCCGGCCGTGGCGCCCAGACACCAATCATCCGTATCTGGTCACGACTTCTCCAGACACCAGTCGACCGGCTCGCTGCCGGCATCGCCGTCAGTGACCTCGATCCGTTCTGGACGCTGGTCGGCTACTTTAACGCCATCCGCGAACTCGCCGGGGCCGTGGCACTCACACGTCAGGACATCATCCAGCGTCTGGGCAGCATTGCCGACGCGCCGCGTGAACTTACCGAGCACGACCCGATGGAACTGTCAAGCCGGGCCAGCTCTCTCGACCTTCCCGGCATGCTTGAGGAACTCAGCACCCCGCTAGTCGGACCTGGGAGGGAACCCGTGAACGCGGTGGTGGCGACGTCGATGTTCGGCACGGGAGTAGACGTGGCCAGGCTCAGCCTCATGGTGGTTCACGGCCAGCCTAAGACCACGTCGTCGTACATCCAGGCGACAGGCCGTGTAGGGCGGACCGTGGGCGGCGTCGTGGTGACTTTCTACCGATCAGCTCGCCCGCGGGACCTCAGTCACTACGAGTACTTCACGGGCTACCACACCACCCTATACCGCCATGTCGAGCCCGTCACGGTCAACCCCTTCGCGCCGAGGGCCCGTGATCGGGCACTTGGCCCGGTCATCGTCAGCGTTCTGCGTCAGGCAGCCCGACTTCCCGCTCCCGACGGCCCCGTCCCAGTCGGCGAACGCTGGCGAGTCCAGCAACGACTGACAGGTGGGAACTGGTTCTGCCGTGCCGGTGAAATGAGCACCGCCCGAAACGATCCCGACGTCGGCATCGTGCCAGATCTGCTGGAAAACCGTGCATCCCAGCAACCTGTTCCGCGTCGACCTGCGCGATCCGAGACGGCCGATCACGCCCGGTCCGAACTCGAGCTCTGGCAGCAGCTCGCGGCACAGGAGAACGGTCGACTGCTGTTCTACGAACCGACGGTCACCAGGCAGGCTTCGCGACCGGTAGTCCTAGGCGACCTGGCACATCTTGTCGCGAGGACCGGCCAGGCGTACGAGAACGCACCGAATTCCCTACGTGAGGTGGAAGCGACGATCTCCGTCGAGGGGAGAAGCTGAAAATGAGCCGCCCCTACCAGGAACTCCGCCCATCACAGTTCGTCATCACGTTCGGTCCAGGCAGCGTTCTCGAGACTGGATCAGGCCCGGTCGTGCTCAAGTCGATGGACACGCTGTTCAACGGCATTAGCCGACCACCTCAAGACTTCGAGATTCTCGATGACAGGCTTAGCCGCCTCGGGCTTCATGGGGCACGCATCGCCCGTGTTCCCACCAACGCCGAACTCCAGTTGCCTGCCGACGCTGCCATCTACCCGTCGGACGCCTTCCCGTACTGGGCGCTATGTGCCCGGCACAGGCCGCACCAGATCCTGTACGAGGCGGGGGGCGGCTGTCCGGAATGTCCCGCCGCGCCGGGATGGCAGCGCAGGCAGAAAGCTGGGCGGGAAGCGATTCGTTTCGTGGTGGCCTGCCAAAACGGCCACCTAGACGAAGTCAACTGGCACAGGCTCGTCCACCCCGGCACGCGATGCGGCACACGGCACTATCTATGGCTTGGGGGCGGGCGGGCGCTACGCCACGTGTGGATCGAGTGCCCGAAGTGCGAGGCTCAAGCAAACTTTGGCCAAGCGTACGCGCGACCATGGCCATGCACCGACCGTCTCCCCGAATACGGTACACGTCCTGATCAAGGGACCCTCCACTGCACCGAGGATGCTCGCATTGTGCAGAGAGGATCTGCCAACCTTCGGCTCGCCGAACTGGTCACCGCGCTCACCATCATGGACATGCCTACGCGACTCCACAACATCCTCGGAGACCGCTCACTCTTGGGTGCCATCGGTGCGCTCTTCCGGCGCAACCTTCTCGACCACGACGCACTCCTAGAGGAGGCGTCCCATGCTGGGCTGTCTCCGGACGCTATCGCTTACTTGAGACGCACACCCTGGACAGACGTACAGGCAGGCTTGGACCAGCTACTTGGGATACACCATTCCGACTCGATGTCCCTACGTGACGACGAGTTCGAGCGTCTCCAGAATGCGGCGACCCACGGTGCCCCGGCGATACCGCACCCCCAGCTCGGAAGCCCTTCGCTTTTCGAGGTTCGACAAGCCGACGTGCGCTCCGTTATGGGACCGGAAGGACGCCTCGGGCTGCGCGTCTCTCCCGTTAGCCGTCTGCGGATGGTGATGGTACAGACCGGATACCGCCGCTTGGACCCGCAGACCGGACAGGTCGTCGCAACGTCTTTCGACAGGAACGGAGTCACGTGGTTCCCAGGCATCGAACTCTTCGGCGAGGGAATCTTCATCGACCTCGGCGACACCCCTCTCGCCCTGGTCGGCGACCGGATCGCTCCCTGGCAGGCTCGTCACGCACTTGGCCCGCAACCCGACCCGGTGCTCCATCCCGTCCACGTCTGGTGGCACAGTCTGTCTCACCGCCTTCTGTGGGCACTCTCGGTCGACTCCGGGTATTCGTCGGCAGCGATCCGCGAACGGGTCTACTTCCGGCATGAGGAAGGCAAGATCGCTGGAGGCGGGCTTTTGCTCTACACGGTCCAACCGGGCGGTGACGGAACCATGGGCGGGATGGTGTCCTTGGTCAGCAGGTTCGAGAACGTGCTAGTCGCCGCCCTGCAGGACGTGGACACCTGCTCCAATGACCCGCTGTGTCAGGAGGCCCCAACAGTTGGCGCGGACGGTGCGGCCTGCTACTCCTGCCAGTTCGCGTCCGAGACGTCATGCGAGCATCGAAATCACGGTCTCGACCGCCTGCTGTTGCGCGACAACCTGCCCTGACTGAGCGCCCCAATCCAAGTCCATGCCTCGTGGGTCCGTGTCCGTCACGAACCCTGCGTATGGGTCATCCAGTAGTTCGAATACACAGTAAAGGCAAGCTGTCCGCTGAAGCGGATGTTGTCCTTGACGTCAATAACC
>OMOG01000634.1 GCA_900290305.1 Candidatus Sulfopaludibacter sp. SbA4
AGGGGCCGTCGGGAGGGCTCAAAATCCGCATTTTTCACCCACACGATTCCACGAAGACCCCAGTATAAGTGTAAGGAGGGAATATGCAAGTGAGCATCGCCAGTACCGAAACAAGACTCGCCGCCGAACCGTCCCGGATGCAGGCGCTCGAGGAGAATGTCCGGGACATCGAGAAACGGCTTGCGCTGGTTGAGGGGCAGGTGGCGGAGGACCGGGTCTCGCTGGTCGTCTTCTCAGGCGATCTGGACCGCGTGCTGGCGGCTTTCATCATTGCCACCGGCGCTGCCGCCTTGGGCCAGCAGGTGAGCATGTTCTTCACCTTCTGGGGGCTGAGCGTTCTCAAGAAGGATCGCCGCCTTTCCGGGAAGACGCTGTTTCAGAAAATGATGACCCTGATGTCTCCGGGATCGAGCCGGAGCCTCCCTGTCTCGAAGATGAACTACTTCGGCGTGGGCGCGAAAATGCTTCGGTCCATGATGAAGGTGAAGAACGTCAGCTCGATCGAGGAGATGATCGCGCTCGCGAGGGAACTGGGCGTGCGAATGATCGCCTGCGAGATGTCCCGGGACCTGATGGGGATCCAGGAGTCGGAGCTCGTCGCCGGCCTCGAGAGCGGCGGAGTCGCCAGTTTCCTGGCTGACTCGCTGAAGTCACGAACGAGCCTGTTCCTCTGATGTGACGTGCAGTGGAGGACGGTCGGACCCGCCCGGCGAAATTGCGTCTTTCGAACCAAGTACACGATTTCATAAATACAGTCCCGTTTCCAACCGTGGCGCAGGCACTCGTGCCTGCCGCGTCGACACTCGTGTCGACGCTTGCTCCGCGCCTGAAAAATACGTCGGCGTATTTTATGAAACGACGTACTAAGTTGTTTTTGCGTGGCGCCTGAGGGGCGTGCGGGACGGCATTTCTCAGTTTTCGGAAGGCCGTTCCGCATGGTCGATCACCAGCACCTCAATCCGTGTCTTCTGCGATCGCAAGCGCAATCCAAGCTGCTCCTGAATCGCCGTGAAAATCGAGAGCCCGCTTTCCGTCGCCGCGCCATCCGTCCCGGCTCTGCCCGGCGCGCCGCTCTCGCGATTCCACTCCAACTTCAAGTCGAAGGCGCCATCCAATCCGGTATGATTCACTACCGGCAAATCCATTTGCCGGGACAAGACTTCGGCGAATCGGTCCATGGTGATGGTTTTCGCGTCGATGAGGCCCCGCCCATTCCTGGTGCTCGATCCCCCGCCCGCGGCCTTTTCCAGCTTCGGTCCCTTCTTTTCGACCTCCAGCACGAACGCCTGGACCGTCCTGGTCTCGCGATGCATCGCCAGCTTGAATCGCTCGGCCAGCAAGGTCTGGAGCATGGCCATCAGCACGGTGTCGCCCACCGGCTGCTCGGCCTTGGCGACGATCTCGAAGCGGTCCGAATCCAACCACTCCGGCCCACCCGCGATCTGATTCGGCCCCACTCCATAGGCGCCCATGATGCACCGTTTCAAAGTCACATTGCTCATGGTGAGCCGGCCCCGGGCCGATTGGCCGCCGGTGGAGTTCCCCTGATCGGCGCTGGCCGGCTTTACCGAGGCCACTTCAAACCGCTGGGCCGCTGCGGACTGTCCGTAGACCGCACCTGAGACCAGTACTGCCAGGCTGGCAACTGCTCGAATCACAGTCATCCCTCCCCAGGTTTGACGATGTCGAACGGTCGAACGTTGACTGGACTTCCGACCGCATAAGAATGATATAACAGTTATACAACCAATGCGCTTCGACTTCGACCCGGATGGTGCAGCAGCCGCCTCTGTTCGCTCATGGATAGCCACCAGACACGAAGAACAAAGCTATGCCGAAAACGTCCAGGAAATCGCGTACCGCCGACGAAATCGCGGAGATGGCATCGCGCGGCGAAGACATATCCGCTTACTTCACTAACCAGTTCACTGTGGTCCGACCCGTTCACCGCGTCAATGTGGACCTGACTCAGGGCATTTTGCGGGCGCTCGACGAGAGGGAGGCCCGCCTGAATATCAGCCGCCAGGCGGTAATCAAGACATTGCTCGATCGGGCGCTGAACGAAGACAAACGAAGGCCCAAGAAAAAGGCCGGCTAACACCGAGTACCATACGCGTGCCAGCCGGGCTCTGATCGTAGATCACCCCACACTAATGACGATTCACAAGAATTCGACTCGCCCGGCCATCTCCTCCGGCGCCAGCAAATCGTGGATCAAAACCAACCGCCGAAGCATCTCCCCGAGCGACATGGACTGCTGTTGGCAGTAGGCGATCCCGGCATGGCCNNGTGTCACTACGACCCGCCCGGCCGAGGCGGCGAATGCTAGGTGGGCCACATCGGTAGCGCCAATCAAGCCGCTGCCCGCCGCGGTAGTCACATCGATATTCCGCGCGCCCGAAGCCGGCCGCGACGTTGGCCGAAATGTGTTCGTCAAGGTGAAAACGAATCGGCACCGGTCAGGATGCCTCTTCCAGACCTTCCTGGCGCAGTTTCGCTTCGAGCATGGATGGATGCCTGCGGCGGAATTCCTCCGCAAACGCACGCTCCTCCCGCATCTCCTGCTGGGTCTCGTCAATGTGATCGAAGTAATATGCGAGGCCAGCGTGGACGTCGGCGAGAGTGATCGTAGGTAGGAACGTGGGAGACAATCTCGTCGGGAGTCAGCCCCTGGTGCTCATGCCACACCACGATATCGAGCACACGGACCCGGTGACCCGCGATGCAGGCTTTGCCGCCGCAAACGCCGGGGGTCCTGCTGATCCGATTGTCGGAGGATGTCGCCACGACTCAAGTATAAACGGTCTGGAGCCCATACCAGCGGATGCCAATCGCTTATGCCGCAACCCTCTTATCTTCAACTACTTACAGGCATCAGCCCCAAAACCCGTGCCGCCCGATTTTTCGAGTCACCAACTTTGAAAATATCGCTATCCCCTTGATTCTTAAAGGCCTGCCCCACTTCGCACCCCCCATCCGAAGCCGTTTTCAAGCGCTTGTCTGCTACGTTTAAATCAGGGAGAAAGGCGCGGCCCGAAACCGCCGCCCTCCACCTCCCAATCCACAGCGAAGAACCGCTCGGCACCGGGCGGTTTTTCTTTTTAGGAGTCACTATGAGTGAGCTAATCACCGACAATCCGTCCTTCGACCTGGGCGCCTGGTTGGGCCGCCGGCAGGCATTCCGCTTGATTGCGGCACGCTGTTCGGTCGCCGATATCGAATGCCTGGCCGAAATCTTCGAGAAAAAACTGTACCGCCTCCTCGGCATGACCTGGGAACGTTTCTGTATCGAGTGCCTGGGCATCACCCGGGCGTGGGCCGAAAGCCTCATCCGCCGGCTCAAGCAATTGGGCCCGGGCTATTTCAAGTTGAACAGCGTCATCCGCATCAACCCCGCGGATTACCGCCTGATTTCTGGCGCCGTGACCGACGAAGGGCTGTCCTACCGCGGCGAAATCATTCCCCTGGAACCGGAGCGCGCCACGGAACTGGCGCAGGCCCTCGAAGCGTTGCGCAACGAGCGTATCCCCGAGCCGGAGCCCGTCGACTCCTCCGAGCGCGCCTTCACCAAGGCTGAAAAACACCTGCAAGCAGTGCTCGCGGAATTCGAGCGTCTCCAGGCCATGAACCTCGATGAGAATGGCCGCCTGAGACTCGTAGTTGCCGTGGAAGCCGGCCGCGACCATCTCGACCGGATCCGCCTCTCAACCGCCCTGTAGGCCCAAAATCAGAACTCAGTTCTGATTCCTGGCCCGTAACCCGTTGATTCCCCGTTCACCGACCGATACTCAGTATCGGTTTTGGTCTTCCGCCTCAAGCCGCCTGCCGCCTTCTCCGCATGGCCGGCTCGAGATTCGGCAGAAACGCCGTGAGCAGCCCGATCATCGGCAGGAAGGAGCATACGCGGTACACAAACGCGATGGTGGTGAGGTCCGCCAATTTGCCCAGGAGCGCCGCGCCGATGCCGCCCATGCCGAAAGCCAGGCCGAAGAAGAGACCGGAGATCGCGCCGACCTTCCCCGGAATCAGCTCCTGGGCATACACCAGAATGGCCGAGAACGCCGACGAGAGAACCAGGCCGATGACCACCGTCAGAATCCCGGTCCAGAACAGGTTCGCCGAGGGCAGGAGCAGGGTGAACGGGAGGGCGCCGAGAATCGAACACCAGATGACATACTTGCGCCCGATGCGGTCGCCCACCGGTCCGCCCACCAGCGTCCCCACCGCCACCGCTCCCAGAAAGACGAACAGGTGGATCTGCGCGCTGCGCACCGAGAGGTGGAATTTGTCGATGAGGTAGAAAGTGTAGTAGCTGGTCAGGCTCACGAGGTAAAAGTACTTGGAGAAGATCAGCGCGATCAGCACCACCATGGCCCCCGCGATTTTCTTCGGCGGCAGGCGCACGTGTGAGTCGCCCCCATGTGCGTCGATCAGGCCTGCCGGATGGTGGGCCCTGGCATTCAGTTGAGCGGCGTACCAAGCCCCCACGCGCGTCAGGATCACGATGGAAAGCAACGCGGCGGCGGAGAACCAGGCGATGCTGCGCTGCCCGCCGGGGAGCACGACAAACGCCGCCAGCAGCGGCCCCAGGGCGGACCCGGCATTGCCGCCCACTCCAAACAGCGATTGCGCCAACCCGTACTGCCCTCCGGATGCCATGCGGGCAATGCGCGCCGATTCGGGATGAAACACCGACGAGCCCACGCCGACCAGCGCCACCGCGGCGAGAATCGCGGCGAAGCCCGGCGCGATCGCGAGCAGCAGCAGGCCGAGCAGCGTGAACCCCATCCCGATGGGCAGCGAGTACGGCTTGGGCCGGTGATCGGTGTACAGCCCGACCACCGGCTGCAGGAGCGATGCCGTGAGCTGCGAGGTGAGGGTGATCAGCCCGATCTGCCCGAAGTCCAGGCCGTAAGAGCTTTTGAAGATCGGATACACGGCGGGAATCACCGACTGCATCATGTCGTTCAGCAGGTGACAGACGCTGATCGCGCCCAGGATGCGGAATACGGTGGGGATGCGGGTCTCGGCAGACACTTCTTGTAGTGTAGTGTAGTATTTCATCCATGACCCCACCCAGCACCACACCAAAGCCCGCCCAAGGATTCGTCCGCGGCCTGAATCTTTTCGATTCCACCATGGTGGTGATCGGGGTGATGATCGGCTCCGGGATCTTCATCGTCTCGGCCGACATGTCGCGGCTCATCGGAAGCCCCGGCTGGATGCTGATGGCCTGGGTGCTCACCGGCGTGCTCACCATCACGGCGGCGCTTTCGTACGGTGAATTGGCTTCGATGCTGCCGCACGCGGGCGGCATGTACATCTACCTGCGCGAAGCCTTCTCGCCGCTCTGGGGTTTCCTCTACGGCTGGACCTTCTTCACCGTCATCCAGACCGGCACCATCGCCGCCGTGGCAGTGGCCTTCGCGCGCTTCCTCTCGATCGTTTTTCCTCCTGTCGCCGAGGGCCGCTACCTCATCCAACCGATCCACATCACGGAGGGCTACGCCGTCTCGCTATCCACCGCGCAACTGGTGGCCATCGGGGTGATCGCCTTGCTTACGTGGACCAATTCGCGCGGCTTGGAGTACGGCAAGATCGTCCAGAATCTCTTCACTACGGCCAAGACTGCGGCGCTGGCGGCGCTGATCCTCGTGGGGCTGTTGCTGGGCTGGAATCGGTCAGCGGTCAGCTTCAATTTCAGCGACATGTTCCGCCTGGGCGCGTTCGACCGCTCGCTGGGTGTGGAGGCCGGCGGCGTTTTCGGGCTGGTGGTGGCGCTGTGCGTGGCCCAATCGGGCTCGCTGTTTTCGGCCGATTCGTGGCACGATGTCACCATCGTCGCGGGCGAGGTGAAAGACCCGCGCCGCAACCTGCCGCTGGCCATGGCGTTGGGATGCACGGCGGTGATCGTTCTCTACCTCCTGGCGAATGTGGCGTATCTGGTGGTGCTGCCGCTGCCGGCCATCCAGCACGCGCCCAGCGACCGCGTGGCAACGGCCATGCTGCAGCAGATCTTCCCCGGATACGGACCCGTGCTGATGGCGGTGGCCATCATGATCTCCACGTTCGGCTGCGTGAACAGCCTGGTGCTGGCGGGCGCGCGCGCCACCTACGCGATGGCGCAGGATGGCCTCTTCTTCGCGCAGGCCGGCCGGCTGAACGCGGCCCACGTTCCGGGATGGTCGCTCGCGGTGCAGGGAATCTGGGCTGCCGTCCTGGTTCTGCCGCGCACCTACGATCCCCTGACCAAGCAGTACGGCAACCTCTACAGCAACCTGTTGAACTACGTCATCTCCGCGGCGCTGTTGTTCTACATCCTGACCATCGCGGGCGTGTTCCGGCTGCGGAGGACGCGGCCCGATGCGCCACGCCCATACCGCGTGGCCGGGTACCCGTTTGTGCCGGCGCTCTATATCCTGGGTGCGGCCACCGTGCTGGTGATGCTGGTCGCGTATCGTCCCGCCACTACCTGGCCCGGCCTGGCGATCGTGGTGATCGGCGCGGCGGTCTACGGCGCGATCCGCAAGCGATGACTATTCGAACAGTTGGCGCACCAGGATGCCTTCCCAGCCGGGGAATAGATCGGGCGCGGTGAGTGTCTCGCCCTCGGTAAGAATCCGGACTTCGCGTTCGCTGGGATGCCCGGGACGCGGGTAAAAGACGTGAACCTCGCGGGTCTCCGGGTGTGCGACCCACACCAGCGCGGCGCCGGCCGCCAGGTACTGAGCCACCTTCCTGGCGAGTTGCTGGGCAGTGTCGCTGGGCGACACCACTTCGATGGCGAGAGTCGGCGCACCCTCAATGTAGCTATCGGGGTCCGTCTTCGCGATCCTGTCGGCATCGATGAAGGACACGTCGGGAGCGCGGACTGTGTCCTCTCCTCCCGATTGCCTCCAGTGACAAGCCACCCCGATAAAGACATCACCGAGCGGGGCTCCACGGTCTTTGCGGTCGAGCAGGTAGAGCAGGATCGAATCGTAGAGGCGGCTGACAACCCGGGTCTGGCCGAACTTGCGATAGGGCCTTTCGACGAGTTCTCCTGCGTCGAGATCGTAGCGTGTATCGTCGTCCGGCAACCGGATATAGTCTTCCAGCGACAGCAGTGTCTTGGTCATGTCCTATCCTAAATACTTCACGAACAGCACCTCATTGTGCACTTCGTTATACAGCAGCTCGTCCACCATCGAGCGCGCCATCAGGATCCCAAACCCTCCCGGCCGGATGCCTTTCTCGTGCCGGACCACCGCGCTTTCCGCACGCTCTTCCGGCGCGTAGCTCACCGCCGCGTGCGGCAGGTCTTCGAAATGGAAGCCCTTGCCCGGGTCCGCGATCCGGTATAACACCATGCGCCGCGTCCGTATGCACGAGATGCGCACTTTGCGATTGGGGTCGAATTGCCCGCCCCACTCGATGGCGTTCATGAGCATTTCGTGGAACACCATCCCCACCGATTCGCGAACCTCCTCGGGCAAGTCCGTCTCCAGGCGCTCGATGAATCCCTGAATCCGTTCCGCCGTGTTGCGGTCGCACGGCACCAGCAGTTCCACCCATTCGGGCAGCCCCGACAACACCTCGATCCCGGGAACCGGCGTGGCGTCCAGAGCCTCGCGCACCAGTTCCACCACGCGGCTCGGCTCGATGGGCTTCGAGATGTACTGCCACGCCTGCTCGCGCACGGCGCCCAGCAGGGTCTCCGGAGTATCGTCCGAAGTGAGCACCACGACCTTCGATTTCAGGCCCTCCTCGCGCATCTTCGCCAGCATTTCGAGGCCGTTCATCTTCGGCATCCACACGTCCAGCAGGACCAGGTCGAATTCCTGCTTGCGCATCTGCCGCAATCCGTGGGCTCCGTCGTTCGCGGTGGAAACCGCGTAGCCTTCCGTCTCGAGCGTCTTGCTGAGAAGGTACCGGGTGGCGCGATCGTCTTCCACAACCAGGATTTTTTTCATCGTTTCGTCCTCGATATGGTCCTCAGAAGCTCGGCCAGCCTTCCGATCTCCTCGTCCAGACGGGCGTACCCAGGTTCGGCGTCGGCCAGGTTCTGCTCCCTCCCCATCACTTCCAGATGGTGGGCTGCCTCCACCGCGTGCTTGCACACGAAGTTGGCCACCGACCCCTTTAGCGTATGCGCGGCGATGCGCAGCTTTTCGCAGTCCCGCTGCTCGATGGCCTGCCGGATTTCCGCGAGCCTCTTCGGGGAATCGGCCAGGAAGATCCGCGCCATCCCGCGGAGGAACTTCCGGTCCCCGCCGAAGCGCTGCAGGAGCGCCGCTTCATAGCTCTCCGGGGCTTGCTCCCGCGCAGCCGCGTCGGCTTCCGCGCGCCCCCGCGCCGCGGCCAACTGTTGAATGGTCTCGCGCAATTCGTCCCTCTGCACCGGCTTCGCCAGGTACCCATCCATGCCCGCCGCCAGGCACCGCTCGCGATCGCCCTTCATGGCGTGTGCGGTCACTGCCACGATCGGGATATGCCTGCCGCTGCCTTCTTCCTGCCGGCGGATGGCGGAGGTGGCCTCGAATCCACCCATCTCGGGCATCTGCACGTCCATCAGAACCAGGTCGAACTCCGGCGATCGTTCAAGCGCCGCCAGCGCTTCCAGGCCGTTGGCCGCCAGTTCGGCCTTGTGGCCCAGCTTTCCCAGCAGCCGCAGCACCATCCTCTGGTTGACGGCGTTGTCTTCCGCCACCAGGATTCGATAAGACTTGCGGGCTCCCTTGGCGCGCACGGCTCGCCGGCCCTTGGCCCTGGCGCCGGCGGCGCCCACTGCCGTGGCGATGGCATCGAAGAGATCCGACTGTTTGACGGGCTTGGTGAGCCACGCTTTGATGCCGGTCTGCTTGTACCGCGCTTCCGCTGGCCGGCTGCCGGCTGAAGTCAGAATCAGCAGGACCAGTTTCGCGAAGCGCGGGTCGTCGCGGATTCGCTCCGCTAGCGCCAGGCCGTCCATGTGCGGCATCTGCGCGTCCAGCAGGGCGAGTTGGAACGGAGTTCCCGCCTCGGCGGCGCGATTCAGGATCTCCAGGGCCTCCGCCCCGCTCCTGGCCATGACGGCGTGCATGTGCCAGTTGGTCAGGGTCTCGTCCAGGATTTGACGGTTGGTGGCATTGTCGTCCACCACCAGCACGCGGAGGTCCCGCAAGTGTTCCAGGGGCGTCGCCTCGAATGCGGCCCCTGGCGAGACCGCCAGATCGAAGTGCGCGGTGAAATGAAACGTACAGCCGTGGCCGGCATCGCTTTCGAGCCAGATCCTTCCGTGCATCAGCTCCACCAGTTGCGAAGAGATGGCCAGGCCCAGGCCCGTGCCCCCATAGCGCCGCGTGGTCGAACTGTCCGCCTGTACGAATGCGTCGAAGATCGATTGCTGCTTGTCCGCCGGAATCCCAATGCCCGTGTCGCTGACGGCGAAGTGCAACTCCACGCCATCGGTGCTCTCGGTCACGGTCTCCACGCGCAGCACCACCTCTCCGTGCTCCGTGAACTTGATGGCGTTGCCCACCAGGTTGACGATGATCTGGCGCAGCCGGCCGCGGTCGCCCACCACCACCTCCGGGACCCCCGGCTTTATGTGGCAGGCCAGTTCCAGTCCCTTCTGCTGCGCCCGGTGCGCCAACAATCGCACCGCGTCCTCCAGCGAGTCGCGCAGGGTGAATTCGGTGCAGTCCAGCTCGAGCTTGCGCTCCTCCACCTTCGAGAAGTCCAGGATGTCGTCGATCAGCCGCAAAAGCGCGTCCGCCGACTCGCGGACGGTGTCCAGGTATTCGCGCTGCTCGCCGGTCAGGCGGGTGTCCAGCGCCAGCTCGGTCATCCCCACGATGGCGTTCATGGGGGTGCGGATTTCGTGGCTCATGTTGGCCAGGAATTCGCCCTTGGCGCGCCCCGCCGCTTCGGCGCGGGCCTTGGCCAGCTCCAGTTCCTTCACCACCTGGGCCAGGCG
>OMOG01000633.1 GCA_900290305.1 Candidatus Sulfopaludibacter sp. SbA4
CATGGCGAACGGTTCCCGTTCGCGGCCCGGATCAAAGTAGGATTGGCTGCCGTCAGCGGCCATTCGCTGAAAATTCTGTGCGGTCGCGATCCGGCTCTTACTTCCGACGCGCTTCCGCACCGCATAGCGAAAGCGCTCCTGCTCGATATCGATCAGCAAGGTGCAGCCGCCGCGGTACGTGACCGGCAGACCGGTGTCCGGATCGGTGACGATATAGCGCTGGATCCCCTCAACCACCAGATCCGTCAATTGCTGGCCGCGCCTGCCGATCCGGCGGGCGGGACGACACTGGATTTGCAGCTTGGGAATTCCGTCCTCCGAAGTGGGGATCTCTTTGGGAACGTGATCGCCCGCCCGAATGTAGACTCCGAGATCGGTTTCCAGGGCGGCTGCTTCGTGGGGCGAGAGATTCTCCTGGAGCCATCGCCAAAGGAGGAATCCGTTCGACTCGCTGCGGAGATATGACTGCCTGCGGTTGGACGTCAGGTTCCAGGTGAGGTCCAACGAGCCCAACATCTTGTGCATCCTCTCGGGGGCCAGCCTGATCTTCGGCGGCTGCCAGCGTAGACTCTCCTCGGACAACGTACGGACGTCCTCGGGGAAGATGCCGCGCGCCCGGAAGCCGGAAATGAACGCGGTACGGTAGTTGAACTGGTCTTCGGGCTCCAGGTCCATATCGGCGGTGATCAGCGCACGGAGGTAATCGCCGAATGTGAGATCGAGAGGCGGGCAATAATCGAGCGCCCGAATGCAGGTTTTCAGGACGTGATCGGCGGCGGTGGAGGCTTCTTTGGCCATGCGATTCACCAGGTCGACCGAGATATCGCCGGGCGGGAGGACGCCCGTGCCGCCGGTGGCAAGCCGCTTTAAGTCCGCGATGCGGGCCTCGTAAATCTCGAGGAAGGCCTGGAAAATAGCGGCGAGCAGAACCGCGCCGAGGTCGTGCGGCTCAGTCGCGTTGGCATAGTCCGTGGATCTGGGGGGCTGGGCGAGGGCGCTGCGAAGGGCTTTGGAACCGTTGGAGGCCTGGCCGAACTGCTGCGCCAACTGGGCGAGGAGGTTGTCCTTCCTGAGATCGCCCTGGGATCTGGCGACCGTGTGTTTCAGCGCTACCGGAATGGTGAAATGCTGGAACAGCGCGACGATGTCGGCAAAGGCTTCGTGAAAGGCTGCGATATCGGCGTTGGTCTGGTACTGATAATAGCGGTACAGACCATCGAGAAGCGCGTGGGTGGTCTCATGCGCGACCACGTCGTGGGAGAGGCAGGAAAAGACCAGTCCGCCGGGCAGGTTGTCGCCGGCATCGATGCGGTTGGCCTGGAAGTATCCAAACAGCAGCGATTTCGTGGGAGGACTATAAAATGCGTTCTGCTCGCGCAACGCATGCGGATAAATGCGAAGCCGCTGCACATAGTAACTGCGCACCCTTTCATCGGCTTTCACGGCGGGCATGTAAGGCGCCCACAGGGCCGTACGGCCGAGGGCCTGTTCAAACCGACCGATAGTGGTCATGGCGACGGCATAGGCCATTTGTTGAAGCGCTATCACAAGTATTAGCGCGAATCCAAGGTAAAACGGGACATGTTATTTGCCGACAGTCCGGTTACAAGTTCCGGGATTGCGGCGCAAGATCTGTTCTTGTGGTAGAACACACGCTTTTGTGGGAGAATATGACAACCGCAATACGTCTTGCCGGAAGATCGAACTTATGAGCGACACTGGATATGATGTCTTTATCAGTTACTCAAATAAGGATGCGGAGTTTGTTACTCGTCTAAGTAGCGGCCTTCGAGACAACGGATGCACGACATTTAGTTTCCTGGACGTCCTGGCGGGCGACGACTGGGTTGTGGAAACGAAAAAGGCGTTGATCGCGAGCAGGTTTATTGTGGTGGTGCTGTCAGAGGCCTACAGCACGTCCCGTTGGGCCGAATCCGAGTGGATACAGGGGATGCAGAGGGAACAGTCGGAATCGAGAACGGTTGTCCTCCCGGTGAGATTGGCTGAGGAGAGCGGAAGCGGGCTGGCCCCGGTGGGACGGCCGGCCAGAAAACCACGAGATAATTTTACCTCTTATTCCGAATTGCCGGGCCGGGTGGCGCGCCCGGCGCGTGCCGCGAATTGAGCTGGAAGTGATAAGATTGCCATACCCATCACGATGACTCCGCCTTCAACCATCGCCCACTACCGAATCATCTCCAAGCTGGGCGAAGGGGGCATGGGCGCGGTCTACCGGGCCATCGACACCAAGCTCAATCGCGAAGTCGCCATCAAAGTTCTCCCCGACGCCTTGGCGAACGACACCGACTTCCTGGCCCGTTTTACGCGCGAAGCCCAGGTGCTGGCTTCCCTGAACCACCCCAACATCGCCATCATCCACGGCGTCGAGGAAATGGCCCTGGTGATGGAACTCGTCCCCGGCCAGACCCTCGAAGAGCGGATCGCCGCCGGCCCCATCCCGCTCGAAGAAGCCCTGGCCATCGCCCGCCAGGTTGCCGAAGGTCTGGAAGCCGCCCACGAAAAGGGTGTCATCCACCGGGATCTCAAACCCGCTAACGTCAAAGTCACGCCGGAGGGTGTCGTCAAGATCCTCGATTTCGGCCTCGCCAA
This sequence comes from Candidatus Sulfopaludibacter sp. SbA4, assembly GCA_900290305.1. Classification (GTDB taxonomy): domain Bacteria; phylum Acidobacteriota; class Terriglobia; order Bryobacterales; family Bryobacteraceae; genus OMOG01. The sequence continues at coordinate 2,611 of OMOG01000633.1, forward strand.
AGCTGCCGATCCAGTCACCAACGCGCCTTCGGCCAACTCTCCGACGCTGACGATCCGCGCCACGCAGCTTGGGATCATCATGGGCACCGCGGGCTACATGGCGCCGGAGCAGGCGGCGGGGAAGCCGGTGGACCGGCGCGCGGATATCTGGAGCTTTGGCGTGGTGCTCTACGAATTGCTCACGGGCAAGACGCTGTTTACCGGAGAGACCGTCTCCCACACCCTGGCATCGGTGCTGAAAGACCAGATCGATTTCGGGATTCCACAAGCGCCGCCGCCGATCCGGCGACTGCTGGCGCGCTGCCTCAACCGCAACCCGAAGGAGCGGCTGCGGGACATCGGAGAGGCGCGGATAGCGATCCGGGACTACCTGGCAAATCCGGCGGGCGAGAGCGAGTCGAAAGCGTCCGAACCGGCCGGCGGAAAACGGACCGGAGGCTGGGGCCGCTGGATCCCGAGGGCGGCTTCCGCGGTTGTGTTCCTGGCTTTGGCCGCGGCGCTGGCTTGGATCTTCAAGCCTTCGCCGCCCCTCCCCCTGACGCGCTTTCCGATCACCCTCGGAGAGGGACAGACGTTCACCACTACGTCCCGTTTGGGGCTGGCGATTTCGCCGGACGGCACGCAGATGGTTTACGCCGCCAACCGCCGACTATTCCTTCGCTCGATGGCCGAGTTGGACGCGCACCCTATCCCGGGAACCGATTCGTCCGTGGGAGTGGGGAATCCGATGTTCTCGCCGGACGGCAAGTTGGTGGCATTTTTCGCGGCGTCCGACGACACGCTCAAGCGGATCGCCGTGGGCGGCGGCGCCCCCGTGACGATTTGCCCCGTGGGGAACACGCTCATGGGCGCGAGCTGGAGCGAGGAAGGAATCGTATTCGGGATATGGGAAAAAGGCATTTTTCGCGTCTCCCCGAATGGCGGACAGCCCGAATTGCTGGTGGCCGCCAAGAACAACGAAGTGCTGGCGGAACCCCAGATGCTGCCCGGCGGCAAGGCCGTTCTGTTCTCGCGCACCACGTCGGAGCGCAGCACGTCTACCATCTGGGACAGGGGGCAAATCGTGGTGCAGACGCTCCAAACCGGTGCGCGAAAGACCCTGG
>OMOG01000624.1 GCA_900290305.1 Candidatus Sulfopaludibacter sp. SbA4
GTGTCCATGCGGGTGCCGTTGTGGTTCATGCGGATCATGGCGATGTCCAGCCACTGGTTGCCGGGGAACGTCTGGAGAGCCGGCAGGCCGTGGACGGAGGCTCCGTGCGCCAGGATCACTTTGTTGGACTTGGCTTCGGAGAAATCGTCGGCCGCGCGCGCGAAATCCTGCTGCCAGGTAGGCTGGCGCATGCAATGCAGCAGCAGGATATCAAAGTACTCGGTATTGAGCTGCTTGCGAAACTGGTCGATGGTGGCTTTGGGTTCGTAGGTAGCGCGCGGGGTGCTGTACTTGGTCATCAGCTTGTAGCTGTCGCGCGGGAGGCCTTTGAGGGCGATCCCCAGCATCTCCGGCATCCCATGGTAGCTCTCGGCCGTTTCGAAGAAGCGAATGCCGCGGTCGTATGCGTGGCGTATCAGGCGGGTAAACTGCTCCTGCCCGAGTTCGCGCTGGACGCGCCCGCCGTGAGTCCCCGTGCCGAAGGCCAGGCGCGTCACCTTCACGCCCGATTTTCCAAGGGCGACCGAGTCGGTGGCTGCCCTCCGTCTGGTCTGCGCGAGTAAGGAGCCGCCCGCGCCGCCGAGGACGGCCGCGGCCATGGTCGATTTGAAAAAATCGCGTCTGGTGGGACGATGCATGGATCCTCCGTGACGATTACTGTATCACGGCGCGGCTGCGCCGCAGCTTCCGGAAAATAGGGCCATCGGCACCCGACGGCACGGTCTTCGGCGCTGCCTCTATAAGGGTGAAGCCGGAATGAGAACGGTGGGTCGGCCTCGGCGTGATCGCCGATAACCTCACCGGTATAGGCACTGTTCTCGCTGAACGGAAAAACTGAACTTGGGTATGTGCTTGACTCAGGTAATCGCTCTAACAGTGGCTTGGTGGGGCGGTCCCCCTGGACCGCGCGGGACGCCCTCGTCCCGCTGCCCCAAGCGGACGCAGGGCTTCGTTGCGGGCGAGGCGCCCGTCCCCACAAACGGCTGCCAACGGCACCAACCTGAGTCAAGCACATACCCACCAAACTGAATTCGCGAAGGCTCCTACAATCGGATACTTCGATGCCCTGCGTGCCAACCGCCGGGTATTTTCGTCTTTTGTCGAGTTGCTGGCTCGGGACCGTTCTCCGCCAAAAACCGAATTTTGCGCCGGAAAGTGCTAGAAAGGCAGGGGCATCGAGGGCGGGTCTTGGAAGGGCGCGGCTTACCCCGTGCCCTTCCCTGCATCTTTGAAGCGCAAAGGCCGCGGCGCGGCACCATACGGGGCAGGAATTGATCGCGCCGCGGCCGTTTTGCGCGAGTTCCTCAAGAGGTGGTGGGTTACATCAGGCAGTTAGTTAGCGAGCAGGTGGAGCTCGCCGGCGGAGAGAGCGCGGTTGTAGACAGACCCAGCGCCAGTGCGTTGGCGTGGGGGCGCAACAGTTCTGAGATGGTGAGCTTTCGCCGCTCTTCAGAAGTGGCCATCAGGCGCCGTAAGGAAGAGCACGTCGGATGCAAAAGGTAGGAACATCACGGAAGGAGACTGAAGAAGTTACCTTGGGATTCTGCACAAATCGTGGGGCGGCCCCCCCGGTCCGCGCGTCCGCCGCGGACGCTTTCTCCAATGGAATCAAGTTGCGGCTCGATACAAGAAGGCGGACGAGGGCGTCCGCCGCGGACCGGGGGGTCCGCCCCACGGCCAAAGTAAGCGGCATTTGGCGAAAGCGCCTGCCCCACCCTATTTGTCCAATTCGCGGTTGTGACGCTTGCCGAAAACGAAGCCGCCAATGAACCATCCCATGGCGGAACCTGCCATCACATCGCCAGGGAAGTGTTGCCGCGCACCCACCCGAGCCGCAACCACGGTGGAGGCCAAGACGGGAAAGATCCTGGGGTGGGGATACTGATGGGCAACCACGGAGGCCACGGCCCAGGTGTTGATGGCGTGTCCGGACGGGAATCCGGAATCCCACCTGCTGGGGCTGTCCTCAAAATGCCCGTGGCCGTCGCCTTGGAGGGGCCGCGCACGGCCGGCCACAAGTTTTAGAGGCTCTGCGACGAGGTTGACATCGATCAGGGCCTCAAAGCACAGCAGGCCGGTTTCGCGCAAGCGGTCGTGGTGTGTGCCGGTGCCGATGAAATAAAATCCGGCGCTGATCGGAATCAGGGAGTAGGCTGAACCCACTCGCGACCCCCATGTGCTGACGGATACCTGGCTTGACGAGTTGGGTAGCTGCTTCACGGAATACCGATCGGTGCCGATGAGGGCGGCGGTAGCGGCTCCAAAAATGGCCCAATATTTCACGTCCTTCCCGGCGGTATGAAAGGGGCTGGTCCAGATGGCCTTCTGGTCCTGAAGGATGTATTTGGGCATGCGGACGAACGGATGGAAGGTCCCGGTTTGATCCCAGAGGTCCTTCGGCTTGATGACTTGAGGTCCGGGTTGGACATCCAGGGCCGAGCGTTGGGCTTCTTCCTGAGGTTTTTTCTGGTCGGGACCCTGGGGCGGCGGCTGCCCGCACACTGTGGATGCGAACGACAAGCAGAGAAAAGCGGCCAACGGCTTCATCGATTTCCTCACCCGCGGGAATCCGGGCACGCGGTTTGCCATTGAGCAGGATGGACCGGAACTGCCACGCCAGGGTTGGCACGCAGGTTGCTGTAACTGGGCGGCAGGGTGTCTGCCTGTGCGCACGCAGTGGTTATTGGAGTACAAATCGGGGCAGCTTTGGCCGTGATGACCATGGCCACCCAATCCGCGCCGCCGGCGCCTCCTGGAGTGCCCATCCTGGACTACATCAGGCGCACGTGGGCGGTATTGACACGTACAAACGAGGAACTGGCGTCGTCCGCGGCCGATCCCAAGTTCCACGCCCCGGCAGACGGCCGATGGCCTGTGTACGTGGCGGAAGCCGACGTCCGCCGGGTGGAAGAGGAACTGCGCGGGGCGATGAAGGCTGCGGATTTCCAGAAGATCCGGATCCGGGCGCTCCCGCGAGACTTCACGCGGATTCAAGAACAGGGGCTGTTATACCTGCCGAGGCCATACGTCGTACCCGGCGGCCGATTCAACGAAATGTACGGATGGGACAGCTATTTCATCCAGATGGGCTTGCTGCGCGACGGAGAGGTGGCGCTGGCCAAGGATATGGCTGACAATTTCCTCTACGAGATCCGCGAGTACGGTAAAGTTCTGAATGCGAATCGGACTTACTATCTGACCAGGTCACAGCCGCCGTTCCTGACGGAGATGCTGCTGGCAGTCTATCGCCGGACGCACGATGTCAAGTGGCTCGCGGACTCCGTGTCCGCCATCGACAAGTATTATCGCTACTGGACGAGCGAACCGCACTTGACTCCGGAGACTGGCCTCGCGCGCTATTACGACCTGGGCGAGGGACCAGCGCCGGAAGTCTTGTCTTCGGAAGTCGATTCTCACGGCCGGACGGACTACGACTTGGTCAAAGACTACTATCGCAGGCACCGGGTTACGGATTACGACGCGAGTAAGTTCTATGACTCCGCGACGGGCCAGCTAACGGCGGAATTCTATAAGGGCGACCGATCGATGCGCGAATCGGGGTTCGATCCTTCGAACCGCTTCGGCCCGTTCAGCGCGGACATCGTCCATTACAATCCGGTGTGCCTCAATTCGCTGCTCTACCTGATGGAGTCTCAGACAGCGGAGATCATGGGTATTCTGGGCCGGGAGAAGAGCGCGGCAGAGTGGCGGAAGCGCGCCACTGAACGGGCCGGCAAAGTAAACCGCTTGATGTGGGACGGGGAGCGGGGCCTCTATTTCACCTCTATTTCGATTACGATTTCGTCCACCGGCGGGTGCGCCGTTACCCGTTTCTGACCACGTTCTATCCGCTGTGGACGGGCATCGCCAGTCCGGAGCAGGCGGCGCGGGTGGCCGGCAACCTGCCGCTATTCGAACGTCCGGGAGGGTTGGAGACCAGCACACACCACAGCGGAGACCAATGGGACGCTCCTTTCGGGTGGGCGCCGCTGCAGTGGATCGCGGTTCAAGGGCTGAGGCGCTACGGATACGAGGCGGAAGCGGATCGGGTGTCCGTCAGGTTTCTGTCGATGGTGCTGCACGAGTTTTCACGGACCGGCACGATTGAGGAGAAATACGATGTATCGCGGCGCCGCGCCGACCTGGGCCGCGGCATCCTGTTCGGTTATCGCTCGAATGAGGCAGGCTTCGGTTGGACCAATGCGGTGTTCACGGCGCTGTACGACGGGCTAAAGGCGGCGGGGCGGGCGGAGTTAAAGAAGCAAGGAGGTTAGGCTCGCCAGAGCGCGAGGGGTGAGACAGGCGACAAAAAACGACGCCAACAATAGCCAAACTCCAGACAGGCCCGGAGGCCTGTCCACGCCGGGCTTGTAGCCCGGCATACGCCGGCTGAAAGCCGGCGGCAGCCAGGATTGGCTGCCCCACAGAGCAGCAGAGCCGCAACCA
>OMOG01000622.1 GCA_900290305.1 Candidatus Sulfopaludibacter sp. SbA4
AATTCCGAGACTGGTGGAACGCCCTCTCAGAGGAACAACAGGATGACGTGGCGCACTCCGTTCGGCACCTCATGGAATTTGGTCCTGCCCTCGGTTTTCCGCACAGCTCGAAAGTCAACAGTTCTCGTTATCCACAGATGCGCGAGTTGCGAACCCAGAGCGCCGGGAAGCCGCTGCGGACGCTCTACGCATTCAACCCGCTCCGCTCGGCAATCCTCTTGATCGGGGGTGACAAAACGGGGGACGACCGCTGGTATGAGAGATTGGTGCCAATCGCGGACCGGCTTTTTGAACGACACCTGCTTGAGCTCAAGAAGGAGGGAAGCATCTAGTGCCCACTCGTAATTTTCGTGAATTGCTGGAAGCAATGCCGACCGATCGGCAGCGGAGAATTGAAAAACGGTTCCGGAAGAGCTTGGCCGCCATGCCGCTCGATCAATTGCGAAAGGCGCAGGAGATGACGCAGTTGCAACTCGCCGAAATCCTCGGCGTCAATCAGGGAGAGGTTTCGAAGATTGAGCACCGGTCCGACATCTGTGTCAGCACCCTGTCCGAATACATCGAAGCCATGGGCGGCCGGCTCGAGATCCGCGCGGTGTTCCAAGATCGAGAAGTTCGGATCACGCAGTTCGAGAAGTTGGCAAGCTAGAGGGCCTTCGGGAAAGAGGACCTCTTGCGCCGGGTATAGTTTCGCGCCCTGGGGCCGGAAAGGCTGGGACCGCATAGTGTGCCTTCGTTTGCCTTCGTTCGTCTGTCACTCCTACGACATGGCGGCATTTCGTCCAAGTTGGCTCTTTCCGAGTGGCCGACGGTCGATCATAGCTGATCGAATCCTTGCCGGAACGCGTTTGGGGGGGCCGCGGCTGATTGCTGGTGGGAAGGGCTTCGTTATCGCCAGAAATCCGTTTTGGCGAGCTTATGGCCCGTCATGTACGCAACGGGACATCTGGCGCGTCGCGCCGGAATCCAGCAGTTTCCGAGTGGCACGTGATACACTCGGAGCCAAATCTCGGCTACCCACAAGGGGACTTGACCCGCATCCCCACCGATGCGCGGCTGTGGTGTGTGGGCCTCGATGGCCTTGCGGCCACATCGGGATCGAAGAGGGTATCCGCAATGGCCTGCAGCGCTGACAGAGAGGCCTGATGCGGAAAGGCGCCATGGGACAGGACGGTTCTCCTGCAGTCGTCCGCTTGAGGTACCATCACGCCATGCCAATCAGGCGCAACATCAGAGCTCGGAGCGGCAAGCGGGTTGGCGACCGCCTGCGGATAGGACGGGAAGAGGCCGCATTCGGAAGAAACGCCGTGGCTCCGACCGGCTCCGGGTACGTCCTCCAGTCCCGCTTCTTCGTTAACGATCCCTGGGCGCTTATTGCGGAAGCCATCGCTCGGTCTCCGCCAGGAAGGCCCAGGGATATAGCCCAGTCCTTCCGGAGGCAGGCAGAAGACTATTTCAGGGCAGCCTCGGTGGTTCAGGATGTTGCAGTGCGTCCAGTCTTGCTCTACTACGCATTCCTGAATTTGTCGAAGGCCTTCGCTATCGTGAGAGGCAACACGAAGCTGGCTGACCCGGCTCAGCACGGAATTTCGCAAGCCGCCAAACCGCGGACAATACCGGGCGCGCTGATCAGGTTCCAGAAATCTTCCGCAAAGCGGCCGAGCGTTTTCGATGAACTCCTAAGGCTTCTTGATGGAAACGCCGCTGTGCTGGACACCGAGCTGCGGCTTGGGCACCTGCTGCCGCAAATTCTGCCTGGCCATCGTCCATGGTGCTACGCCACGAACAGAATCGAGCGATTCATTCCCATTCATTTCTTCGAAATCCTTCACTCGACTATCGACAAGCAGATTTGGCTAAACATATTCGTTGAGCGAGGAGAGCTTACTAGGACTAGGCTCGGCATTTCTGAGGAACAAGCCTTGCGAGGGGCAGTCCTCGACGACGGCTTTGATGTGGTGGATCCGCCGGTCCCGTCGAATTCAGTCTGCTTCCAGCAACTCCGCCCAACCGCCTACGTTTCCGATCCTGGGGAGGCTGTCCAATCCGTCAGCCGAGCATACCGAAACAAAATCTGGGAAACAGTCAAGGTTTCGAGCCCCTACCGAAAGCCATACCTCTACATCTGTCCGCCCACGGAACAAGGTGCCCGCCTTCCGCAGATGCTCTCCGCCTATCTCTTGATGTTCTTCTTGGGATCCGTGACCCGGTACATCCCCGGATACTTCGAGGATCTCCTCGAGTCAAGGTACGGGCCTCTAATTGAGACTTTCATATCGGAGTCCCCGATGCAGTTTCTATATCAAATGGCATCCGATATCCTTGGGCGGGAAGTTAGTAAACCGGCGATTATCTGATTCCCCGAGTGCTTCGAATCCGATGGTCGCCGATCCGAGAGAAACGCCGACTCCCGGATTAGGCATGCGACCCAAAGACTGGGCCGTGTGAGGACAGGAACACTCCGCAGCGGAGCCACCTTCGGCCAGAAGCAACGAATCCCCGATAGCGCCGTTCCCGGCGCCAGTTGATATTATCTGATCGGTAGATCTAGCACCGCGACGCGGGAGGCAGCGGTATACGCCCGGCTGATGCGCCACGGTGCTGTCACGGTTGAAATTCTATGGATCGGAAGCGAATTCCTACGGACGTCGAAACTGCCGTGCTCACAAAAAGCGCGCGGCGGTGCACCCTGTGTTTCCTCCTGTCCCGCGACCTCAAGGAAAAGCACGGGCAGATCGCTCACCTTGATCAGGATCCGTCGAACTGTGCAGAGGATAACCTCGCATTCATGTGCTTGGAGCATCACTCGCTGTATGACTCCCGGACTAGCCAGCACAAGAACTACACAATCTCCGAAGTGAAGGCTGCGCGAGCCGACTTGCACCGAGCGATTGCTCTGGGGAAGCACACCGCAGCGGACGAACGTTCCGATGTAATCACGGAATGGGAAGTTCGGTACCCCGGCGGCCTAGTCGACGTCTCGATGGTGCGTCGCGGACAACCCGCGAGTCTTGTTCGGTTCGCTATCGGAGAGGATTTTACCTTCATAAATAGCTCTCCGCATCAAGTGAGTCTCAGTGTCATCCTTCTTATTGTCTACGGATGTACTCAACTCGCCGTCGACCCGTATAATATGCCGCTTCCGGAGTGGGCTCGATTGTTGACGGCGTTCGGCATACGCCAAAAACCGCAACTATTATTTCCTCTAAATTTGCCGGGTCGTTCGGCCGTTGAAGGACACATCCTTTTTCCTATTCGACGTGATGGCCAGGGCCGTGGCATCGGTGGCGACGCTCCTGAGAAGCGGCAATGTTTGTTTGAATTCGAGGAACTGCTGACCAAGAGGAGATGTGCAGTCGTCGCGTCCGTAGTGTCCGCCCCGGACAGGGACAATCATCAATGCTACGTCCAGACCGATTTTGCGCTGCCGGGACCGAACCAGGAGCCGTTCAGTATCGAGTGATAATGGTTGAGCTACTGGGGCTCTGCGCTTAAACGCCTTCGAGCAGACACCGCCCAAGTTCCCCAACGGTTCTCCACTCTGCAAGTGCCGCTACGGGGCACCGCGGTTGGGCATGCGAAGTCGCCCCTGGGAACGGCGTTCGGAGAAAAGTAGCCGGCCCTTCGACCGTATCGTCGGCCACTCGGAGAATGGCTCCCAGACTGTCCTTGGGAGAATCGCGCCCGTGCCACCCACACCATTCCTGATGATAAATCCCCTTCCCACCAGGAATCCCACGGACGGGTCCCCAAAGACGACCATCGGGATGCCGCCCTTAAGTCAACCGCATTGAACCTAAGCCTGGAAAACCCGGCACGGGAGCGGGTCGCCGGCTTCTCACCAACTTGACGGACCGGACCATGTGGCTGGCAGAACGTCGTTCA
>OMOG01000620.1 GCA_900290305.1 Candidatus Sulfopaludibacter sp. SbA4
AGTTCCTTCGTTTCTTTCCATTGCAGGGACGGCTCGAAATTGGGTGACGCATGGGGAGGCTGTTTTTCGCTCCATGCGTCACCCGGGTCAGGTCGGCGGCCGTCAAGTGACGCATCATGCGTCACTCTGGAAATGCAAACTACTGAAACAAGTTGCGTCATTTTGGCTTCGGGATCGGAGGGTCCTGGGGTTACGGACGGGGCCGGTGGGCGCAAAAGGGTTCACATTGCACGGTTTCCCGGGAAGGCGATGTAAGGAAATCAGTAAGTTAGCGAAGAATGACCGTTCATTTTGAACGGTTTTGATTTGGCGGCGACGCATAGAGGCTCCGATTGGCGGCGACACAAGTTGTGTCGCAGCGGAAGTACCCGACCTTGAAAAGAGGGGAGTTAGCGAATTTAGGCGACACAAGTTGTGTCGCCGGGGTCCGGTTGATGCGGAGACAGCTCCCCGGGAGCGGGGAGTCAGTTCGCTAAACCTCTCCTAATTTGAAGCTAGCATGCAATCAAGCGGTGGCCGGGGGGTTGGGTTGGCGGGGTGGGTGTAAGTAGCTTTGGAATGAGTGAAAGGGTGTCTGAAAATAAAGTCCGTTCCGCGGTGACTGTGATTTTTCGGTTGGTCAATTTTCGTATTTTTGGGGGCGCGTGTCTCTTCCAGAGCGTGGGCTGCCGAACTCGAGGGCTTGGCTGGGTGAGCGCCAGCTCTCCGTTGGCTTCCGCGTGTGTTCCCCGAGGAAATCGAGGAGTCGTGCCCGGTCCAGCCACGTTGGGGTCACTGTCCCTTCCGGTGCAGCGTGAACTTCACAGCATTCAGGTCTGCCGGCGTGGCTGGCTGGAATCCAATTTGATCTGTGTCTTTAACCTGATTGCCGCCCTGGTCGAATGCGTCCGCCACACTGCTGGCGACTTTCAGCGCAACGGCGGTCTTCAAGGGAATTGCCACCTGATAGTTCCGCCCGGCGCCGTCGTTGGAGGCGAAGCGCGCGTGGCGGTACAGGCCATCGGGACCCTTCAGGATAAGCTGCAACTCCGGCTCCAGCAGGGCCGGGAGTTTGGCCGGCAGCGCCTGGGGCAGCACATGGTCCGGGTCATCCGCGCGGATTTGGAGCCACGCGCCCTTCGGTGCGGTCAGGACGACTCCGGCCACCTGCTGGCCGGCCGAGACGGCGATCGGCGGTTGGGCTGACGGCCAAACGCAGGTGTCCACGAAGGGCGAGTTCGCCGGGGCGGGCTCGGCGGCGGAGACTTGCACGCAGAGTGCATAGGTTCCGGCGGAGAGGCGGGTGAAGGTGAACGCCCCGCTCGTGTCGGTGGACGTGCGGCGCGGGGGCGAGGGGAAGCCACGTGGTTTCGCGAAGGATAGGGTCACGGTGGCGTGCAGGGTGCGGCCGTCTTCGGAGAGGACGCGGCCGGAGATGGCGGCGGTGGCGGGGGGTTGGGCCGGTGCGCCCTGCGCGAGGGCAAGCATCGTTCCAATGACACAGCACGTGAATTGGACGTCGTGGACCATCGTTATTGCCTCCAATCCGTTTGATCAATGACGCACAACAAAATTCAAGCCGGGATCAGTTGTCTTGCGATCCAGGCACAACTGCCGCCGAAGTCACCCTCGCCCAGCTTTGTTAGCTCGATATACCCGCTGTTCCGCGTATCCACGGCGACCAGCCGCATCTGCAGGGAGAGCGAGACCCAGGCGCCGGCTAAGAGGAATCGACCGTCGGGGCTCCAGCTACCCACACCCTGGGTACTCCAGCCCTTCATCGGGTACCTCTCTGTGCCGGTTGCGAGATCCTTCAGTACCAAGTGCCGGTGATCCACGAACGCCACAGTGCCGCCGTCGGGTGTGAGCACCGGGAACCTCCCGTCTCCAGTGAGGAGTTTCCTACCTGAAGGGACATCGACCACGATGAAGGATTCCCGCGAACCTATCGCGAGCCTGTTGCCGCCGGGTGTTATCTTCAGCCTTTCGATCTCGCCGGGGATCGGACGGACCAGATCAGTGAACTCATATTCCAGCAAGCCCGTCTCGCCATTGATCAGGACCAGCTTGCGTTCACCGTTACCTGCGGGAGCCGTGGCGACCGCGATGTGTCTGGCGCCCGACGAGACGGCCAGATCCGTTGGCATCCCCCCGCTATACGGGATTCTCCTCGAGGCTCGGATGCCGTCCATTATACCAATGCCCGATCCAGGTTCGAGCGGGCCGGGGCCGTAGCGGCCCCTAACCCACGCGATGCATCTTGCGTCGGGCGCTACGGCGGCTACTGTGGCAACGAGTTCGGGCAAATTCAACCTCCCGAGGTAGTGGCGGTGCACGTCCGAGAGCTGGAGGCCGAACAGTAGAATCGCCAGATCCTTTCCCATCTCATCTATGTCGGCTTGCATCTCAGATCGCTTTGGCGCGCAGCCGATGCACGACGCCGCCAAGAGCGCAGAATACTTTCGCATTAGGCCGCGGCGCGTCATCAGTGCTCCAGGCCCGGAAGCAAAGTATAGAATCCCACCAATCCGCCGGGATACTGCCACCATGGGGTAAACGTCGTCGGCGTTTGTGCTAGCATGTACCGGGCTGCAGAGTTGCTGTTCGGCCCAGTGTAAGCGTACGTGATGTGAGCACCATTGATAGCCGAGACTGCGGCCCGGATCGGGGTTAGCCAGTCGCAAACGAATGCCCCCGAGACGCTGCCCGCAGATTTATCGTTGGCTTTGTCGTCAGCCGTCAGCCCGTGGTCGTCCTCCTGCGCGAGCAACTGGGAAATAGGATCGGTGGTGTAACCCTCGATGACCTCGTCGATTCCGGCGGACGAGTTCGTGAAGTGAAGGTAGCTGTGCCCGATTACCAGCCCGAGGAGCGGAAAGTCAAGACCTCGATATTGAAATTTCAGGGTGCACGTCGGCGGTGGTGGTGCTTCGACCACAAAATCCAGTTCGTTGGAATCGCAGGACGGGCCGCTTGCTTCGGGGTCGAAATTCCCGGTGCAGGCGTTGACCCACACGCTATAGTCGCCGGGCGGCAGGTTGACCGTCGCCGTGATGAGCCCGTCGCTCAATGAATCGATGTCGAGGTCCGCCCCGTACTGATCATTCTGGGCGACCACGCTCGTGTCGTAGCAGTCGAACCCCGATCCGAACGGGTTACCATCGCACGTGGCGCTGAAGCCTGACCCGTAGAGTGAGATTTGTGAACCCACTGGGGCGGGATTGGGACCTATGCTATTCAACTGCAACTGCGGGATTTCGTCGGCAATTGCCACCTGGACCGTCGCTGCGCCTGGGTTCAGACTCAATACCCGCGTGCCGTGCACGGCGCTCGCGCTGGCCGTGACCGTGAGCGTGACCGTGGTCGGAGTCGAGGAGACCGCGCATGTGACCGCCGGGTCGGTGCACGTGCAGGTCGTGTATGATGGTGCGCTTCCGGACGGGACGTTGAGCGTGGACGGCACCCCCTGTCCATCATTATGGACGATAACGCTACCAGTAAATGTCGTCACCTGTGTGGCCAGGGAAAACGTCGCGGTGCGAGACAGGGAACCGAGCGTCCCGGTGACCACGAGCGGATATGTGCCGCCCGGCGTGCTGGTCGTGCTGTTAAACGTCAGCGTTGTTGTCGCCGAGCCCTCGGAACTCAGAGAGACCTGGGCTGGGGAGAATTGCCAACCGACCCCGGTCGGCATGGCGCCGGACGCCGGGGCCAAGCTGAGGTTCACGGATCCGCTCTCGGCGTTCACCGATTGCACCGTGATCGGATAGCTGATGGGGACGGCCGAACTGAGCGACGGCGCCGAGGGAGTTCCCACCGTGATGGTGAAATCCCCGCCGGGGCCGGCGACTAGCCTGACTTTCGCACTTCGGGACGTTCACTGCCCCTAACCCTTTCAGAATCAATGAAGGC
>OMOG01000618.1 GCA_900290305.1 Candidatus Sulfopaludibacter sp. SbA4
AATCCGTCCAGGCTCGCCGGGCTCCTGCGAGAGATGGTTCGAGAACGGCACTGGCAGGACGTGGCGGCCAGCCTGCGGCTTGGCTATGGAACGTCAGCGGTCCTCGGCCATGTAATCGATGGTAAGTTCCCGACCCAAGCTACGGCGTGGCTGCGGGGCGAATCGCTCCCCGATAGCGTTCTGGAAAGCATGGGGTTGACGAATGTCGACGGAGACGACATCGATGAGGAGAGTCGTGCGTTCGAGACGATCCGGGAGCTCTGCCGTCTGGCCGAACCTCAGCCAGTGGTCTTCTGCTGCGACCAGGCGGAAGCCCTTCGAGTGGGCGCCGATGACAAACGGGGGTTCTTTGTTTACGGCCAATTGGGGGCCGCAATCCGCAACATGATTCCCAATGCGGTGCTGATTTCGTCCATCCAGACGGTGCTTCTCGGTGACTTCAAGTATGGTATGCACGAAGCCGACTACCAGAAGCTTGGCACTCCCGTCGTTCTGGAGTCGATTACTCAGAAGCAGGGGAGGTTGCTGCTTCAGAAGCGCCTGGACGCCGAGCCGTTGGTGGCGGAAGCTCAGACAGCGCTGCATCAGTCGGGGCTCTGGCCGATCGACGAGCAAAAGCTGAACAGCGTCTACGATCAGGGCGGTCGCACAGCCGCACGTAGGCTGTTGTATCGCGCCGCAGAGCTTTTCGAAGAAGCGCGTGACGAGGTGCTTGGCCCCCAGCCGCCGATCGAGGAGTACCTGGAGGAGAAGCTCAGCGAGTTTCGCCGCACATCCAAAGCATGGCCGAGTGCGGCCCAGACGGATGCCATTCTCGAACACGGCCTGCCAGTGCTCGCGAGCCTGCTGCGTAAGCCGCTCGAAACGGCGCTCACCCCAAACCAGAAAGGCATCAACTTCACTGCCGGTGGTGTGCCGATCGGCCTTTGCAGCCAAGCCAATCAGACCGCTTTGGCTAAACGGCTGGGCCGGCTCGCCTCTTCCGATCAAAATGGAATTATTCTGGTGCGGGACGTGCGCCTCGAATTAAAGAGGACTGCCAGGGCTGCGGCCCACATGGACTCCCTGGCCGCTCTCCGAGCGCGCTGGATACGCCCCACCCCGGAGGCGCTCGCGGCGCTAGAGGCATTGCAACAGTTGCATGATGGATATGGCACACTGAGCCATCGGGGCGAGTCCGTGACGCAGGCGACTGTAGCAGACTGGCTACGGAACAACCTGCCGGAACCATTGAAGCGGCTTGCCGAGGAGGTCTTTGAAGTCACGCCGGGGTTTCCGGCTGGCCGCCTCATGGAGAAGTTGAGCCAGGAGTTCGTGCTGGACGTGAAGGCCGCGGCCGAGTGGCTGCGGGTCTCCGCCGAGGAAGTCATCGCGTATGCGCAGCGCCGTTCGGATCAGGTTCTGTTTGTCACCGGGCCGAATCCGCTCCTCTGTCTTATGGTTGGCGCGAGCCCTGAGGATTCCTCTGATGCCGGCTGAACCCGTCATTCTGACTGTGAGCCAGGTTCGAGCGGCGTTAGCTGCGGCCGAGCCCGCGCGCGATCCCGCACCCGCTACCGCCCTCACTGGCACGATCTTCCACGCCCTGGCCGCGCGAGTTTTCTCGCCAAATGACGCGGGAAGCTGGCAGCGGCTCGGGCCGGACGGCGTGGATTCACCCGAGGCGATCGAGAGGCATCTTTACCACCGGCTGCTCGGGCCGCAGCTCGAGCGCCGGGCAGCCGGGCTGCATGGTGGTTCGGAGGAGGTCCGGTATCTTTGGCAGGCCGTCCGAGGATTCTCGCGGTGGTTGAGTGAGGTGCTGCACGCCGCACGGGAAAGCGGGCAAATCCGCTACGAAGAAGCGCAGGAGCGTTGGACCGTGGCGGGAGGGTTCGCGGAAAGCGAACGGCCGCTGGCGTGGGTGGTGAACGATAAGCAGTGGCGTAGTCCCGTGCGAGTGGAGGGACGGCTGGATACTGTGGTCGGCCATCCCAAGCGCAAGGCCTGGTGCATCATTGAGTACAAACTGAGCCGGGGACCGTCGTTCGCCGACCTCGGCCAACTCTGCCTCTATCGCGAAATGCTGACTGGGGAGGCAGGCGGGGACGGATCGATCGCACTGGTGCGCTTTGGCGCCGAGCGCGAGGAGACACTTTACAGCGGGGCGGACTTTTCAGATGTGCGGCAGCGGCTGATCCGGCTGATCGGGAAACTGGCTGCCGTGAACGGTGCTCCGCCGGTGCCTCCTGCGGCGGACCCAGCACACGCTCAGCTAGGGAGCCGGCTGGTGAAAGCGCTGGCGGAACTGCGAACACCGGCGCGGTTGGCGGGTCCGACGATTACGGGTCCGGCGTTTTTACGTTTTCCGCTAGCTCCGGAGCGCGGAGTCCGGTCGGCTGCAATTCTCAAGCTGGGGCAGGAACTGCAAGTGCGGCTGGGGTTACCGGCGCCGCCGCAGTTGCTCGTCTCCGAAACGGGTCAAGTGGTCGCCGATGTCCCGCGGGCGGACCGTCAGACGGTGTTGTTTAGCAAAGTCTGGGATCAGTTGCCGCCACCGGACGATGCTGGCATGGGCACGCACTTTCCGGTCGGTGTGGACATCGAGGGACACCTGATCTCGTCGGATCTGGCGGCGTACCCGCATGTGCTGGTGGCGGGCACCGCCGGAGGCGGCAAGAGCGAATGGCTGCGGATGGCGCTTGCCGGGCTGTTACTGCGAAACACACCCTTGACAATGCGAATCGTTTGTATCGATCCGAAGATGAACGCATTCGGAGATATGAAGCAGTCGCCGTTTCTGCTGACCGATGGGTCGCTGGTGTATCCGCCGCAGGGACTCGGCTCTGGATGCCTTCGACGGGCTTGTCGAAGAGATGTTGCGACGGCAGCAACTGTTTGAGGAGGCCGGTGCCGATAACCTGCGGCACTACGTGCGCAAGACAGGCTTGATGCTGCCGCGAATCGTCTGCTTCTGCGACGAATATGCGGACTTGGCCCACAGCCCCGATCGTGCGGCGATTGAGGAGCGGATCGCGCGACTGGGGTGCATGGGTCGAGCGAGCGGGATTCACCTGATAATCGCCACACAGCAGCCTAGCCGGAGGGTGGTCAGCGGGGTGCTCCAAACCAATCTGGCTTGCCGTGTGGCCCTGATGACCAAAAGCGCGATCGAGTCGCGCATGCTGCTGGGGGAGCGCGGGGCGGAGAACCTACTCGGGCGCGGCGATCTGCTGTTCTGCGATATCGGTCATCCGAGAAGGCTGCAGGCTCCGTATCTAAGCGAACTAGACCGGAAGCGGATCTTCTCCGGACAGGCTCCCGAATAGTCGCCGCGCTGCGGTAAGGGTGGCCGCTGGAAGAGATCGGTTTAGCAGGCTCGCACCGATGCATCCGGCAAGGCCGTGTAGAGGTGGGAGCCGGGCGCCAGCCTCGGCTTACCATCGGCACGGTACAATAGGGCTGCGGGCCAACATCATGAAGTTAGCGTTCGAACTCGAACTGCCGGACGGCGCAGTCGACCAGGGTGCCGGAGCCGAACTCGTCCGGTCTGTCAAAGAACAAACCGTGTTGAAGCTCTACTCCGATGGACGAGTCACTACTGGTGAGGCCGCGGAGATGCTCGGTTTGACGCGCATCGAGTTCCTCGATCTGCTGCGCCGGACAGGCGTGGGATTTCACGTAGATTTGGACGACGAGGACTTCGCGATGCTCCGGCGATGGCGTCAGGATCACGGCCGCAAGAGCACGCGGTGAGCACAGTCGTCTCCGACAGCAGCCCGCTGAACTATCTCGCGCTGCTTTCGGATTTCGATCTTCTGCGGCAAATTTACGGTTCGCTGGTGATTCCTCCGGCGGTTCAGCGCGAGGTGGTCGAAGGAGGGGCTGGGTATCCGGTCGGGAACGCAGTGCGATCGGCTCTCGGAGACTGGATTTCGGTCGTTGAGCCACCCGACAATTCGCAGGTCGCCGCGCTTCGGCGGGAACATCGTTTAGACCTTGGGGAAAGTGAAGCAATTCTAGTTGCGGAAGCACTTGGGAAGTTGCCCCTACTGGCTGATGAGCGTCGCGGCGTCCGTTGCGCTCGCCTGCGTGGGCTAACGGTAATTCGCACTCCGCTCATCTACGCAGACGCTAAGATCCTGGGCCTTGTCGGCAGTATTCGAGAAAAGCTCGATGCGTTGCGGTCATGCGGATTCCGGTTGTCCGATGAGCACTATGAGCGGGTTCTCCGGGAGCTCGGCGAGTTGTAGTGTGAATGCCGGGCAAACGAGCCTGCCGAAGCCCCGTGCGCCTCAGTTTTCCGCCACCGAACGCTGCGCCAGCTCGCCGAACAACGGCAGGGAGTACGGCTCGTCGTGGGAGGCCTTCACCATCATGAAGATAGACATGCCCAGCAGCACGGCTTCCACCAACTGGTGAATGTGGAGGTGCGGAATCATCAAGGTCATGGGCCGCAATACCCAGTCCTCCATCAGCCACGCGACGAACAGGTACAGGCCCTGGAACGCGTGGAACCGGATGAGCCGGTCGTGGCGAAAGCGCGCCGAAGCCAGCACGACAATGGAGGCGATCCAGCCGATGGCCGGCACGTAGCACAGGATGGTCGCGGTGCGGGGATTGATGCCCGCCATGGGGTCGGCGCCGATCGGGGGCGGAGGAGGAGGCGGCGGCGGGGCCGCTCGCTCGGCGCGCAGCGGAGACGGCCCGGGCGGAACCGCTACCGGCTGCCGCGAGCCGCAGCGGCCGCAAAAGGTATCGTCCGCTTCCACCAGGAATCCGCATTGGCTGCAAAAAGGCATCTGTTAACTGATACGTTATTCGAGAACCGCCTGTTCCGGCAACTTCTTGCGGCCGATCCGCCGCCCGTCATGCTACCATTTTCGCCATGAGCCTGGCTTTCCCCAACCGAATATCGCTCCTGGGCATTCTGCTCCTGGCCACCGCGGCCCTGCTGCCGGCGGCCAAGAACCTGGAAGTCATCTCCATCGACGTCGAAGGCGGGCAGGCCACCCTCTTCGTGGCGCCGGGCGGAGACTCCATGCTGGTCGATACCGGCTGGGCCGGACACAACCGCCGCGACGCCAACCGCATCCTGGCCGCCGCCAAATCCGCCGGCGTGAAAAAGATCGACTACCTGGTCACCACCCACTACCATGCCGACCACGTGGGCGGCGTGCCCCAGCTCAACGAAAAAATCCCCATCCGCAATTTCGTGGACCACGGCGACTCGGTCGAATCGGGCAAGGATGCCAACGTGCTCTTCAACGCCTACAAGGCCTTCCGCGACAAGGGCAACCACATTCAGGTCAAGCCCGGCGACACCATCCCGGTGAAGGGCCTCGACGTCAAGGTCCTGTCCTCGGCCGGCGAGCTGATCGCTTCCCCGCTGGCGGGCGCGGGCCAGCCCAATCCCGAATGCGCCGCCTTCCAGAAGCACGACGCGGACGCGACCGAGAACGCGCAGTCGGTGGGGTTCCTGGTGACCTTCGGCGATTTCCGCATGATCGACCTGGGCGACCTGACGTGGAACAAGGAGTACGACCTGGTTTGTCCCATCAACAAGATCGGCCCCGTGGACGTGTTCCTGGTCTCGCACCACGGCATCGATGCCTCCAACTCGCCGCAACTGGTGCACGCGCTGGCCCCGCGCGTGGCCATCATGAACAACGGCCCGCGCAAGGGCGGCGCTCCCGATACCTGGCAGCTCATTCACGATTCGCCCGGGCTGCAGGATCTCTGGCAACTGCATTTCGCGATCGCCGGCGGCAAGGAGCACAATTCGTCCGACACCCTGATCGCCAACGTCGACGAGATCTGCGAGGGCAAGTGGCTCAAGCTGGTTGCCCACAGCGACGGGTCGTTCACCGTGACGAACAGCCGGAACAAGTACGAAAAGGCCTACCCGCCGAGGTGACGCTACCCCCCAGCCCTTACTCTACTCTTGACAACTATACTTGCTCACGGTATACTTGCCTCAGATATAATGCACGACACCAAACCGGATTCTCTGCTGCCGCTACCGGCGGCGGTCTTCCACATCCTGATCGCGCTCGCCGACCGCGACCGCCATGGCTACTCCATCATGCAGGATGTCGCCGCCCGCACCGAAGGCAAGGTGCAATTGAGCGCCGGGACGCTCTACAGCTCCATCCGCCGCATGCTGGAGCAGGGCCTGATCGAAGAACTGGCGGAAAGCCCGGACCCCTCCAGCGCCGATGAGCGCCGCCGCTACTACCGGCTCACGCGTTTCGGAAAGCGCGCGGCGGCGGCCGAAGTGGAGCGCCTGAACGCACTCGTCCGGCAGGCGCGCGCCACTGGCCTCGTGCCGAGTGCCTGATCGCTGAAACATGCCGCGCGCCAAAGCCATCTACCGGGCGCTCCTGCACTGCTATCCGGCGGCCTTCCGCCAGGAGTACGGCAGCCAGATGATCCTCATGTTCGCCGAGCAACTGGGCGAAGCCCGGCGAACCGGAAGCCCGCTCGAACCCGCCGCCGTGTGGCTCGGCGCCGCATTCGACGCATTGACCATCGCCCCCAAGGAGCATTGCCACGTGATTCTGCAAGACCTGCGATACGCGCTGCGCACCATGGTTTCGAGGCCCGGCTTCACCGCCGTCGCCATCCTTTCGCTGGCCCTCGGCATCGGAGCCAACACCGCCATCTTCAGCCTGTGGAACGGCGTGCTGCACTCCTCGCTGCCCGGCGTTTCCAAACCCAGCGAACTGGTGATGCTCTCCAATCCCGACGAGGCGGGCATGTGGCACGGCGACGACAGCGGCGACCGGAATTGGCTCACCTTCTCGGAATTCGAACAGTTGCGCGACCACGCCGGCGCCTTCTCGGGCGTGATGGCGTCCCAGAGCAGCTTCGATTCCTGGCAGGTCCGCTCCGCGGGCGGCGAGTGGGAAGAAGCGCGCGGGCGCATGGTGTCGGGCGGATACTTCCAGGTGCTGGGCGTCAGCCCGGCCATCGGCCGGTTGTTCACCGCGGCCGAGGACCGCGCGGAATCGCCCTACGCCGTCATCAGCTACAACTACTGGCAGCGGCGGTTCGCAGGCCGCCCCGACATTTTGGGTCAGCCCCTCACCCTGCGACACACGGTGCTGACCATCATCGGGGTCGCGCCGCCCGGCTTCATCGGCGAAACCAGCGGGCAGCAGCCGGACCTTTGGTTTCCGCTGCGCATCGAACCCAGGGTAATGCCGCGCCAGGATTGGCTGCACGATCAGCCTCCCTCGAAAACCATGTGGCTCCATGTTTTCGGCCGGCTGAAACCCGGGGTGACCGCCGAGGCGGAAGCCCAGGCCAACGCGATCTTCAAGGCTGGCCTGGAAACCTTCTACGGCTCCGTCGCATCGCCGGAGCATCGCCGCGAGTTGATGAACCAGCGTCTCCGCATTCACCCGGCCGCGGGCGGAGCGTCGGAGACGCGCCATACCTTCTCCGGGTCGCTTACCGCGCTGCTGGCCGCGGTCGGGGTGCTGCTGCTGATCGCGTGTTCCAATCTGGCCAACCTGATGCTGGCGCGGGGCGCCGCGCGCAAACCCGAAATCGCCCTGCGTCTGTCGCTCGGCGCCAGCCGCGGACGCCTCATCCGCCAACTGGTCACGGAAAGCCTGGCCCTCGCCGCTGTGGGTGGTCTGGCCGGCCTCGCCGTGGCCTATGCGCTTCATGGCCCGCTGGTGCGGATGATCGCCGAATCCGACAAGGATTTCAAGCTGGGCTTCTCATTGGACCCGCTGGTGTCGGCCTTCGCCGTGGCCACCACGCTCGCGTCGGCGGTGTTATTCGGCCTTTTTCCGGCCTGGCAGGTCACCAGAACCGGCGCCGGAGCCACTCTCAAGGAACAGAGCCGCGGCGCCACTGGCACGCTCTCCCAGGTGCGCTGGGGCCGAATCCTGGTGAGCCTGCAATTGGCGCTCTCCTTACCCTTGCTGGTCGGCGCGGGATTGCTGGTACGGACCCTCCACAACCTGCAACGCGTGGACCTCGGCTTTCCCGCGGAGCGCCTGCTGCTGGTGCGCGTCGATTCGCGCGAGGCTGGCTACGAAGGCGCCCGCCGCGAGAGCCTGCATCGCGAACTCCTCGGACAATTCCAGCGGATTCCCGGCGTGCGGGCCGCGAGTTATTCGGAGCTTGGCCTGTTCAGCGGCGGAGAATCCTCTTCGGGCGTCGAGGTGGAAGGCTACGTGCCGGAAACCGGCAAGGAGAGCAGCTCTGCACTGGACGTCCTGGGCCCCCGCTATCTCTCGACGTTGGGCGTCCTCATCGTTCCGGGGGCGTGAGATCCTGGAGACCGACGATGCCGCCGCGCCCAAGGTCTGCGTGATCAACGAGGCCTTCGCCAAACGGTTTTTCAATGGCAGGAACCCCATCGGGTTGCGCGTTACCGAGGTGGACGACCAGATTCGAGCAACCTACCAGGTAGTGGGCGTCGCCAGGAATTCGCGCATCCAGAGAAAACTGCGGGGCGAGGTCGAGCCGCGCTACTTCGTGCCGGCGGAGCAGCCCCCGGCCGCGGTGAAGAGTCCCACTTTCCTGCTTCGTTGTGGGACGGGCCCTTTGGCCTGTCAACCGCCGGTCCTGACCCAGGTGCGGAAGACCATCGAGCGCGTGGACCCCGCGCTGCCCATCGAATCCGCCGACTCGATTGGGGAGCGCCTGGCTCCCCTGACCGCGCAGGACCGCACCACCGCCAAACTCGCCACCACCGCCAAACTCGCCGTAGTCTTCGGATCGGTCGCCCTGCTGCTCGCCGCCATCGGCTTGTACGATGTGCTCTCTTACGGCATCGCGCGCCGCACCGGCGAAATCGCTCTTCGCATCGCCCTGGGTGCCCGGCCCGGGCGCGTCGTCGCGATGATCCTTCGCGAGACCATCGGACTGGTTGCCGCCGGGCTGGCCATCGGCGCGGGCCTGGCCTACGCCGCTTCGCGCTGGATCGAAAGCCAGCTTTACGGCGTCGATCCCCAGGATCCCCTCACGCAAGCGTTGGCCGCCGGGCTGCTGTTGTCGGTGGCGCTCAGTGCGGCGTACCTGCCGGCGCGCAGGGCCTCGCGACGCGATCCGATGGCGGGCCTGCGCCAGGAGTGAGCCGCCGCTACTGAACCATAGTGGGGCGGACGCCCTCGTCCTCTCACGCTGATTGTCAATTTCTGAAGTTGGTGGCGCTGGCGCAGGCTGTCAAGCCTGCTGAGCCGAGATTCATCTCGGCTTTCTTCTCTTTTCCGAGAGATTCTTCCCAGTCATGGATCAACTGCGCCGTCGCCTTCCCCACGTATGGAAGGCAAGGGCCTGTTTGTCACGTGGCATCTCTACGGGAGCCTGCCACACGCGCTCTACCCGCCGCCAAACA
>OMOG01000615.1 GCA_900290305.1 Candidatus Sulfopaludibacter sp. SbA4
CTTCGCCGGACATCTGGCGGATGCGTTGGGCAATGGCCCAGCCGTGCATGGGCTCCAGGGCGACCACCTTCAAGATCAACAGGTCCAGCGTGCCTTGTACGAGGCCGGTCGGTTTGCTCAAGATGCTCTCCTCTCAGTAACTGACAACAGGGTAAACGAGTTCCGCGGGTGCTGTCAACCGAAGGGGCAGGCGGGGTCCATCGGCCGGGGCTGGGAGACGCATCTTTGGCGCGTGTCTCAGTTTGTTTTTCACGGCGTTGTAACCTCCTTGGTTTCTGTGGATTGCGGAGGGACGTCGAAATCGGGAGACGCATTCTGAAGGCCGTTTTTACAATATGCGTCTCCCGGGGAGTTGGGGAGGGTTGTGACGGTGATTTCCCGAAATGTCGATTGGTCATTTGTGCCGCTGTAAGCTGCTCCTTTTCTGTAGGTTGCGGAAAGGCGCCGAGATTTTGTGACGGCAATTGGGGGCCTTTTTTGCAATCGCCGTCACAAGCCTGGTGGGGGTGCGTGGCGATTGTGCCACCTCCGGTCATGGTCGTTTTGTTCTGTTCCATCATGTTGCCCAAAAATGCAACAGCCGCTCAACGTGAGCGGCTGGTATTTTGAATGGCGTTCCGATGCGGTCACCTGACTGCCCGCGCCCGCTCGGGACAACAATTCCCTTCCTGATTTAAATCTAGCACCCAGGTGTGCGGCGGCGGGGCGAGGAAGCCGGCGTGGGTGGGAGTAAGTGGCTTTAGAATCAGCGAAAGTGATCTGCAAAATAAAGTCAGTTCCTTGGTGACTCTGTTTCGGCGAACGTAGACTTTTCCGAAGCTTCAGCGTAAACGATTGAAAATAAGTTGGTTGGCCGGAACGTGGGGACGTTGGCGCCCAGCGCAGCGTGATCCGGTCCTTGGTCACTGGCGCCCCCCGTGGCATAGGTCGGGCAATTGCATTACGGCTGGCGCGCGAGGGAGCTGCGGCCGGGGTGAACTATTATCAACGCGCCACCGAGGCCGAGAACGTTGTGGCCTTCATTCACCAGCAGTCTGGCCGTGCGCTCGCCGTGCAAGCGGATGCCGGGGGACGCTGCGCAGGCGCAGGCCATGGCCGAACGCACATCCCGCGAGCTTGGCCCCATCGGCATCCTCGTCAACAACGCGGCCGTGATGGCGAAGGGCGACCTGGCAGACTTCGACTACACCTAAGCGATGCGCGGGACCAACGTGGACGGCCCGGTTCACATGACGCGCTTTGCTGTAGACGGCACGAAGGCGTGCGACTACGGCCGTATGGTCAATCTGACCTCAGTTGCAGCGCACGGCACGGCGATCTCCGGCACGACGTTTTACGCCGCAACCAAGGCTGCCGTGATTGCGCTGACGCGCCGCTTCGCGTTGGAGCTGGGCCTGCACGGCATCACGGTCAACGCGGTGGCACCGGGCCTCATCCCGACCGGGATGGCGACCGGCGGCAGCAGCCCGGCTGAGGCCCAGATGCCATGGCCGCCAGAGCCATGGTGCGGCGGACCGGTCTTCCGGACGATATCGCGAACGCTGTGGCGTTTCTGGTTTCCTCGGAGTCGGGCTTCATCACTGCCCAAACCCTTACGGTGGACGGCGGGCGCATGGACTACATCGCGCATGCGTGAGAGGGCCTTGAGTCAAAATCGACCGGGGTCTGAGACGCTGTATGCGCTATTCTCCCGATCACCGAACTGAAGCCGACTTATCGTTCCTAATCAATCCGCCTTGTTGCGCCGCAGAGTCGGTCTTCGGCCGAAGCGTCACAGAACATCAACTTGGGTAATGCGGCGCTCCCACACCGGTGATCATCGGCTAATTCGGATGAGCTGCAGGTACCATGAGGTACGTTGCGGTGCCATAATCATCATTACAAGCGAAGAAAAGGGCGAATGGGCGAGCGATTCCGGATGGCCGCCCTAATCGCCGTGTAAACCGCTGCGAGCAAGGCGCAAAATTGTCCACGCCGGAAAATATCGTCACTCAGTCGTTTGTAGTCTCGCGACAGCGCCGGGACGCCACGGTCGTTATCCGCGGCTACGTCTATCAAGTCAACACAACGATCCTGAAGTGGATCGAGCTCGAGCCGGATCAGTGGCTGGAACTCGAAGCAGGGGAAGACATCGACGCCCTGCAAAAGGCGGTGACAGACCAGAATCAGTTTGACCGCGTGCTCGAAGCCGTCAAGTGCCGGGAGAAGAATTTGACGTTGCGATCGCCGGAAGCACTGAGTGCGCTCGCCACTTTTCACGAACATCGCCAGAGCAATCCGTCGCTCAAGCTCGGCTTTCGCTACATCACCAACAGTTCGGTCGGCACCGAGGATCCGGCGGTGACGGAAGTAGGGACTCCGGGAATCCACATCTGGGAGCGAATCCGCAGCGGTCTGGTGAGCGGTAAAACGAAATCATCGGTCATTTCGGCCTTGCGCTCCTTTTTGAAAGGATCAGCCCGCCCGGCAGAACTCGCCTCTGAAACCTGGGAGCCCTTCCAGCGGTTCCTTAAACGATGTACCATCCCCGAGTTTAACCGCTTCGTTGATGCATTCGAATGGAGTGCTTCTCGAGTCGCACACGGACTTCTTCGCCGATGAATCCCGAGGCGAAGAACTCCGGCGGGTCTCAGTGGCCTGCAATAGAAAACTCGGACAGTTAATGACGGCTCGCCAGCAGGCCGAGCAGCTCTCGAATGCGGCAGCAACGACACAGAATTTGCTGCTGTTAGCTCAGTTGCAACTCGACACGGGCGACCCCAAAGCGCTTGCCCTTAACGTACGGCAACTTGCGCAACGACAGGATTTGAACTCAGATCAAGCCCTGCGGCTCGCCATGCTGGTTCGTCAGGAAGATCCGCACCTCTCGCGATCACTGTGGCGCCGGGCCGTTGTCAACGCTCTGCCAGACGAAGCCGTAGGAACTGCCCTCAGTCTAGGCTACCATCTGGGGCTGGATCGTGAAATGCGCCCCGTGCTCGTAAGGATGCATGATCTGGCAGAGCGGGGAAAGGGCGGTATAGAACGAAAGACCCTCCCGGATCTTATTGAGCACGTTCGGCCCCGATTCATCCGGACTGCTCGCCACGGGCGGCGCCACCACACCCGGAGGAGGAGGCAGAGGCGGAATCCTCCCGCCCTCCGAAGTCCAATAGACGCTGAAATCGCACTTCCCCTTCAGCCCGGCCGCGTCCCAGACGGGCTTGCCCAACTGGTTTCCCAACGTCCCCGCGAACTGTTCCAATGGACTCCCGGAAAACCGCATGCGTGCCCGCCCGTTCAGCATGATCGTCATTGGCGGGATGCAGCACCGGGTAACCTCCCTTGTCCATCGTGAATTTTGGAGGACCGCCCGGCGGCGTCCCCCCTTTCGGACCGCCAGCCTTGGCCGCCGGTTCCTCCACGGCTTTCGTCAGCTTGGGACCGCCCTTGGCCACCACGAACTGGAAGCCTGGCATCTCCTTCTGCTCGTGGTGCACTTCCAGCTTGAATCGCTCCTTGAGCAGATTCTGCATCATCACCCGGAACTGTTCCTTGGCGGCGCCTTGCGGTATCTTGGCGGTGATGTCGAATCTCTCCCTGTCCATCCAGCTTGGACATGTCCTGATACGCGATGCGTGTGGGGTCTTGGTCCCCGCGGCCAAGACATGCCGGCACGAGTGCCGGCACGGCACGCTGAGAGCGTGCGCCACGGTTAAGTGCGAACAGACTGTTACGGCAGGCGTGGCGCAAACACTCGTGTCGATGCCCGGCCATCGCATCTGATATCTTGTTTGTCGTGCGCCCCGCGATCCTCGCCCTGGTTTTCGTCGCACCGTCTTTGGCAGCCGACTGCCAGGCCCTCGCCGCGTTGCGCCTGCCTGACACCACCATCACCGTGGCCGAGCACGTGGCCGCTGAGTGGCACTACACGCCCGGCACCGGCGCCTACACCAGGAACCCTCCTTTCTGCCGCGTGGCCGCCACCCTGAAGCCCTCCAGCGATTCCGACATCCAGATCGAAGTCTGGCTGCCCGCCACCGATTGGAACGGCAAGTATCAGGCGGTGGGCAACGGCGGGTGGTCGGGATCCATCAACCGCGCGGCCATGACCCTCGCCCTCGGCCGCGGCTATGCGACCAGTTCCACCGACACCGGCCACACGGGATCGAGCGCCAGTTTCGCCCTCGGCCATCCCGAAAAGTTGATCGACTACGCTTACCGCTCCGAACACGAGATGACCCTGAAGACCAAGGCCATCATCGCCGCCTACTATGGGAACGGTCCCCGGCATTCGTATTGGAACGGCTGCTCGGCGGGCGGGAAGCAGGGTCTCAAGGAAGCCCAGCGCTACCCCGAGGACTACGATGGCATTATCGCCGGATCCCCCGCGGCCAACTGGACCGGCCGCGCCGCCCAGTCACTTTGGTCCGCGCAGGCCGTTCACAACGACGATGCTGGTTACATTCCCCCGGACAAGTATCCAGCCATTCACAACGCCGTGCTGACAGCCTGCGACTCGCTCGATGGCGTCACCGATGGGGTGCTCGAAGACCCGCGGCGCTGTCACTTCGACCCGGCGGTTCTCGAGTGCACGGGCGCCGACGGCCCGGGTTGCCTGACTCACGCACAGGTGGAAGCCGCGCGTAAAATCTACGGCCCTTCGGTCAATCCGCGGACCAAGCGCCCGCTCTATCCCGGCCTGGAGCCGGGCAGCGAGCTGGGATGGGCCACCTGGGCCGGTCCGCAGCCTCTCTCGATCGGGCTCGACTATTTCCGGTACGTGGTTTTCGAAGACCCGAAGTGGGATTTTCGCACGCTCGATTTCGATCGCGACGTGGCGCGCGCCGAAAAGCTCGACGCCGGGCGCATCAATGCCGTCGATCCCGATCTGAAGCCCTTCCTGGCGGGCGGCAAGCTCATCCAGTACCACGGCTGGAGCGACCCGCAGATTGCGCCCGGCAACAGCGTGGATTACTACGACTCCGTGCTGGCCCGCCTCGGCGGAGCCGCCNNCCAGCACCTTCGACATGGTGACGGCACTGGAGCAGTGGGTGGAAGAAAAACGCCCACCCGCCCGCATCGCCGCCTCTCGGGTGCGCAACGGCAAGACCGACCGCACGCGGCCCCTGTGCCCCTACCCGCAGACCGCCGTGTACCAGGGAAAGGGAAGCACGGACGAGGAATCGAGTTTCGTCTGCCGGCCAAGTGGGGCGGACGCCCTCAGCCGTTGACGGCCGTGGCGCCGAACGGGCTCACTTGTCACCAGCGCGCGGATTTTGCATCCTGGCAGTAGATCACTATGCCCATGTACGAATATCGCTGCCAAGGGTGCGGCAGGAGCTTTGAAATGCTGCGCCGGATGTCGGACGCCGACCGTGACCTGAAATGCCCGGAGTGCCAGTGTGAAGAGGTCGAGCGGCTGTTATCGACATTCACCGCCGGCGGGTGCAAATCATCCGGCAGGTTTACTTGAGCGCGTTAGGCAACGGCCGGTCGGCCGGACCACAGTTT
>OMOG01000614.1 GCA_900290305.1 Candidatus Sulfopaludibacter sp. SbA4
CGATGGAAACCAGCGATGCGATCAGGACGATCCAGTCGGCGGGCCTCATCGATACGCTCTCGTAAACAGGTAGAAGGCCGAGATGATCACGACGAGGTAGATGAGGACTCCCACGTACACGCGCCGCCAGGTGCCCAGAAACGGCGGTGGTTCATCGGGGACCTCCCGAAGGTCGGGCATGATGGGAGTTTAGCATGGGCTTACGTTCACCGCGGAGACTCGGAGGCACGGAGATCGGCGCGGAGAAAACCAAGAGAAATTCAAAGGCGGGCTCGGCGTCTTGGTAGGCCTTCAGCCTGCCAGCCGGCTCCAGCCAGTTCCTCGAGTTTCTATATTTTTGGGCGCCGAAAGTGGGGCGGGCAATTCTGCCCGCCGCCGCCTTCAGGCGGCGTTCGCCGGACTCTTAGCCCGGCTCAGCCGGCCTTCAGCCGGCTCCCGGTTTCTGATCCATTCCGCCATGGCCAAAGCTCCGCGCTGATCTCCGCTTCTCCGCGGTCGTGAGAAAAAATCAAGCTGGGTATCCGCTCGACCCCAGGTTACCGTTGTGGAAGCGGCTTGGTGGGGCGGACCCCAGAGCGGACCGCCTCGTCCTGCATAGGCGTCAAAATGCGGGCGTTGTCAAGGCGGCCGTTGGCCGAGATCCACCTTGATCCCACGCTTTGCTCGCAGCTTCCCAGAAGGCCGTTTCCGGCCAATGTCCGGATATTGTCGGCCGTCGGCGTTATGAACTGGCGTCCGGTTTTGTCCATTCAGCGTCACAGAGAGACGGGCACGGAGTAGACTTGGCCGCTCGTGCGGAACGTCAGACATCGTCTACACTGGATTTTTACGCCGACACGTCCGGATATGCCTAAGACTCGAAAGAGTGATCGCATTGAGTTCTCCGCCGCGACCAAGCAGCTGGTTGCTGAGGGCGCAGGGCACGAATGTAGCTTTCCGACGTGCAACCGCCGCACGGTAGGAAGCGAGGCTCGCCCTGGATTGGTGTCTCGCAGCGGGAAGGCTTCTCACATCTTCAGTGCTTGCAGAGAACGGGCCTCGGGGGCGCGGCGGTCTGACTGAGAAAGAACTCAAGTCTCCCGAGAATTGCATCTGGTTTTGTTCTGAGCACGCCCATATCGTGGATAACAATCGCGGGGTCGCCTATCCTCCAGAAGAGCTACTCGCGTATAAGGCGCTACAGCAGGCCCGAATTAGTCGCGAGCGGCAAGGGCTGTTCATACCCGTCGGTTGGCTGTTCGAAGTGGTGATGCGACAGAGTCCGATCTTCCAAAGTGGCGAGAGAATCCGCCTCGCAAAGCTAAACTTGATCCTTGTTGACAACGGTACGGGAAAGACGGCGATCGCCGAATGGATAGCTGGTTTCTTCCAGCCTGGCGGCTTGGGACGGTGGCATCGCTGGGGTTTGCCCGTCGACGTGGAGATGACGTTCCTTAATCCGTCGTCGCATCGCCTTCGACTACAGATCGGGCCAAGCGAATCCCTACGCTATAACGTGGACGGGCAGGAAGTCCCCTTTATCGGGATGCCACTTACCATCGTTCGGGTCGGGCGATTGGACTTCGGGGAGAACGAAGGCGATGACGTTGCGTTGTCCCGCATCCTTTCGTTACCGCCCCAAACCGTCCAGAACTTGTTTACGGAGATCGACCGCTTCCCTCATTCGAGGTTGAGGAACCTCCATTATGAACGGGATGACGAGGACGGACGGCTGAACCTCCACCTTGACCTTGATGGCACGGTGCCTGAACTGCCGCTGCGCTCCTTATCCACTCGGGAGATCGACCGCGTGTTCATTGAGCTTGCGACGGCCGCAGCGCGTGTGTCAGGACAGCACACTCCAACGTTGCTCATCCTCGATGGGTGTCCCAGGATAGTGTTCGAAGGCTTCTTCGATTTTTATTCGCATCATTTTCTCGATCCGGAAAACCACTTCCAAGCACTAATGTGCATCCCCTCTACCGACATCGACCTTGAGAACCTTCGTTGGTGCGGGTGGGAACTGATCCAGACGGTTGGCAAGAAGCCCAACGTAACGATTACTCAACAGGCCACGTAAGCGGTGAGAGAGCTTGGCGGCATCCAGTCGGCTTGTTGGAAGTTTAGACGGCCTGTTCGGGGCGAATCGTCCGACACTGGAGAATGGCTTCCCGGTGACACTTCAGAAAGCGCACCCGGCCCGCCCATTCCTGTTGTAATATCCCCTTCGAACCACCAAAGGCCCAGGAAGTCGCGTTGTGAGAGATGGCGGCGCCGTCGAGATTTCCACGGCCACCCTAATGCTCGTCTCCGGGACACCGTTTTCAGGCCAGACTCGGCGACGATCCGTCCAAGTGGATTTGCAGAAATGGAACTGCCTTAGCGGGAGGTGAAAAAGGGCGTCTGGCCATGAGACAGAATTTCGGGACAGCGCCGGCAGCAAACCCGAACGCTGCCAGGACATGACGACCCCATTGAGGGCTTTCCGGCATCCTCGCGCGCGCCTCTGCCAGAATATTCCCGGTGGCCGACCTTTATAACGAAATCGGCGTCGTGTGCATCGCGGATCGCGATCTCGGCAGTGAGCGCCGCCTGGTACTTCTAGGCGCGTTCAATGTGTTCCTGTAGGATGACGATGTCGGCCGCGCGCGCGATGCGGAGGGTGCGCGCAATGACCCATGGGTGCGGTATCTGTAAGACTGATGAGGGCCGATGCTCCTGAGGTCGTACCCGAAGAATTCGAGCCGCTTGTTCTCGCGTTTCTCGCTTGCCGGACTGGGTTTTGGAGGATCAAATTCTTCAGGGAAGTCGCGATGGCTGGTCGCAATGTCGCGGGCCAAGATATGTTTAACCGGCACTATGAGCGCCTGTTGGAGTTAGCCAAGAACGATCCTCCAGAAGTACTCCAGAGGAGCGCCGGACTTGTAAGCCAGATGACGGTGTCTGCCATTACTGAAGCGCAGGCCACAATTGATGCCGCTTCGTTAGTCTTTGCGCACTCGATCCTGGACGATGTGGTTTCCGAATGCTGCGGCATCAGCTTTCGGGCGGCTCCTGTCGAGTGGGAGGCGACATTTGAGCAACGCAAGGTATCACTCAGTCAAGTGAAGGGGCAAACCTACGACAGCCTCCTGCTGTCGCTTGGAGAACAGCATGTTGAGAATTTGAAACGCGAACCGCTGATGAAGAGGCTGGACATCATCAATAGCAAATGCCAACCGGCCCCACCTTTCATCTGGAAGGGACAGCAGTACGCGTACGATCGGGATCGTGTGGAAGAACTGGACACTCGAAGGCACCAAATCATTCACCACCCTGCTGTCGGCCAGAAGTTCCCAGATGTTGAAGGCGACATCAGCTTTTTGCATGCCACATCGCAGTTCATCATGTGGATGACATCTCAGCGATACAGCATTACGGACCAATTGTTGCGTTTCGGGGCTTAGCCAGAGGAGGCCGCAGCACTCCGCGTAGAGATCGCAGTGGGGATGATGCGGAGGGCATGGTTCGATTATCCTCCCGCCTGCTGTTACACTTGGCCTCTGCTCGAATCAGTTCATTGGTGATGCGGTCGGTGATGGCTAGGCGGAAGTCGGGCTGTCGCGTCAAGTTGACGTATCACGCGCACACCGCTGATTTGCACCGACACGCCCGAGATGTCGCGTTCTGGGAACCTTGCAGGCAAATGCCGGTCCCCTGGTTTATCATGGGCCCCAGTTCACCGCGGAGCCGCTTCCTCTCCGGAAACTTCACTCAGGCGGGCTCGGCGTCTTGGTAGCCCTTCAGCCTGCCACTTGAGTTTCCACATTTGCGGACGAAAGTGGGCAATCCTGCCCGGGGTCCCCTCTGGGGACGGCTTCAGCCGGCGCCTGGTTTCTCATCCATTCCGCCATGGCCAAAGCTCCGCGCCTGATCTCCGTTACTCTGAATAGGCGTTAAAATGCGAGCGTCGTCACGGCGGCGGTTGGCCGCGATCCACCTTGATCCACGCTTTGCTCGCAGCCAATCTCAGCATCAGGCGACAACACACCCCAGTTAATCTCGAACTTCCCAAGAGATCTGACTTAAGAACAGTCTGCCGGCGCGGTGTCTCAACTTCCGGAGAGCCCGCCGAGTCACTTCCTGGTCATGGGGAGTTCCCGCTCGCTCAAATGCACCACCAGACGCTTCACCGCGCCGTCGGGGTCACGCAGGAACTCCACTTCGCCTTGCCCGCCCAGCATGTAAATCTGGTTCTCCGACATCGGATACATGGCCACTTCGCCGGGTGCTCCAGGAAACTGCACCATCATGATCGAACCCTCAGCGCGAAACACGTAGTTGACGCCAGGAGCTGTCTCGTATGTGCCCGCGTATTCCGCCATCGCCTTCGTAGTCATCCCCGAGTGTTTGGGGTCATGCAAGCGGAAGGGCGCCAGCTTGATCGCGTCGACACAGGATGCGTCCAGGCCGTTGGTCGAACCCGCGTCGATGAAATGCGCAACGATCCCGGCGATGCACGGGCCGCCCACGCCGTGCGACCCATTCCGCACGACGATGTGGCGGCTGCGGAAAAGGCTTTTGGCCGCTTCAGCGGCGTACTCGGGCTGGGCGGCGGGGTCCAGTTCTCCCGAAACCAGCAGCACGGGCCGGTCCGATTTCACCGCCTCCACGAAGCTCGCCGGGACACGCGCGTCGGGCCACCCCGCGCACGCGGCCCGCTGCTGGCCAAGGCGATAGTCGCCGATGTACGTGTCCTTGGTCATCAACGCCCGCTCGCGTTCTGTGATGAACGGGAAGCTTTCGTTACACAGAATCGAGTAATACATGCCATACGGAATGGTGGGATTGGTCCGTACGGAAAGCTCGTAGCACAAGCGGGCGAACATCTCGAAATCGCCGTGCCAGGCGCCGTCGATGGCCATTGGCAGCAGGCTCATCCCGGGCACAGTGTAGAGAACGCGGCGCAGGAAATCCCCGAACATTTCAGCGGAGAGCGTCACCTCAACTGGGTCCTTGATGGCGGGCGGACTGGTAAAGGAGACCTTCACCGGCGCTCTGGCCAGGCGGTCGAGGACGGCCCGGAACTCGTCGCGCAGCTTGGGAAACGCGGCATGGCAACCCGGGTCGGCGTCGCAGCGCGAAAAAAGCCCCTCCAGCGACCTCTGCACGGTGTGGGGGAAAGGCAGCGGCACGCGAAATGAGGGCGGCACCACTGCCAGCAGCGTCAGCGTGCGGACATGGTCGCCGTGCCGGCGTAGATACTCCAAGCCGGCGGTTGTGCCGTAGGAGCCGCCGTATACATTGATTTGCTCGTAACCCAGGGCCGCACGCACCTCGTCGAGGTCATCCATCGCGATGGAGGTGGTGTACAGGCGCAGGTCGGCGGTCTTTTCCAACTGCTTGCGGCAGTTCCGAAGCTCATCGATTGGGACGATACGCGCGAAAGAGGACGCGACATCTTCCTTCCAGTTGCAGGTGAGGAGGTTCGAGCCTCCCGTGCCGCGCTGATCCACCAGCACGACGTCGCGCTTTTGGTGGTATTGCATCGCCAAGCCCTGATATGTTTGCACGGCGGCCTCACCCGGCCCGCCAGCCAGCGGGAATAGCGGATCTGGCAGCGGTGCGGCGTCCAGCGCCGGAAAGACCATCAGGTTGAGCTTGATTTTGCGGCCGGTGCGTGCTGCGCGGTTCTCAAAGACTTCGTAGCTGCCGCACATCGCTTCGGCGCGGCCACCCATCGCTTTGCAGGCAGTGAGAGGAATAGGCCACGCGCGAGGCGATTGCGCTGCGGCCAGGGCAGATCCGGCGATCAGAAAGCCGAGGATGCGGAACATCATGCGCCTATTATTAACCGGTTTGGAGCCACGAGCGGCAGGTGCCCGCTTAATGCCCACTACGACGATCTTCGTCTTCGACTGTGGTTCTCCAAAAAACCGGGTCCTACGAAAAACCACTCCCGGAACTACCTGCCTCTTCAACAACTTAGAAATCTATTACCCAAATAAAATTCCCCCGCAGGCCGATTAATTTTTCATCAATCTCGGTGGGCGCGCGGTAGCGCGCCGTGGCGGGTCACAAAATTTGGCGATTTATTTTTCCTTTCTTTTCAAGTATTTAATTAATTTCGGACCCTGAAATCGCAATCCCTACCCCTTATTATTAAATTAGGAGACAAGCCGCGAGCTTGCCTCCTTTTTTTATGCCCACACTCAAACAAACCCGGGCGAATCGTCTCAATGCCCAAAAATGTAACGGGCCCAGCTCCGCCGAGGGCAAGGCCCGCTCCTCCAAGAATGCCCTGAAATCCGGCATCCACGCCGAGTCTGAGGTCCTCCCCTGGGAAGACCCCGCCCAACGCGCCACCATCGCCGCCGATTGGACCCGGCACCACCACCCCTGCACTCCCGAAGAGCGCACCCTGGTCG
>OMOG01000612.1 GCA_900290305.1 Candidatus Sulfopaludibacter sp. SbA4
CCGAGTGGGTCCAGGCCCGTTTGATGTATCCCAACCACCCGGACGGCCTGTTCAGTGGCTCCGGCCGGCGCCGCTTCGGCTTCGGCTACGGCGGCTTCGGCGGGAGACTGGATTGGCGCGAAGGCGGCACCAGTTGGACGCAGGATTATCCGCGCGCCGACCGCCATTTCGCCGCCGCGCTGCGGCGTTTGTCGCGCGTGCACGCGCGCTCCGTGGAGCAGCCGGTGAATCCCGACGACCTCGACGATTTCTACAACTGGCCGTGGATGGTCGCCGGCGAAATGGGCGACTGGAAACTCACCGATGCCCAGGCCAAAACTATCCGCGAATACCTGCTGCGCGGCGGTTTCATCTACATGGACGACTTCTGGGGAGCCGAAGAATGGGCGCGGTTCGATGAAAGCATGAAGCTCGTTTTCCCCGAGCGGCAGGCCGTGGAAATCGATAGCAAAGACGGAATCTTCCACACGGTGTACGATCTGGACGACCGGTACCAAGTCCTGGGACAGTGGGCGCTCCCGGGCCACGGCGGGTGGATGTTGCAGCGAGCCCTTGGAACCGTGGCGCAATGGCGCGGGATCTATGACGACAAGAACCGCCTCATGGTGGCCATGTCGTTCAATTCCGACGTGGGCGACTCCTGGGAGTGGGCCGACGATCCGCGGTACCCGGAAAAATACTCCGCGTTGGGCATCCGCATCGGCGTGAATTACGTGGTCTACGCCATGACGCACTAGCATGGAACTGCGCATTGAGAACCTTTCCAAAACCTACGCCACCGGAGTGCAGGCGCTGAAGGACGTCTCATTGCGCATCGGCCCCGGCATCTTCGGATTGCTGGGCCCAAACGGCGCCGGCAAATCCACCCTCATGCGCATTCTCGCCACCCTGCAGGAGGCCGATTCGGGCTCGGCGTTTCTCGATGGGATCGATGTCTTGCGCGACAAGGACCGCGTCCGGCAGGTTCTCGGCTACCTTCCGCAGGAGTTCGGACTATATCCCAAGGTCACCGCCTGGCGGCTGCTCGATCACTTCGCCCATCTCAAGGGCATCGTGAACCGTGGCGAGCGGCGCGCCTTGGTCGAGGCGCTGTTGCACCAGACCAACCTCTGGGAGGCGCGCAATCAACGGCTGGGAACGTTTTCGGGCGGCATGAAGCAGCGCTTCGGAATCGCCCAGGCGTTGATCGGCGATCCGCACCTGGTCATCGTGGACGAGCCCACCGCGGGCCTCGACCCCGAAGAGCGCGTGCGCTTCCACAACCTGCTGAGCGAGATCGGCGAGCAGGTGATCGTGATCCTCTCCACCCACATCGTGGCCGATGTCAGCGACCTGTGCCGGTCGATGGCCATCATTCATCAGGGGAAGGTGCTGGCCACGGGCGACCCGTTGGAATTGGCGCGGGCTCTACAGGGCCGCATCTGGCAGACCAGCGTGGAGCGCGCTGCCGCGGCGGCGTACAAAGAGCGGCTGCCCGTGATTTCGTCGCGCCTCTCGGCGGGGCGCACGCTGCTCCGCGTGTACGGCGAGGACCGCCCCGGACCCGAATTCGATCTGGTAGAGCCCGAGGTCGAGGACGTCTATTTCTCCACGGTGACCAGGCCGGAGCCCGCGCTATGTTAGACGTGGTGACGTGGCGCAGGCACTCGTGCCTGCCGCGTCGGCACTCATGCCGACGCTTGGCCTCGACGCCGCGCCACAGCCGCGAACACGTGTCGAGACCGGCACTACAATTCGGTCAACGGCAATGCTAGCCGAGATCGTCCGCTTTGAGCTCGTCCGCCACTTCCGAGCCATCTCCACCTACGTCTATTTTCTGCTCTTCGGCGCGCTGGCCTGCCTGCTCATGCTGGCCGCCGGCGGCGAGTTCGAAGACTCGTCGATAAGCTTCGGGGCGGGCGGAAAAGTGCTCGCCAACTCGCCCTACGCGCTGGCCCAGTGCATCTCGATCCTCGGCTATTTCGGACTCCTGGTGATTGCCGCGATCACTGGAAGAGCGGCCTTTCAGGACTTTGACCACAAGACCGATTCCTTCTTTTTCACCTCCCAGGCCGGGAAAACAGCCTACCTGGGCGGACGCTATCTGGCGGCCGTGCTGATCCTGGTCTTCATCTTTTCGAGCCTGGGCCTCGGGCTCTTCGCCGGTAGCCTGGCTCCGGACCTGGACCACGAGCGGATGGGGCCCAATCGCGCCGCGGCCTACCTCGCGCCTTACCTGATTTCGGTGATTCCCAACGTCATCGTGATGGGCGCGCTCTTCTTTTCCCTCGCGGCTCTGGCGCGGCGCATCTTCCCGGTCTACGTGACCAGCGTCGTGCTCCTGATGGGGTACCTGATTGCCGGCACCATTTCGCGCAAAATCGAGCACAAGTTCCTGGCGTCGCTGGCCGACCCTTTCGGAGCCTCGGCCATGGGCTTCCTCACGGAGTACTGGACCATCTCCGAGAAGAACACCCGCCTCGTCCCGCTGGCCGGCTATCTGCTGTGGAACCGCGTCCTGTGGCTGGGGATTGCCGCCGCGCTGCTGGGGTTCACCTGGTGGAAGTTCCGCATGCAGTGGGACAGGCCTTCCGGCCTGTCCACCGCTGCCGTTCGGCGAACAACCCTGTCTTATACGACACACGTGGGCGGGCCTGTGCTACTCACACTTACCTGGCTCGCCTTTGTCGAGACCATCAAGAACATCTACTTCACCCTGATTGTGCTGGCGGGCATCCTGTACATGGTAGTCTCGGCTCGTGAGATGGGGGATTGGTTCGGCACTCCGACTTACCCCGTGACTTACCAGGTGATCGACATGGCGAGCGGCTCTTTCGCGCTCTTCATGCTGATTGTCATCACCTTTTACTCCGGCGAGCTGGCGTGGCGGGAGCGCGACGCCGGGACCCACGAAATTGTGGATGCGATGCCCCTCCCCGGTTGGGCGCAGTTTCTGTCGAAGCTTCTGGCCCTGCTCCTGGTGCCGATTCTGCTGCAGGGCGTGGTCATGCTGACCGGCATGGCCATCCAACTGGCCAAGGGCTATACGCGCCTGGAGCCCCTGCTTTACGTCAAGGATCTGTTCGGCCTGCAACTGGTGGAATTCTGGCTGGTATGTGTGCTGGCGATGGCGGTCCATTCGGTGGTCAACAACAAGTATCTCGGCCACTTCATCATGGTGCTCTTTTATGTGATCACTAACACGATGGGTAAGTTCGGACTGGAGCACCGGCTCTACAACTATGCTTCGATCCCCGACCACACTTACTCGGATATGAACCGGTTCGGGCCATTTCTCCGGCCGGTCTTCTGGTTCAGCGCTTACTGGGCCGTATGCGCGGTATTGGTGGCGATGGTGGCCTGCCTTTTCTGGGTGCGCGGGCTCGCCGTCGACTGGCGCTGGAGACTGCGGCTGGCGCGCGGACGTTTCCGCGCCCCGCAGTGGCGCATCGCGGTTTCCGCGGGCGCGGCCTTCCTGGCCCTGGGTGGATTCATCTTCTACAACACCAACATCCTGCACCACTACCGTACCACCTACCAATCGGAAGACCTGACCGCACGCTACGAAAAGGAGTACAAGAAGTACCTCAAGACTCCGCAGCCCAAGATCGCCGCCGTCAACCTGCGGGTGGATCTCGACCCTAGCCGCGCGGACGCCCGTGCCCGTATCCATGGAAGCTATGCCATCGCCAACCGGAACGCGCAACCGGTCCAACGGATCCTCGTGACCATTCCCGAGGAGTGCCGGATCCACCGCATGGCGTTCACCCCGGCGGCCAGCCTCGAGTGGCAGGATCGCAAGGTCGGGGTGCAGATGTATAGCCTCGCGCAGCCGCTCGCCCCGGGCGAAACCGGCACGCTGGAATTCGAGATCGAGTATGCGCCCCGCGGGTTCTCCAACGGCGACCCGGACACCAATGTCGTCGAGAATGGAACCTTTTTCGACGGCGATCTGTTGCCGCATTTCGGATACAACCCCCCGCCGCAAGCACGGTCTTCCTCCCAAGCCGCGAATGGCGGACATCAACGACCTCGCCGCCCGCCAGATCAACGACACATCGCGGGACGCCGACTGGGTGACTTTCGAGACGGTGATCGCGACGGCGCCGGACCAGATCGCCATCGCCCCGGGAGAATTGGTGCGCGAGTGGACCGAAGGCAAGCGGCGCCTCTTCCAGTACCGTTCGCGCGGCAAAGCGCTCAACTTCCTCTCCGTGCTTTCGGCCCGCTACCGCGTGCTGCGCGACCGCTGGAACGACGTCGACGTCGCCATCTACTATCATCCCGGACACGAGTACAATCTGGCAGCCATGATGAAGGGCATGAAGCAGACGCTGGAGTACGGTACGAAGAACTTCGGGCCCTATCAGAACAAGACGGTGCGGATCGTGGAGTTCCCTCGGTATGAGAGCTTCGCCCAGTCGTTTCTGGCCTCGATTCCCTACTCCGAGTCGATCGGGTTCATCGCCCGCGTGGACCCCACCAACGAGGAGGATATCGATTACCCGTTCTACGTGACGGCGCACGAGGTGGCGCACCAGTGGTGGGGGCACCAGGCCGTCGGCGCCAACGTGCAGGGCGCCAGCATGATCTCGGAATCGCTCGCGGAGTACACCGCCATGATGGTGATGAAGCTCGAGTTCGGGCCGGAGAAGATGCGCCGCTTCCTGAAATACGACATGGACAAATACCTCGCCGGGCGCAGCAGCGAGAAGAAGAAGGAACTCCCGCTGGTGCGCGTCGAGAACCAGCAATACATCCATTACGAGAAGGGCAGCGTGGTCTTCTACTGCTTGCAGGACTACATAGGCGAGCGAAACGTGAACCGCGCTCTGCGCGATTACCTGAAGCAGGTGGCCTTCCAGGAGCCGCCCTATACCACCGCCCTGGAACTGGAGGCGAGCCTTCGACAGGTCACGCCGCCAGAGTATTCCTACCTGATCGACGACATGCTCGACTCCATCACGCTGTATGAGAATCGGGCGCTCTCGGCGACTTACCGCGAGTTATCCCAGGGTAAGTACGAGGTCAAGCTGAAGGTGGCGGCGCGTAAGCTGAAGGCCGATGAACTGGGCCAGGAGAAGGAAGTGCCGCTGGCGGATTGGATCGACATCGGGGTGTTTGACGAGGCCGACAAACCGCTCTATATGACCCGTCACAAGATCGTACAGAAGGAGACGGAGTTCACGCTGGTCGTGGACCGTGTACCGAAGAAGGCCGGGATCGATCCCTGGAACAAGCTGGTCGACCGGACGCCGGACGACAACGTAACCACCGTCAGCAAGCTGTGAAGGAAACGCCACTTACTTTGGCTGTGGGGCGGACACCCTGGTCCGCGGCCGACGCCCTCGTCGGCCTTCCTCGCATCCCGCCGGACCTTGATTCGATTGGCCAAAGCGGGTCCACGGGGACCCGCGCGGACCAGGGGGTCCGCCCCACAATCAATGCAGAATCACAAAGTAACTCACTTACTTACTTCTTGCGAGTCTCCTGCGCCAGCCGCACCCGGGCCTCATCCAGCTTCTTGTTCACTTTGGCGACTTCCTCGGGGTCGGAGTTGGAGGGCAGCGCGCCCTGGGATGCCTTTAAGGAAGCCTGCCACTGCGCAATGGCCTCCCGGGTCTTGCCCAGCTTGAAATAAACATCTCCCAAGTGGTCGTGCACCGTCGGGTCAGTGGCCATTTTGTCGATGGCCATCTGCAACTGGTCCTGGGCCTCCTGCAGTTTTCCCTGGCGGAAATAAACCCAGCCCAGGCTGTCCAGATAGGCCCCGTTATTGGGATCGAGGTCCACCGCCTTCTTGATCATCTGGTAGGCCTCGTCCAGCCGCACTCCGCGATCCGCGAGCATGTAGCCCAGGTAGTTCAGCGTGCCGGCGTTTTCCGGGTCCAGTTCCAGTACCTTGCGGAAGGCCGCCTCGGAAGCATCGTACTTCTTCATGCGCTCGTACATCGCGCCGCGCATGAAGAATACACCCACCCTCTCTTCGTCCGACTTGGACAGGGTCTCGGCCTCATCCAGCGCCTTGCCCATCTCCGGGAAGCGCTTGCCTTTCTCGTAGAGCTGGGCCATGGTCAGTTGAGTCTCGCGGTCGTGTTCCCCTTTCGACAGGCTGCGGATCTCCGCGACGGCGTCGTCGATCTTGCCTCTTTCAGCCAATACCGTGGCATGCTCGGCGCGGACCGCGCGCTCGTCCGGGTACTTCTTGACAGCCGCATCCGCCTCGCGCATCGCGGCGTCCAGGTCTTTGGATTGCACGTACGTCTCGATGGTCTGTACGGCGCTCTCTTTGG
This sequence comes from Candidatus Sulfopaludibacter sp. SbA4, assembly GCA_900290305.1. Lineage (GTDB taxonomy): Bacteria > Acidobacteriota > Terriglobia > Bryobacterales > Bryobacteraceae > OMOG01. Next base: position 6,273 of record OMOG01000612.1, read on the forward strand.
CGGCCTCGGGACCCAGCGCGGCCATCTGCTTGAACGCGTCCAGGGCCTGCGCGTATTTCTCGATGCTGCGGGACAATATTCCGTACTCTTCGAGATAGGCCGCCCGGCGGCGGCCGTCAATCTCCGAGTAGGTTTTCCGCGCCGTATCGTCCAGCATGGATTTCAGGGCGGCAATGGCTTCGTCGGTCTTGCCCTCGTCCTTGGCCAACTGCACTTCCTGATAGCGCACGTCCAGGCTCTCGTTGTCTAACGCCTTGGCCTTGCCCAGCGCCGCGTGAGCCTTCGGAAAGTCCCTCTTGAGGCGGTAGATCTCGGAGATGCTCAATGGAGCTTGCGGATCTTTCGGCTCCTCGGCCGCGATCTGCTCCCAGATCTTGAGGGCTTCATCAAACTGGCGGTCGGCCGCCAAGTCCTGCGCCAGGCCGCGCACGATCTTCCCGTTGTCGGGGGCCATTTCGAGCGCCTTCTTGAGGACTTCGGCGGCGCTCTTGAAGTCGCGCAACTGCTCGTATTGCTCGGCCAGCAGAGTCAGCATGCGCTCATTGGGATTCTTGCTGGTGGCTACTTTCAGCTTTTCGATGGCGCGCTTGCTGTCGCCCAACTCGGCGTAGAGGACGGCCAGTTGGGTGATGGCGTCCTCATTATCCGGTTCGGCCGCGAGCGCCGCGTTGAAGGCCTTCTCGGCCTCCAGCGAATTAGTCGAGAACATGTACAGCCGGCCCAGCATGACCCAGCTCTCGGCATCCTTGGGATCCTTCTCTGTGACCTTCTGGTACTGCTCGATCGCCAGCTTCAGCTTGCCCTCGTCGATCTTGCCCGATTGC
>OMOG01000611.1 GCA_900290305.1 Candidatus Sulfopaludibacter sp. SbA4
CGTCGGCCGCGGCGCCAGGTGGAAAAGATGCGAGCGCAGCGAGCCACCTTCCCCCAACCCCCATCCCCCAACCCCCAGCCCCCTTTTTTCCCGCCCACCGCCCCGTGATCCTCCTCGGCCTCGGCGCGCGCACCCCCGCGATTGCATCCGCCGTCCGCCGCCTGTGCGAGCGATGCGGCATCCCCGCGCTGGTCACCTACAAAGCCAAGGGAGTACTCCCCGACCAGCATCCCTGGTTCGGCGGCGTGCTCACCAACGGCGCCCTGGAGCGCGAAATCCTCGATCGCGCCGACGCCTTCCTGGCGATCGGCCTGGACCCCGTGGAGCTGCTGCCGCGCCCGTGGTCGTACCCCCAGCCGGTCCATTCCATCAGCGCGTGGCCCATCAGCCAAAGCCAGATCCCGCTGCGCACCGAACTGGTCGGCGATGTGGCCTCCTATCTGGAAGCCGTGCAGGTGCAGACCGACTGGACGGCTGACGAGGTGTCCCAACTGGCCGCGGTCCAGCGCGACCAGATGCGTGCTCACGGAGAGCCGTGCGAGCTTCTTCCGCACCGCGTGGTGGAGCTGGTGGCCGAAGCGTACCCCGGCGCGCGCGCCACCGTGGATGCGGGCGCGCACATGTTCCCGGTGATGTCGTTCTGGCCCGCCCAAGAGCCGTGCGGCGTGCTCATTTCGAACGGCCTCGCCACCATGGGTTTCGGGCTGCCTGCCGCGATCGGAGCGTCGCTTTTGGACACCTCGCGGCCGGTGGTGGCGTTCACCGGCGATGGCGGTTTGCTGATGTGCCTGGGCGAGCTGCGTACCGCCGCGCGGGAAGCCCTGCCCTTGCGCATCATCGTGTTCGCGGACGGCGCCTTAAGCCTGATCAAGATCAAACAGATTCAGCGCGGATACCGCACCGATGGCGTCGAGATCGGTGACATCGATTGGCGGGCGATCGGCGCCGGCATGGGCGTGCCGGCCTGGTTCGCCGAGAGCGAAGGATCGTTGCGCGCCTGCCTGCGGGAGACTTCGGACCATCCGGGTCCCGTGCTGATCGCGGCGCGGATTGCAGCCGGCCTCTATCCCGACATGATGCGTGCGCTACGAGGTGTGTCATGACACGCCAACTGGCAGAAGTTCTCGCGGCAGTCACCTATGACGATCTGCCGTCCGAAGTGATTGCGGACACCCGCCGCTGCCGTCCGAAGTGATTGCGGACACCCGCCGGTCGGTCCTCGACTGGCTGGGGTCGGCCCTGGCCGGTTCGCTCGAGCCGCCCGCCCGCATGGCGCAGCGTGTGGTCGCGGGTCTGGGGACATCCGGCGAAGCCACGGTATTCGGCGCGGGGAGGGCATCGGCGGCAGCCGCGGCGATGGCGAACGGAGTGGCCTCCCACATCCTGGAGCTGGACGACGTCCACAAAGGTTCCACCCTGCATCCGGGAGCGCCCATCATCCCCGCAGCGCTGGCGGTGGCGGAGCGCGAGCACGCTGACGGGCGGCCGTTCCTGCTGGCCGTTGCGGCCGGCTATGAAGCGGCGCTGCGCATCGGGGAGGCCGTGAATCCGAGCCACTATCGTTTCTGGCATCCCACCGGTACCGCGGCCACGTTTGGAGCGGCGGTGGCCGCGGGCTCGCTCCTCAAGTTGAACGCCGCGCAAATGCTGGATGCGCTGGGCAGCGCGGGCACGCAGGCCGCGGGCTTGTGGGAATTCAACGCCGATGGTGCCATGAGCAAGCACCTGCATCCCGGCAAGGCCGCCTTCAATGGAATCCTGGCTGCGGATCTCGCACGTGTGGGGTTCACCGGGGCGAGCCGCATTCTCGAGGGCGACCGCGGATTCTTCCGCGCCACCAGCGAGTCGCACGACGCCTCCCGCATCACCGATGGATTGGGCACGCATTGGAAGATCAGCGAGAACTGCTACAAGATGCACTCGTGCTGCGGCCACACCCACACCGCCATCGATGTGGCGTTGGGTTTCCACGGCCCCGGAGGGATCGCCGGAATCCACATTGAAACCTACGGCCCTGGCTTCGCAATCGTGAAGGAGCTGAATCCGCGCTCACCCTACCAGGCGAAGTTCAGCATCGCTTATTGCGTGGCCGCCGCGCTGGCCGAGGGGTGCGTGGGGCTCGATCAGTTTTCCGCGGAACGCTTCGGCTCCGAGGGCGTACGGGACCGCGCAATCGCGGCTTTGCTGCAGCGCACGCGCGTCACCGTGGAAGACGACCTGACCGCGAAGTATCCCGCCGCGTGGCCTTCGCGTCTCACCGTGTCCCTCGAAGACGGCACCATGCTGCGCGGCGCGAGCGATTTCCCGCGCGGGAATCCGGAGAACCCGGTGTCCACGGACGAACTGGAGGACAAGTTCCTGTCGCTCGTCGCGCCGCGATGTTCACCCGGCACCGCCCGCCGCGCGCTGGAAGCAGTCCGCGCTATTGACCACGCCGCCGATATGGCCGAGGTATTCCGCAACCTATGAAAGACATCAATCCGCGTTCCAGCGATTTCGAAGAATACCGCCGCGCCATTCGCGAGTTGTGTGCCCAGTTCAACAGCCAGTACTGGCAAAGGGTGGAGGAGCAGCCGGGCTATCCCGAAGAGTTCGTCAAGGCGCTCACCGAAGCGGGCTGGCTGGCCGCGCTGATCCCGGCGGATTACGGCGGCGGCGGCCTCGGCGTCACCGAGGCCTCGGTGATTCTCGAGGAGATCAATCGCTCCGGCGCCAACTCCGGCGCGTGCCACGCACAGATGTACATCATGGGCACCGTGCTGCGCCACGGCTCCGAAGAGCAGAAACGCCGCTACCTGCCCCAGATCGCTTCGGGCGACTTGCGCCTGCAATCCTTCGCCGTCACCGAGCCGACCACCGGGACCGACACCACCAGGATCAAGACCATCGCCCAGAGGAAGGGCGATCGATACGTGGTCAACGGGCAGAAGGTCTGGATCTCCCGCGTGCAGCACTCCGACCTGATGCTGCTGCTGGCGCGCACCACGCCGTTGCCCGAGGTGACGCGCAAGACCGACGGGCTTTCGGTGTTCCTGGTCGAGCTTCGCGACGCGGAGCAAAAAGGAATGACGCTGCGCCCCATCCGCAACATGGTCAATCACGAGACCAACGAAGTCTTCTTCGACAATTTCGAAGTACCCGCCGAGAACCTGGTCGGCGAAGAGGGCAAGGGCTTCCGCTACATCCTGGACGGCATGAACGCCGAGCGCATCCTGATCGCCGCGGAGTGCATCGGCGACGGCTTCTGGTTCATCGAGAAGGCCCGCAAGTACGCCAACGAGCGCATCGTCTTCGACCGCGCCATCGGGCAGAATCAAGGCATCCAGTTTCCCATCGCGCGGGCCTATGCCAACGTGCGCGCCGCCGACCTGATGCGCTACGAGGCGGCGCGCCTCTACGATGCGGGAGAGCCGTGCGGGTCGGAGGCTAATATTGCCAAGCTGCTGGCGGCCGACGCGTCGTGGGAGGCGGCCAACGTGTGCCTGCAGACCCACGGCGGCTTCGGCTTCGC
>OMOG01000608.1 GCA_900290305.1 Candidatus Sulfopaludibacter sp. SbA4
TGGCGGGCGGAGATGGCGGAGTAGATCAGCAGAATTCCGGCGACCATCAGCAGGCCGGGGACGGCGATCCAGAAGGGGCTGGGGTCGGCCTCCACCACGATCACGTTGAAGGGCGGCGGGATGGGGACCTCCACGGGGCAGAGGTTCTTCAGGTAAAAGATGACGCTGATCTTCTTCAGCACCGCGGGCAGGAACGGCTCCAGGTTCTCCCACACCCAGACGACCGCGGCCGGGATCATGGGGTTCTTGAAGAAGAGGCCGCACATCAGGAAGACCGCGCCGTACCCGATGCAGGCCAATGCCGTGACGAGCGCGTACGAGCCGAGCTGGTGCAGGCCGGGACCGTGGAACAGGTAGTCGGTCCATTCCGGCCCGAAATGCTTGCCGAGCAGGTAGAATGACGCGGCCACGCTGCCGATCCACACGACCAGCGCCACCACCAGGCCCGCCAGGTACTTTCCAGCCACCAGCATCTCGCGCCGCATGGGTGTCAGGAAGTAGTAGTGCAGAGTCTTCTCCAGCATCTCGCCGCGGAAGAGGTTGGAGAAGATCCCCATGCAGCCGAAGAAAATTCCGGCGCGCAGGTAGTAGAACATGAAGAGCGCGGCGAAGACCAGGCTGTCTTCACCGAGGCTGTGACTCACATGACGTTGCGATTGGATGTTTTTGGCAAAAATCGCGGACCGGAAGACCAGCCAGTGAATCAGGGTCAAGACTATGGGGCCGAGCGCCAGGCAGTAGATCCACCAACCACGCTTGGAGAGGAATGCCTTCTTCAACTCGAGGCGCATCACGCCGCCGATTTGGCGGGTCCAGGATGATTTCATACGGTAGCCCCTTCCGCGCCGATCAAATACTGATACACGGAATTCACGTCGTCATCCGCGGGCGCGATGGATTCCACTTCCAGGCCCGAATCGAGGATCACTTGGTTGAGCAGTAAGTAGAAGCCGTCGGCGTCTTTGGTGCGCAGCAGCACGCCCTTGCCATCGGGACTCACTTTGGCTTCCACCACGTGGTCCTGCAGGAAGAGACGGGAGGCCAGCATGCCGGGGCGGTCGCAGCGCACTTCGATCTGCATTGGCTGCTCCTTCACTTCGCTGCGCACGCTGTGGATCTGGCCTTCGGCCACCACGTAGCCCTGGCTGAGCAGGATGACCTGGTCGGAGATGCGGTCCACTTCGTGCAGGATGTGACTGGAGACGATCACGTGGCGGCCCTGGTCGCCCCACTGCCGGAAGAGGGCGATGGCCTCGGCGCGCGCCAGCGGATCGAGGCCGTTGAGCGGCTCGTCGAGAATCACCACCTGCGGGTCGTGAGCGATGGCCTGCGCCAGCTTGACGCGCTGCCGCATGCCCTTGCTGTAAGCGCCGACGTGGCGGTTGGCAGCATCCTGCAGGCCGACCAACTGGAGAGAGGATTGCGTCCGCTGGTCGCACTCCTGGTTGGTCCAGCCGTACATGCGCAGGAACGAGTAGATGAACTGGTACCCGGTCATGCCCTTGGGGAAGGCGTCGAACTGGGCGCAGTAGCCCACCAGGCGGCAGAGCTGTTCGGGATGGTCGGGCGCCACACCGAGCACGCGGATCTCGCCCTGCGTGGGGCGGATCAGCCCGGTCAGGAGGTTCATGAGGGTGGTCTTGCCCGATCCGTTGGGGCCGACCAGGCTGGTGATGCCGGGCGGGATTGCGAGGCTCACTTTGTTGATGCCCAGCACCTCGCCGTAGAAGCGCGACACGTTGGCGAACGTAATGGTCGTGGGGGCTTCGCTCCGTGCAACGGAGTCGCTCATTTGACCACTTCCGTGCCGCGGATCTTGCGGGCCAGCATGTAGAGGCAGATGAGGCAGAGCACGGCCAGTGCGGCCCAACTGCACCACAGAGGCAGCTCTTCGCCTTGCGGCGCGCGGAAAAACACAGCGCCGTTGGTAGTCTTGTTGTTGCCCTCGAAAAGCCACACCCAGACCGAGCCGATCAAGTAGCTGATGTTGAACAGGTGCCCCCAGTTGGTGCGCTGCACAGCGTTGATGGTGGCGCCGAAACCGGCAGCCACAAAGAACACGCCGAACATCAGGCCGCCGGCCGCGGGCTTCCATTTGACCCATGCGGAAAGCGCCAGCGCCAGGAGGGAGAGAATCAGGATCCAGATCCACGCGCCGAAGAAGATGGCGGTGGCGAAGCGGACGTTGGTCTTCATCCAGTCCCAGCCTTCCAGGTAGCCCTGGTAGGAGAACAGCAGCAGGCCGGGAACCCAGGTCATGGCGGACAGCAGAATCAGCAGCACGGACATCTTGCCGAGCACGTACTCGGTGCGCGAGAACGGCCGCGCCAGGTAGAGCGCCAGTGCGTTGTTCGCCAGGTCGGGCGACACCTGTCCGGGCCCGATGAAGGACGCCAGGAACAGCGCCAGCATGCTCTGCCACCCGAGGCTCGACATGAAGAATACGACGTTGATGGAAATCAGGCGGTTGGCGCCCTGCGCTCCCACCAGGTTGAAGACGGTGGCGTTGTGCTGCACGTAGATGATGATGGCGAAGATCAGCGGCTGCAAGAAGGTGGCGCAGAAAAAGATCGTCAGGAACTTCGAGCGGTGCAGGTCTTCGAACGCATAGCGGGGGATGACCAGCAGGCGCTTGAGTGGCGAAGTCAGCTCGCCTTCGTAGGGCCGGTAGGTTTTTTTATAGACGGCCATCGGGACCTCCGGGGGGGCCGGGGACCGGGACCGCTTCCTGACGGTCGCGGCTCGGAATCGGGAGCGGAGCCGCGACCGTGCCTCGCCCTTGGCGAGCAAGGGAGCGGTTGGTGCGGCTACGAGCGGGCATCGGGGGCCTCCATGGCTTTGAGGAAGATGTCCTCGAGCGAGTCGCGCTTGTGATTCAAGCGGCGAATTTGCACGTTCTGCTGGGCGGCGACTTCGTAGAGGCGCCGCACTTCCAGGCCGTCGGGCAGAATCAGCTTGATGCGGCCCTGCGCGCCCTGGGCGGTCTCGCAGCCCAGCTTTTCCATGGCATCGAGGAAGTCTCCGTTGTTGGAGCCGCGCGTCTCGATCTCCAGGAAACGGCGGTTGGCGCGGCGCTCCTCCTCCAGGTTGCAGAAGGCGGCGATGTTGCCGTCCTTGAGAATCAACACCTGGTCGCAGCACTCCTCGACGTCGCGCAGCAGGTGCGAGGAAAGGATCAGGTGCAAGTCGCCGCGGTCGCGGATCTCCTGAATGAGCTGGATCATGCGCGTGCGCGCGGGCGGATCGAGCCCGTTGGTCGGCTCATCGAGGAACAGCAGCTTGGGCCCGTGAGCGATGGCCTGCGCGAGTTTGGCGGACTGCTTCATACCCAGCGAATAGGTACCGAGGGCCCGGTAGCGGACCTCGCCCAGACCGACATAGAAAAACGCTTCGTGCGCCCGTTCCAGGGCGTGTTCGCGCGGCAGGCCGGCCAACTCGGCCATCAGCCGCACGAAGCGAACTCCGCTCATCGAGGCGATGAACGAATCGTTCTCGGGCATGTAGCCGATCAGGCTGCGCACCTCGCGTGCGTGGGTACGGATATCGCGCCCCAAGATCCGGGCGGTACCCGACGAGGGCTTGTGAAAGCCGAGCAGGGTGTTGAGGAGCGTCGACTTGCCCGCTCCGTTCGGCCCCAGCAGGCCGATGGACCGCCCGGTGAGGGAGGCCTTCAGCTTCTTCAGAATGGCGCGATTGCCAAACCGCACTTCCAGGCCGTCGAGTTCGATAACCGCGGAGTCCATTACTTATTTTAAAACCGCCCGTAACCTATTTAAACGCAGGTTGACGCCGCGGTGTTCCCTGGAATTGCGGGAAAGGCAGCGCGTTGCCCACCACGCCCGTCAAATTGCCTCCCAGGAAGGTGGTGATGCCGTTGCCAAAGTTGTCTCCGGTGCCGGCGATGCTGATGCGATCCGGCTCGCCATAGGCGGCGATCATGGTGGGCTTCATATTGGAGATGCGCTGGAGGGCAGCTCCCGAATTGGCGCCATTGGGTGCGAAGGCGCCCAGAAGGCCGGCCAGCGGGGCCAGCGTAGTGCCCAGGTTCTGATAGATCACCGCGGAGAAGTTGTTGTAGCGATCGCGCGGGATCATGGCGATGAACTGCGCGGAATGGGTGATCGACGTGCCCGCCATCTTCATCTGGAGAGCGCGGGTGAGCATGGCGCGGGTGGGAGCCGCGATCATGTAGCCGTTGGCAAAAGTGTAATGCACCTCGGTGAGGGGATTCGGGGGATCGTTGCTGGCGATCGTGTAGTAGGTCTGGCCTTCGACGCTCTCCTCGGCCGTGCGCAGGGGCTTGCCGCCGGTTTTGGCGGCGGTCTCGTCGTGGGCGACGACCAGCTTGTGGAACGCGGCCTTCATGCGCTCGGGATCGTAGACTTCGGTGACCAGCTTCCAGGAGGGCACCGGGAAGGGCGGGCCATCCAGCGACAGCGAGAATTCGCCTCCCAGGCTGGCCGCCAGGTCATCGTGCACATCGATGGCGCTTGGCTCGCGAACGTCGCCGTGGCCCTTGTTGTTCCCCATCGGCAATTGATCGACGAGCTGCTGTACCTGATCCACAATGGCGCCGGGGTTCTTCACTACGAAGGAGGTGACTAAGGTGGCGTCGGGCGAGACGTAGTCGAGCGATCCCATGGGAGCGGGGTCGGCCAGCCAGGCGGCGATGCCGGTACGTGGGCCATCGAACGCGATTGACGCGGCGGCTTCCATCTGGCCGTTCACCTGTTTCTGATTGGCGATGAAGTAGCGCAGGCCGGACCCGGCGAACGGCTGATGCGGCATTTGCGAGAGGTCGGCCGAAATCAGGATGCCGGCGCCATCCTGGTAGGATTCGGAGATGCGCGCGAAGAACGGTGTGGCGGGAAACGTGGAGGGTGTGTCGAGCGCGGAAGCGAGGGCCTTCACGGCCGCCGGGACGGGACCGAAGGCTACCAGGCCGGGGCGGGTTTCGATGGCGATGGCCGGGACTTCACGCTTGAGGAACTCGGGGAAGCCGTCGCGTTTGGTTTCGGCGAGGAAGACCGGGGCTTGGCTGGTGGCAAGGCCGTCTCTGGTACCGACGATGGCGACTTCGTCGCCCAGGTATTCGCTGGCGGAGCGAAGTTTGTCGAGTACGGGTTCAGCATTGCGAACACGGCTGCCCCACTGAGCGCTCAGCTCGGGGCTCTGCGCCAGTTGCTGGCGGAACACCACCTGCGCTTCGGCGAGGTACTGGCCGAGATTGGGAATGGCGACGTACAGAACGGTGTCGGCGGGCAGACGCTTCAGCAGGTTGCTGGAGTAGCGCAGCGCGGGCATTTGAATCTGCTGCAGGCTGGAGCGCAGTGCACTCAGTTGCTGCATGAGGCGGTCGCGATTGCGGCTCCAGGAGATATCGTCCTTCACGGAAACCGGATCGAGGGTGGCGCTGGTGACGGCCTGCTCGCCGGGGTGGAGCACTTTCTCCAGGTTGTCCTGAAAGACGTGGACTTCGCCCTGCACCACGGAGACGCGGGAACCTTTCACACCAGCGCTCACGCTGAAGACGGTGCCGGTGACGGACACGCGGCAATCGGCGGTGGCCACGAACAGGTGCCCGGTGCGCCGCCTGGCGGCCTGCACGATGACGCTGCCGCGAACCAGGTGGATGGTGAGATCGCTGGCGGTTTGATCGGTGGAGAGGCCGGAACGCTCGCGCAGCTCCACCACCGAGCCATCGCGCAGTTGCAGCATGGCATCGGAATCCTTGGCGGTGCGCAGCTCGACGCCATCCGGCAGATCCTGGCCGGCGGCCAGGGGGCGAATCCCCGCGGCGGAGACTTCGTAGAGCGTGCCGTTGACGGTCTGGACGATGGCGCGGCCGGTGTGCGTTCCGTACTGATCGACGGCGATCCAGATGGAGAGGCCGGCGGCGGCAACCACGGCAGCGGCAGCCGCCCACCGTACGGGGTGCGCCACGCGACGCGCGGTGTGGGGGACGGGCATGGGAACGACGCGGCCCTCGAAGACCTTGCGGCAGGCCACACATTCGTGGAGGTGATCTTTGAGCAGGGTGGCGCGCGCCTCGGGCAGGCGTCCGGCGCGGTATTCGGGGATGAGGGCTTGGAAATCGGCGCAGCCGCGGACGTGGTGGTGGGGCGCGGGGGCGGCCTGGGCCCCGGTGGCTTCCAGAGACAGGCGCGCCCAGACGCGGGCGGCGGCGGCTTCGACCACGGCGGCATCGGGGGCTTCGTCACGAATTTCAGACACGGCTTGCTCCAGGGCGGGGGCCATTGGGTTGAACCCTGCGGGCGGGTTAGTGTCGGCGGGGTTGAATTCGGGGTATGTCATGCCACTCCTCCCATGTAAACCTGGTATTCCTTTTCGAGACGGTCGCGCGTGCGCGAGAGAGTCACGGCCACGGTGCCGGGCGTGGTGTTGAGCAGGCGTGCGATCTCGGGATTTTCTTTTCCTTCGAAGAACCGGAGCATGAACATTTCGGCGATCCGGGGATTGAGGCGGGCGATGGCGCCGCGGAGCCATTCGCGGATTTCGCTGGAGGCTTGAACGCGGTCGGGACGCCGGTGAGCGGGCTCGGCCAGGACCGGCTCGAGCTCGTCGAGCGGGATGTTGCGGATGTTCTGGCGGGAGCGGACCAGGTCGAGGGCCGCGTTGACGGCCGACCGGTGCAGAAAGCTGGTCATGTTGCCGACGGGGTCGGCGCCGGGGTCGCGTTTGAGCATCCTTAGAAACACGGTTTGCAGTACATCTTCGGCATCGTTGGCATTGCCGGTGACCCGGTAGGCCGCCCGGAAAACCATGGCATGGTTTTCGCGGAAGATCCGTTCCAGGTCCGGGGCGGACGAGTTGGCCGAGTCTATGGGGGCAGCCATTAAAGCTTTCATCCTATCAGGCTCTTCCTTTGTAGAGACGCCCTGGGGGCCGGGGAATTAGCGGACGGGGGCCGGGGATGGGGCCAGGGCTGTGTGTGTGTATTTTTTTGTGTTGGGTTAAGCTCCTTTGCTTGTGTGGGTTGCGGATGTGGTTCGAAATCGGGAGACGGGTGGGGAGGTTTTTTGGGCGCCACGCGTCTCCCAGGTTTGTGACGCATGTGACGCATCGGGGAGGGTTTTTTCGAGCGATGCGTCACAAACTGGCGGAGACGGCCGGCGGGTGGTGGACATGGCGGATCCGGGTTTTGCGGTATTTACGGGGCCGGTGGTTCGGTGGTAAGTGATTTGAGATCAGTAGAGTGGCGAGATTGAAAATATTTGTCCGAAATCGGTGACCGGCTAAGGGTGGCGGGTCCAATCGGCAACAAAATCGATCACATTCGACCAGTGCGCGCTCTTCGACGCTGTAGATCTGCGCGATGTTTGGATGGTTCAGCGAAGCCAGCACCTGGGCTTCACGCTGGAAGCGCGCCATGCGTTCCGGGTCCTGGGCGAAGCTTGCGGGAAGGACCTTGATGGCGACTTCGCCATTGAGCCTGGTGTCGGTGGCGCGGTAGACTTCGCCCGACGGGTACCCCGACCCTGGCCGAGTTTGGAGACGATGCGGTAGTGGGCTATCCACTGTTGAGGGCTCATCGTGCGCGATTTCAGGTATGGTATCACCTTCAGGCCGTTAATTCGCGACGCCCGCCCACGTCATCCTTGCATGCGCGAGTATAATCGCAACAGAGGAGGACTACACATGCAGCGCTTCGCCCTGGGAGTGAGTCTGGTCGTTTTTGCCTGCCAGTCCTTTGGCCAGTCCGCACCGGCTGCGCCGGCCTTCGACGTAGCGTCGGTCCGAGTGAGCCAACTCGGCAAAGCCGGGGGCGAGGGCAGCCGGCGCCAGAGCATCCAGTTCTCGCCGGACAGCGTGACCATGCGCAACGCCAGCTTCCGTTCCTGCATTCAATGGGCGTACCACGTCATGGACTATCAGATTACGGGCCCCGATTGGCTGGCCACCGAGCGCTACGATATCGCCGCCAAATCCGCCTCCGCGGTGCCCGAAGACCAGCTTCGCCAGATGCTGCAGACGCTGCTCGCCGAACGCTTCAAGCTCACGCTGCATCGCCAGACCAAGGAACTGCCGGCGTACGTGCTGATGGTTGCCAAAGGCGGTCCGAAATTCAAGGAATCGGCAACCGACGGCGAGCCCAGTATCGATCCCCAGCTCAACCGCATGGCGGTTGTCATCCAGAGGACGCCTGTGTCGCAGTTGGTCGAGGGCCTGTCGAATATCCTGCGCGCCCCGATCCTCGACGAGACGGGGCTCAAGGGGAAGTACGATGTCACTATCGATGTGGCAAAGTACCTTCCCGATATTCAGGCGCGTGGAGACGGCGGTGGCCGCGGCGGCCCGCCGGTCGACCCGATCCCGATCATCATGACCGGCTTGCAGGAGGAACTCGG
>OMOG01000730.1 GCA_900290305.1 Candidatus Sulfopaludibacter sp. SbA4
AGGAGAACCTGCGGCTGGATCACCTCCTTTCTAAGAGAGAACGTCATGGCACTCGCGCGGCCCTTAGCCTCTTCGGAATTTGAGCTCAATCTGAGTTTCGGTTCCAAACGCGAACGGGATTAAACATGCGTGGGACGTTGCCATGTACCCCAAGCCAAGTCCACCACTAACCTGAGGATGCGGCAAGGGAGTCTCGTTCGGACCTCTCTTTCTCGAATCTCAATTTCCATGATGGTCAGCTCCGGCTTAGCTGGAGCGCACGTTCAACCTTGTCCTCGAATTAAATTTGAGCTTCTGGCTACTAGCTTCTAGCTCCTAGCTGAATCAGAAAAATGGTTTGGCTAGAAGCTAGCAGCTAGAAGCTAGGAGCCGAATACAAGTGCAAGGCTCCGGAGACGTTGAAGCAAGACCGGGCCTGTAGCTCAGGTGGCTAGAGCGCACCCCTGATAAGGGTGAGGTCGATAGTTCAAGTCTATCCAGGCCCACCAGAAATCAGCGGCCAGTTGCCAGCCGCCAGTTCCCAGTGGCTTTTCACTGGCAACCGGCAACTGGAGGCTGGCAACTGGGGAGGGGCTGTAGCTCAGCTGGGAGAGCGCCTGGTTTGCAACCAGGAGGCCACCGGTTCGATCCCGGTCAGCTCCACCAGAAAATCTGTCGTTGGTCGATGGCCGTCAGTCGTTGGCCACACAGGAGGTGGCATGAGGAGTTTGGTCGACTCGATCATGAGTTTAGGTGGATTGCTGGTGCCGATCGTCGCGATTCTGGTCGGAGGCGCAATCGCCATCACCACGATGATCCTCCGCCACGCGGAACGCATCGCCAAGATCGAGCGCGGCATCGATCCCGACGCTTCGCCACGAAGTTAGCAAGTCAGCCCGATGTTGGGCGTCAATACGACAACCGAATCCGTATCACGGTTCAAGGCAAGTCGATTGGCGCCGAACATTGGGTTGGAGGAATTCCGGGGTTTGCACACCTCGGAGTTAGTAAGACCCATACCCGCCGACGCGGGGTAAATCAGCGCAAGCTGATGAGGACGATATTTGACAACTGAATAGATTGGGCAAAATACAAGGCGTTGTAAATTTTTATGAGTGCCTGAGAGAAGCTGCTGGTGCGCGTAAACGTTAAATAGGCGTTAAGCGCGCGATGAGCAGCACAAAGGCCCATAGAGTTTAAGCGGCGTGTGGTAGCCGGGAAAAGGTTCTTGCTGGACGAAAGGAAAGCAGGTTCCTCGCTACGCTCGGAATGACAAACATTTCGAGTGGGTGCGAAGCTGCCGTGTGTCGAGTAAATTTTGTGGTCAAGCTACTAAGGGCGCATGGTGGATGCCTTGGCAGAAGCAGGCGATGAAGGACGTGGCAAGCTGCGATAAGC
>OMOG01000710.1 GCA_900290305.1 Candidatus Sulfopaludibacter sp. SbA4
CAAAATAGCGGTTCGCCGAATTCCGCGTCTTGTGGACACGGAGAGCACAGCAAGGGAGATTGCAGGCAGTGAGCACTCTGACCGGGATCAATGACGCGACTTACGCCAAACTGCTGGCGAAGTCTCTGCCTTTGTCGTCGCGGATCTGGTCCATGGTGAAGCCGCACTCGGCGGCCACCCGCTCGAGGGACATGCCACCTTCGGGGTTCTGACGGAAGTACTCACGCGAGGCGGCGACGGCGCGGCGGTCCTCCTCGGTCAATTGCTCCTCGTCATCGTCGTGGATCATCACTTCGAGCAGCCTGGCGATGGCGTCGAACTGGGCCGGGCCGAGACGATCGAGCAACAGGTGAGCTTGTTGTCTGTCCATCGGTATTCCTCAGGGCTAGCGTTGGGCTAGCGTAGCATGCCCGGAGAGCGGGCAGGCGGCGCCACAGACGGCAATCCCCGCACTCACGCCCCGGGCGGCTCGAAATACATCTGGGCCAGCTCGGGCTTCTGGCGGATGGCCTTGCGCCAGTAGGAGCGGGCTTCTTCTTCCTGGCCGGTGGCCATCAGGGCGTGGCCCAGGTTGAGGAGGGCTTCGGCGAATTCGGGGTCCTCGTTGAGCGCCAGTTGGTAATAGAGGATGGCGTCGGTGGCCAGGCCGCGCTTCTGGCAGATCAGGCCGGCGTTGTAGAAAAGCTCGGGGCTCTTCTCGCCCAGCTCGATGAGCCGCTGGTGGTGCTCGTAGGCCTCGTCGAAATTCTGCTGATCGAGCGCCAGGGCGGCCAGGCCGCGGACGGCGTCGGAAGAGGCTGGATGCAGCATGAGAGCCTCCTGGAAGCAGCGCTTGGCTTCCTCGGTGTTGCCCGCTCGCGCATAGGCGATGCCGGCGTTGAGATAGGCTTCGGGCCAATCCGGCCGCTTGGTGAGGCAGGACTGGAAGGCCGCGGCGCTGGCCACGTAGTCGGCGCGCAGCAACTGCAAATAGCCGAGGCGGAAAGAGGCGTCGCACCACTCGGGGGCCTCGGGCGGAATCCGGGAGTAGAGTTTCTCGGCCCAGGTGCGCTCGCCCTGCTGCTCGAGCACCAGCGCCAGGTTCCACAAGACATCGGGCTGCTTGGGATCGATCTCGAGCGACCTTTCGTAGGCTGTGCGGGCCGACGGCAGGTCGCTTAGTTCCTGGTGCGCGACCCCCAGATTCAAATAGACCTGCGCCGAATCGGGCTTCAGTTTGGCGGCCTGCTCGTAGGCCTGGGCGGCCTTCTGGTGGTTGCCCATTTTGTGGCAGGCCACGCCGAGGTTGAACCAGTTCTCGAAACGGTCGGGGACGGCATCGGCGAGGTTGCGGCAGTAGCGGGCGGCAGCCGTGTAGTCTCCATCGGCGAATGCCAGGGTGGCCAGGGCTTCGGTGGCCACGGCGGATTCGGGCTGCAATTCGGCGAGCATGGCGGCGTAGCGGCGCACGGAGGCGGGGTCCTTCTTCTCCAGGAACAGCGCCACCAGGTTGGAGAGGGCCTCTTCGCAGCGCGGGTTGCGGGCCAGGACGCGGCGATAGTTCTCCACGGCTTCGGCGTGCCGGCCGGTCTGCTGCAGGATCACGGCCTTGGCAAACAGCGCCTGCTCGTTCTCGGGAACCAGGCTCAGGTACTTGTCGAGCGGCTCCATGGCTTCGGCCGGCCGGCCGCTGTGGATCAGCGCGACCCCCAGCCCGAGCAGCGCCTCGGAGCGCGTGCCGTCGGCCTCGATGGCGTTGTGGAAGGCCTCCGCGGCGGCCTTCCAATTCTTGGTATGACCGTGGCACACACCCAGGTTGAAATGCGCGGTGCGGTGGAGCGGCTCCAGTTCCACCAATTGCGCGTAGGCCATGCCGGCCGCTTCGTATTCGCGCATTTCAAAGTGGATGTGGCCCAGCGCGGAATACAATCCGGGGTCGTGCTCCCCCGCCTCGATGGCCTTGCTCAGCAGCCTGGCGGCGCTTTCGAGCTTACCCTCCAGGTGCAGAGACACGGCCTTCGATAGCGTGCGGCTGGCGCGCTTCTGCGTTTTCAGCTCGTTGATTGAGGTCACACCGGGCGGCATTAGCTGCGGCCCCGGGTCCATCGTTGTGGTCATGAGTTCCATGCTGGGTTTCTCCGGTACTCGAAATTCTTTCTCCGGTTCTGCAAAGTCAGGGCGGCCGGCCGGCTGCGGTAGCGCCGTCCGCCGAAATCGTCCAGGCTGCCCGCTGTCCCGGTGAGAATCACGTCCGGCGAGCGAGCCGGGGCGGTGGGCGTCTGGGTATCCTGGGGAAGGCCCGGCCCCCAGAGTTCAGCCACGTCGCGCGCGCTGTTGCCGGCGAGGAAGGAGCAGATCAGGCCCAGGAAATCGTCGTTCTTGGTCACCTTCATCCAGTACAGCCTGGCGCGCTCGGAGGCTTCGGTGAAGAAGCCGGCGCCTCCAACGGGCGGCGCGTCGTCGGTCCACGAATCGATCTTCTGCCCTTCGACGGACGCGGTGAAGCGGTTGCCCGCGACGTCCACGGAAACGTGGAACGGCTCGTTGTGATGCACCATGATGTTGAGCGGCGTCTCGACTTTGTGACCCTTCACGCCATCCACCACCGGGTAATGCACCATCGAGATGACGGGGCGCAAGCCCGCCTGGATCACCTGGAATTTCATGGCGTAGTAGTTCTGCTTATCGTGCCCGCGCATCACCCATCCCATTCCCTTGCTTTCGATCTGGCCGAAGAATTCAAGGCGGTAATCGGTGAAGTTGAGGGACGGGCGGAAGAGTTCCAGGCCGCCCAGGTTGACGTAACCAGCGGGATTCCGCGACCATCCGGGGGCCCACGTTTTGGCGGGGGATCCCCAGGATTCCATGCCGGCGCGGAAATTGTCTCCGGCCTCGACGGCGGCCCGCCGGGCGATGGCTTGTTGCGCGCGGCCCCAGAATCCTTTGGGGGCGGTATCGGCCGGCGGCGCACCGGACGCCCGTGCGCCGGCGGGTGCAGAGGAATACGAACGCGCCGACGGCTGGACTTCGATGGGCGCGATGGCGCGGTCGCCCAGGAGGCGCTGGCCGCTCATCATGCTGAGTTCCCGCGCTCCGAACCCCAGGAACAAGGCCACGATCACACAGGCGGCGATCTTGGCCAGGTACCCCATCATACGCTGACGGGCCAAGCGCCGGGCGTCCGGATGGGAAAATATTTCGGTGACTGTAGAGGGAGTTTGTTCGATTGGGCGCGTCACGGGGTCCTCCGTTCGGTCCTCGATGAGCGGCAGGATGAAGGGCGGTTGAATGGTGGCGACCGGCGGGCTGATCCAGGCTGAAGTCCAGCGAGGCGATGCCGAGGCACGTTGCAGGTAAAACTCGACGGGAATGAAGGTGGGCTGGGGGACGGCGGAGGGGGTACACTCGGCCTCGATAGCGGCGGGATTCACGGGCAGGGTGGGAATCGGGCGGAGATCCGCGATGTC
>OMOG01000605.1 GCA_900290305.1 Candidatus Sulfopaludibacter sp. SbA4
GTTGCTGCGGCGGTTCATGATTCTGGGATTCGCCGCGTTTCTGGCGCTGGTGGCGCTGGCGGTTTTGGCCCAGGTGTTGAGTCACGCCACGCAGCCGGGCGGGCTGACCATCGGCGATTTGCGGAGCGAGCTGGCGAAATCGGATGCCGCGCAAGAACAGAAGATCCACGCCGAAGCTCAGTACCAGTTGGCGATGGAGAAGCTGAACGGGCGGGATTTCGATGGCGCAATCCAGGCTTTGCAGGCATCCATCGCCGCGATCCCCTCCTTGACGGCGCAGGAGATGCTGATTTACCTGTACCGCCAGAACGGCGACGTCGACAACGCATCCAAGGCGTGGGAGGCGGCGGAAAAGATCGCGCGAAAGAACGGCAGCACGATCGCTCTGGCGCGCTTGGATAACACCGGCGCTCCCCCGCGGGCGATTCCTTCCGCGGAAGGCGACCACGATCTGATCGGGAACAGCATGCCTCTGCCGAAGGGGGGTGAAGGCTTCGAGACAGCGGTCAAGATTTCGCCCGGTTTCTATTCCTGCGGGATGCGTGGGCTGGTACGCCTTCTACCTGGAGACGGGTCAGACCTTGCAGGTGAAGTTTCGCAGTCCCGCAACAAGCAGCCTTGCGGGCGCGGTCGTCTACGGCACCAACGGACAGAGATTGAAGTCGGAGGGCAGTCTTTCGGATAGGGCCGGGCCGAGCAGCATTATCTATCAAACCAGTTGGACTGCTCCCGCGAGCGGATGGCACTTTCTCCGGATCATCGCGGACCCGGGCGCGGTTTATCGTCTGACGATCCGGTGAGCGCACTATTGTAAGACCGCTTGCTGACGCGCGCGGCTCCGTTCAGAGCCAGCCCGGTTCCTGATAGAATCTCAGAATCATGAGCGCACGCCGAATCCCGCGGATCCTGCTCCGCGTAGTCGCGATCCTGCTGGCGGCCCAGGTCGTCCTATGCGCGGGATTTTACTGGGCCATGTCGCAGCCTCCCGATGTCTTCGGGCGGATCGTCGCGCGAACCCCCTTGCCCCTGATGATGGTGCTGCCGTTCGAGACCCTCTGGATGCGCGCCCGCGCGGGCTCCCTGAAGCCGGGCGACATGGCGCCGGACTTTCGCCTGCCGACCCTCGATCGCAAAGAGACCGTGCAGCTTTCGTCCTACCGCGGCTCGCGTCCCGTGGTCCTGGTCTTCGGCAGCTATACGTGACCGCCCTTTCGCCGGGAGGTTCCCGCGCTCAACCAGCTCTACGACACCTATCGCGACCGGGTGGCCTTCCACGCCGTGTACATCGAGGAAGCGCACCCCAACGACATCTGGCAGATGCGCAGCAATATCCGCGAGGGCGTGGTCTTTCGCAATCCGCGGACCGACGGCGAGCGCTTCCAGGTGGCCGAGAGTTGCGTGCGCACGCTGGGGATCCGCTTCCCGGCGCTCATCGACGGCATCGACAACACGGTGGAGCGCCTGTATACCGGTTGGCCCGACCGCCTGCTGCTCATCGGCCGCGACGGCCGCGTGGTCTACAAGAGCGCTCCCGGCCCGTTCGGCTTCCACCCGGCACAACTGGAAGCCGCACTCCGCGCACTGATAGATTAGGAGCTATGTTCAAAGGACTGGAACACACCGCCATTGCATCGCCCGACCCGCACAAGCTGGCGCAGTGGTACGTCGATCACCTGGAATTCACCATCAACTTCGAATACGACGGCAACTATTTCGTGCGGGCGGCCAACGGGACGATGCTGGAAATCATCCGCTCCGAAGGGGAGCGGCCGGCGCAAAAGATGAAGGACCCGGGCATACGGCACCTGGCCATCCTGGTGGACGATTTCGATGCGGCGCACGAGCAGCTTCGGCGGGCCGGGGTCCAGTTTTTGAGCGAGCCGGTCAACAACCAGGGAAATCGCCTGGTGTTTTTCGCGGACGGCGACGGGAATTTCGTGCACCTGGTGCATCGCCAGAAGCCGCTGGGGTAACGCCGGCGGTCTTGCACGGGCTGATTGCCAGTGTGGGAACCTCACGACCAAGTCCACGCATGGTGGGCGAGCAATCTGGCGGGCCGTAACGCGTGTACAGCTCGAGCAGGCCTCGAAAGCGCAATGGGGATGCCGGCCCGGCGCAAGACCGGGGAAGGCAGAAGCGATGGGGCAGCGCCGGCGCGGGAGCGCTCTCCAACCATAACCGTCAAGCCCTCATCGGGTCGGTAGTGAGCACAGCGTGTCTGAAAGGTAATCGAGCGTCAGTGAGGGAGGCTCGGGATGGTCGCGGGAGTCGCGAACCGCCTTTCCGCCCAACTTCGCCATGGTTACAAATGGTCACGGAAAACCCGGCGTTTCGGCGTAAGTTGGATTGTAGGTAGCGCTAACTAACGGGAATCGAGCGGGTAATACTCCTCCTCGGCCGGGTCGTCGTAATGGCTCAGATAGAGATCCCGGTCATGATCCACCAAGCCGAATCGCATTCGGTCGAGCCATCCAGTTTGTCCAAGTACGTCGCGCGGCATCGCGGGATCTTCGGCGAAATAGACGGTCGCCTCAACCTCAATACCGAGCACGCCCAAAGCAACTCGGTGCGCAAACGCGAGAAACCCGCCCGTAACCGTTGATATCCGCATCGGGGCGCCTGACTCCACCGCGATCCCGACTGTTTCTGCATGCAACCGTTGAAAGATGCAGAAGGAGGCGCCGGTGTCTACGCGCGCGAAGAAGCCGGTTTCACGGTCGGCGCATCGCAGCGCCACCGGCAGGAGGATTCCGAATTCGTCCTTGTATTTGTACTCGACTCGAAAACTGAGTTTCGGCACCAGACTACCAGCCGCCCCAGGAAATGCGATCTTCCTGGACAATTCGATGCATCATCGGCGGGTTGATCCCTTGGCGCTGGGCGGACTGGAATACGTCGATGCCATTATTGCCATGAGCGATCAACCGTCCTTTATGAAGGGCCACCCACTCGCCCATGTAAGCCGCGCGATTCCTGTTCAGCCACTCCAGATTGGATCGGGCATCCTCGGCCAGTTCCAGCGACTTCAGATGCGGTCTCCCAGTCCGTTGCGCCGCGGAGTGCTCACCTTCGAGGAGATTTCGCACAGCAGTGTTTACCAACTCGCTCGTGCTTGAATATTCCCCGCTTCGAACGCGGTCCAATACCATCTCTTCGATTTCGGGCTGCAGCCTGACATCCACGTAATCATTTTAGGCCAGATCCCCACCCCTGCCAAACTCAGCCTATTGGCGTGGGTATCGCCACCGGGGTGCAGACCGCCTGGTCGTTTTGCTTCGATGTAGCCAGAGAGCGTCTGTAGACGGGCTGGCCCGACCGCCTTCTGCTCATCGGCCGCGACGGCCGCGTGGTCTACAAGAGCCCACCCGGCCCGTTCGGCTTCCACCCGGCACAATTGGAAGCCGCACTCCGCGCCCCGATAGATTAGGAGCTATGTTCAAAGGACTGGAACACACCGCCATCGCGTCGCCCGACCCGCAAAAGCTCGCGCAGTGGTACGTCGATCACCTGGAGTTCACCATCAACTTCGAGTGCGACGGCAACTATTTCGTGCGGGCGGCCAACGGGACGATGCTGGAAATCATCCGCTCCGAAGGGGAGCGACCCGCGCAAAAGATGAAGGACCCGGGCATCCGGCACCTGGCCATCCTGGTGGACGATTTCGACGCGGCGCACGAGCAGCTCCGGCGGGCTGGAGTGGAGTTTTTGAGCGAGCCGGTCAACAACCAGGGAAATCGCCTGGTGTTTTTCGCGGACGGCGACGGGAATTTCGTGCACCTGGTGCACCGGTTGAAACCGCTGGCGTAGAGTGGCAAACTGCGACGGCGGGGTTGGCAGGCGGAAGCGCCTGCCCCACCTATAACCGCACGACCACCTTGCCGAACTGCTCTTTCCGCTCCAGCCGGTCGTGCGCCGCGCGGATATCCGCCAATGGATACACCTGGTCGATCACCGGCCGCAATTGCTTGCGGAAGACGAATTTCAGCACCTGGTGCAACTCACCCATGGTGCCCACGAACGACCCCAACACGCTCCACTGCTTGCTGAAGAGATAGCGGAGATCGATGCGCGCGTCGTACCCGGTGGTCGCCCCGCAAGTCACCAGGCGCCCGGCCTGCGCCAGCGATGCCAGGCTCTTGGGCCAGGTGGCCCCTCCCACGTGCTCCACCACCACGTCCACGCCCCGCTTGCCCGTAATCTTCTTGACTTCGGCTGAAATATCCTGCCGGTAATGATCGATGACGTAATCGGCGCCCAGCGCATGCGCCTTGGCCAGCTTCTCGTCCCCGCCCGCGGTCGCGATCACGCGGCACTGAAACATCCTCGCGATCTGGATGGCCGCCGAGCCGACCCCGCTCGCCGCGCCCAGCACCAGCACATCCTCGCCCGGCTGGAGTCGCGCGCGCGTCATCAACATGTGCCATGCCGTGAGAAAGACCAGCGGCACGGCGGCTGCCTCGTCGAAGCCCAGATCGTCGGGAATCGGGATCGCGGCGTATTCCGGCGCGGCCAGGAACTCGCAGTTGCCGCCATCGGCGGCGTACCCGAACAAGGTGTAACGCCGGCAGAGATTGTCGTTGCCCGAAAGGCACTGCTCGCATTGCCGGCAGCTCAGCCCGGGCGAAAGCAGCACGCGCCAGCCGGCCTTCACGCGCTCGCACAGCGGGCCGACCTCCACCACTTCGCCGGCGATGTCGCTGCCCAGCACGTGCGGCATCGCGAACTTCATGCCGGGGATGCCCGCGCGCACGAACAGGTCCAGGTGGTTCAGCGCGCAGGCGCGCACGCGCACCAGTACCTGGTCTGCCCGGATCGCAGGCTCCGGAGCGTCTTCGTAGACCAACACCTCGGAGCCGCCGTGCTGGTGGATGCGGGCGGCCTTCATGAGCGGTTCCTTACACGGCGAGGCCGAAACCACGGGAACCGTGTGTCTCGACGCGGAGGCGCGGAGCACGCGGAGGAAGACGCGGAGCTTTGGCCACGCTGCCCGTGGCGGGATGGGAATGGCAACTTGGTGGGAGCGGACGCGCGTCGGCTCGGGGAGCGCCGGCTGAAAGCCGGCGGCAGCCAGGATTGGCTGCCCCACAAGGCCTGCGACACGGAATCAACAACTTGCGAGGAAGTTTCCGGAGAGAAAAAAAAGAGAAATGCAGAACCTGAGAAAACGGAGGGAGCGGAGGTACAGGGACCGCCTCCCTGAGATTCGAGCGATCCTGAGAGTACACCAAGAGGCGACACACCACTCACTGCGCCAGCACCGGCTGCGGAGCCGGCAGCTTGTGCTTGCACTCGGCGTTGGGGCACTGCCACACAGCCCCGGCCTTGAGCCACTTTTCCACCATGTAGGGACTGCCGCATTCGGGACACTTCTCCGCCACCGGCTTGCCCCACGAGACGAAATTGCAGTCGGGATACCGGTTACACCCATAAAATGTCCGGCCCTTCTTGGAACGCCGCTCGATGATCTCGCCTTCCGAGCATTCCGGACACTTCATCCCGATGGTTTTCTGCTTCACGTATTTGCACGCGGGATAATTGCTGCACGCCGTGAACTCGCCGAAGCGGCCGGTCTTCAAAACGAGGTTGTTGCCGCATTGCGGGCACTTCTCGTCGAGCGGCTGGTCGGCCTTCTTCTGCGTGCCCCCGATCTGCTTGGTGGTCTTGCAGTCGGGGAATCCGGTGCAAGCGAAGAACGTGCCAAAGCGGCCCTTCTTCAGCACCATGGGGCGCCCGCAGTTCTCGCAATACTCCGTTTCGCCCTGCTCCGTGAGATCCGCCTTATCGACATCCGGCAGATCCACCGTAAGCTCGCGCGTGTACGTGCAATCCGGATAGCCGGTGCACGCGATGAAGCTTCCATGCTTGCCCCACTTGATCACCAGGGGCTTGCCGCACTTCTCGCAAATCAAGTCGGTGGGCTTTTCCATCCGCTTGATGTCGGTCATGTGCTCTTCGGCGTGCTTCAGGTCCTTGTCGAAGCGCTCGTAGAACTCGGCCATGGCCGCGCGCCAGTCGATCTTGCCCTCTTCGATGTCGTCCAGCTCCTCCTCCATGCGGGCGGTGTAGGTCACGTCGAAGATGTCGTCGAAGCTCTCCAGCAGCAGGTCGGTCACCACCATGCCCAGCTCACTCGGCAGGAAGCGGCCGCCTTCCTTCCGCACGTACTCGCGCTCCAGAATGGTCGAGATGATGGAGGCGTACGTGGAAGGCCGCCCCACGCCGTCGGCTTCGAGGCGCTTCACCAGCGTGGCCTCGTTGTAGCGCGGCGGCGGCTCGGTGAAGTGCTGCTCCGGCAGGATGGCCCTGAAGCGCAGGAGTTCGCCCTCGGTCACCACGGGCAGGCGATGCTTCAGCTCCTCGTCTTCTTCGTCGCTCTGGTCCTTGCCTTCCTGGTATACCTTAAGGAAGCCTTCGAACTTCAGCACCGACCCGGTGGCGCGGAAGATGTACTCGAGGCCGTTCTTGCCCTTGGCCGCTGCATCGATGCTGGTCTGGTCGTACAGCGCCGGCATCATCTGGGAAGCGATCTCCGGCGCCAGCGCCATGGAGGTCGGGCGAATGGCCTCGTGCGCGTCCTGCGCGTCCTTTTTCGACTTATAGACGTTGGCCGATTCCGGCAGGAAGTCCTTCCCGTAGCGCTCGGCGATATAGTCGCGCAGGTCGCGGATGGCATCGTCGGATACACGTGTGGAATCGGTGCGCATGTAGGTGATCAGGCCCACCGCGCCTTCCTTGCCCATTTCGATGCCTTCGTACAGCCGCTGCGCCAGCATCATGGTG
>OMOG01000604.1 GCA_900290305.1 Candidatus Sulfopaludibacter sp. SbA4
ACAACGTTACGCCGGCTCTTCACACAACCCCAACCCCCAACCCCCAACCCCAACCCCCAACCCCCTTTTCTTCTCACTTCACCATCGCCACCGCGCCATCCGATTTTTCCAGGTGAACGATCTGGTTGTTCTTCGGCGTCACCAGGTGGTGCGCCTGGGCCAGCCTCTCCAGCCGGTCCGGGCTCAGCAGCCGGGCTTCCTCCAGATCCAGGGTCCGCCGTTCGTCGATCAACTTTCGCTCTTCCGCGCGCAAGGCCTCCAGGCGGTATCCGGCAACCGTGTTCGCCACACTGGGGCCCAATGCAAAAGTCAGCAGCGCCACGATCGCGGCAGCGGCGCCAATGGCCGACAGGCACGCGCCGTGCGCCTTCGGATCGTTCTCGCGCACCAGGCGTGAGTTGTCGATTTTTTTGCAATAGAAGAATACGTCTTCCAATGGGAAGGGGCGCAGTCGACAGTCGTCCCGCCCCGTGCGCACCGAAACCGCCGTGCGCATGGTCTCCGCGTTACGATCGCTCGAGCGGTCGCCGCCTAGGGCAAACCCCGCTGCCTCTGTCCTTCGGAAAAATGCCGGCATGGTGGCCATGGTCTTTTCGTCCCTCTCTACTTCACAGGCAAGAATGCCTGTGCTACCTTCACAGGCATGAATGCCTGTGCTACTTCATTTCCAGCGCGCGCAATTTGGCACTGCGCGACGCCGGGTTTTGCGACGCCTCTTCTTCGCTCGGCTGCAGCGGGTGTTTCGTGAGGATGTTCGCACGCCCGTCACGGCCCAGCGCTTTGAATCTCTCTTTTACCTTTCGATCGTCGAGGCTCATGAAGCTGATCGCAACCATCCGCCCTCCTGGCTTCAAGAGCTCGGGACCAATTTGGAGTAAACGGTCCAGTTCACCGGATTCATCGTTGACCGCCATCCGCAACGCCATGAAGGTTTTCGTGGCGGGATGCAGGCGGCCCGTCCTTGGCGCGGCCCGTAACACCACATCGGCCAGATGGAGTGTACTCCGTATAGGCCGCGCCCGGACGATTGCTCTGGCTAGTTTCCGCGCCCTCCTCTCTTCGCCGAAACCGAATATAAGATCGGCGAGTGTTGTTTCGTTGGAATAGTTGACGAGATCGGCAGCCGTCATGCCAGTGGTTTGATCCATGCGCATGTCCAGCGGCCCATCCGCCATGAACGAAAAGCCTCGGCCTGGTTCTGTGAGTTGATACCGGCTCACGCCCAGGTCTGCTAGTATCCCATCCAGTTTTTCGAATCCCGCTTCCCGCACTGCGCCGGCCAGCGTGCCGAACGCTCCCTGATGAAATCGCACCCGCGCCGGCCACTCCGCCAGGTTCTGCCGCGCCATCTCGAGCGACTGGCCGTCCCGGTCGTTGGCAATCACCACGCCCGTGGTCAACTGCTGCGCGATCAGAGCAGTGTGCCCGCCAAGCCCGGCGGTGGCATCCAGATATACTCCATCGGGACGAATCGCCAGCAGCGATAGCGCTTCGGCGGGCATGACGGGGATATGCATGGCGCATCACCGCAGCCCCGCCGCCTCCGCTTTCGCCACATCGGCCGTCGACAGTTGCGCGGCCTCCTGGCGTCTCTCCTGGTACACTTTCTCGCTCAAAACTTCGAACCGGCCCTTGTAGNNNCGGCCCTGGCTGTCCATACTGGCCTCGGCGCCCAGGTCGGCCCCATTGAACGCCAGGTTTTTTGCTAAGCTGGGATCGTCGCGATAGGTTTCGAACCATTTTTCGTTTTCCCGCCAGATCGCGAGCGGATAGATTTGGGCAATTTTACGGTCGAGCGAAGTGATGAACAAACTCTTCTCCCGCAGTGCATGGAAAAACGGCAAAAAGTCCGTCGGCAGCTTGATCCGGCCCCCGGGGTCGAGTTTCGCGGTGTACATTCCGCGTGGGGGTTCGACCATGAGGAGCAATGACGCCGAATTTTCCATTCCGGAGTCCAATTTAAGCCTTTTTCTGCCGCTTCAGTCCGATTTAGTCCACTAACAACAGATTGTGGCATGATCACCTCATGTAAATCAAGCGTTTTGTTTGGGAACTTGCGGATTTGGAAGGAGTTATAGCTCCACAACCAGATCTACACTAATTGTGATACATACTACCTATTGATTTCGTGGCGAAGAAAAAACGAAGTAGCACCAGGCATTCTTGCCTGTAAAATCGGAAGTTAGAGCACATCTGGGGGCAAAGGACCGCAAATGGATGATGAAACGAAGAACGCGCTGGGAGCGCTCGAAACTAAGGTCGATGGCGTGCAAACCTGCCTGATGCAGCGCCTCGATGAGATGGCGGCCAGTCTCGAAGAGGGTTAAAGCGATACGCAGACAGAATTGCTCGGAGCCATCTATACGCTGGGACAAACGATCCAGGCGCGGATCGGCGCGGAAGAGGCCTGATCACCAGCTTGCAGCAGCGGCAAGCCTTGATCGAGACGCGGCTGCTCGAAATCGAAAAGCCGCTCAACCTGCCCGTAGCCTAAGACATCGCAGCACAGGCATTCTTGCCTGTGTCTGGAGTTTGTACATTTTCGGCGCGGAGAGTGGGGCGGGCAATCCTGCCCGCCGCCGCCTTCAGGCGGCGTGGCCGCTACCCTTTACTCGTCGCGCTCGACCACGGAAAATCCTCAGGCTTCCCCACCAGCCCCGCCTTCACCGGGTTCCACTCGATGTACTCTCGGATGCGGTCGAATTCGCCGTCCCTGACCAGATGATCGTAGCTCTCATCCTGCCAAAACGGCTTACCTGTGGTTCCCAGGCTTCGATTGGCTTC
>OMOG01000650.1:0-2230 GCA_900290305.1 Candidatus Sulfopaludibacter sp. SbA4
GACCCCCCGGTCCGCGGCCGACCCCCTGGTCGGCCTTTGGTTGCGGCTCTGCTGCTCTGTGGGACAGACCATCGTTTTTTGTGGTCTGTCAACGCGCCGGGCGCGGCCATCGAACCAGAGAGAATCTCCCCGTGATAGCACATCTGCTATCATCGATTTTGGAGCGGGCCGTCATCGATACCAATGTCCTCGTGGGCGCATTGCTCGGGCGCGCGGGCCACAACCGGCGGGTGATTCGGGCGTGTCTGATGGGACAATTGAAGCCCCTGGTCGGCCAGACGCTGTTCCTGGAGTACGAGGACGTGCTGAATCGAAGGGACCTCTTCCGGAAAGCGCCGCTCTCGCAATCGGAGCGTCGGGAACTGTTCGCTGCGTTCCTGAGCGTTTGTGAATGGACGCAAATCTACTTTTCCTGGAGGCCGAACCTGCCGGATGAAGGAGATAACCACATCGTCGAACTGGCGGTCGCGGGAGGCGCGGGGGTGATCGTGACTAACAACGTCAAAGATTTCCGATCGGCCGAGCTTCAGTTTCCGCAAGTGAGAATCGTGACCCCAAGGCAACTGGTAAAGGAGCTTCCATGAGCACGTTGACCATCCGTATGCCCGAAGCCAAACACGCTCGGCTCCGCCGCCTGGCTGCCCGCCGTGGGATCAGCATGAACAAACTGATCGACGAACTGGCGACGGTCGCGTTGGCGCAACATGACGCCGAGACCCGCTTCCGGGCGCTGGCGGCCAGGGGCTCCGCAAAGCGTGGCCTCGAATTGCTGGATAAGCTCGACCGTGGCTTCCGCAGGCACCGCTAAGATAGAAGAGATCGCCGTGACTGCGCCCGCTCAAGCTTCCGATTTGAAGCGCCGCGCGCCCTGGATCCTGGGCGCCGGCGCAATCGTGGCGGCCCTCGCCGCGATCAAATTGCTGCTCCACCTCTATGCCGGCCGGCACTACGGGTTCTTCGTCGATGAGCTATATTACCTGGCCTGCGCCGAACACCTGGCGTGGGGCTACGTCGACCATCCACCGCTTATTGCGGTGATCGGGAAAATCACGCGCGTGCTGCTGGGCGATTCGCTCCCCGCGATTCACCTGTTCCCGGCCCTCGCGGGCGCGGCCAAAGTGCTGCTCACCGGGTTGATCGCCCGCGAACTGGGCGGACGGCGCTTTGCGCAGGGGCTGGCCGCTCTGGCGGTGCTGCTCGCGCCGGGCTTCCTGGCGGTGGACAACTGGCTTTCGATGAACCCATTCGAGCCCTTGTTCTGGATGGGGTGCGCGTACCTCGCGATCCGCATCGTGCGCACGGGGAATCAGAAGCTCTGGCTGTGGTTCGGCCTCCTCGCGGGAATCGGCCTCGAGAACAAGCACTCCATGCTGATCTTCGGTTTCGGAATTTTGGCCGGCCTGCTGCTCACTCCCGAGCGCCGCTTGCTCCGCTCGCGGTGGTTCTGGATCGGCGGGATCGCGGCATTCCTGATCTTCCTGCCGAATCTGCTGTGGAACATCCAACACCATTTTCCCTTCCTGGAATTGCAGGAGAACATCCGGCGCAGCGGCCGCAATGTGCCGCTGACGCCGATCCGGTTCTTCGGGGAAGAGGTCCTGGACATGCTTCCGCTGAGCGCTCCCATCTGGCTGGCCGGTCTCTGGTATTTCTTCTTCCGCTGCGAGGCCAAGCCGTTTCGCGCGCTGGGGTGGGCCTGGCTGATCGCGGCAGTCCTCATCATGACGCTCAACCCACGCGTGTATTACCTGTTTCCGGCGTTTCCCCTTCTGATGGCGGCCGGGAGCGTGATGTGGGAGTCGTGGCTGGCCGGCCCGCGGGTGCAGTGGATCAAGCCCGTGTACATCGGGCTCATGGTCGTGGCCGGTGTGGTGATCGCCCCGACAGTCGTGCCGGTGCTGCCGGTCGAAACTTACATTCGCTACGCAGCCGCCATCCATTTCCAGCAGCCGCGCATCGAGACGCACAAGCTCGGCCCGCTGCCGCAGTTGTACGCCGACCAGTTCGGCTGGCCGGAGATGGTGGCGGAAGTGGCCCGCGTGTACAACGGATTGCCTCCCGATGTGCGCGCCAGGACCGCGATCTTCGGCCAAAATTACGGCCAGGCCGGAGCGGTGGACCTGTTCGGCGCGAAGTACGGGCTGCCGAAGGCCATCAGCGGGCACGAGACCTACTTCCTTTGGGGGCCGCGCGATTACACGGGCGAGAGCATGATCGTCATGGATGGCCG
>OMOG01000650.1:2240-2907 GCA_900290305.1 Candidatus Sulfopaludibacter sp. SbA4
GGCGGAGCATCCCTACTCGATGCCCTATGAGCATTTCGATATCTTCTATTGCCGCGGCTTGAAAACGCCGCTGAAAGAGCTCTGGCCGAAGTTGAAGAACTGGCGGTAGCTACGCAGGCGAAACCGCCTGCGCCACCAACTACAATGGTGGGGGGCAGGCGGTTTCGCCTGCCAACCTCAGTGGTCCTGCCGCCACTCCGTCACCATGTTGTCGTCGGTGATGATGGGCTTGCCGGCGGTGCGGCGCAGGATGTTCTCCCGGGTCTCCATTCCTTCGGACACGTACTGGTTGCCCGGCAGCGTGCCGGCCTTCCCCAGGATGTGGTCCAGCAGATCGCGGTCCTCGGCCAGCGCGAGATCCAGGATGGGCTGGCCTTCCAGCCGGTAATTGGTGAGCGTGTTGCGCCAGCGGTCGCGGCTGGCCAGGATCGGGCTGTCGCTGACCGCCATGAAGGGGCCGAAACGGTATGCGTAGGGGAAGTGCACGGCGCCGGTGTGCTGCGCGACCGGCGAGAAGGTCGTGTTGTAGTAGATGATGCCGCCGGGTTTCAACATCCCGCGGGCGAGGTCCAGAAATTCCACCGAGAGCAGATTGGTGGCGTGAGCGCGCCAGTAGTAGATGGTGTCCATCACGATCACGTCGAACTTCCGGTCGCGGTGGCGGAAC
>OMOG01000603.1:0-3230 GCA_900290305.1 Candidatus Sulfopaludibacter sp. SbA4
CCGCCGTGCCACCGGGTCAGTGAGTCCTTGACCACTCTGGAGATCGCGACCCGGTTCTGGACGGCCAGCTTGAGCCATTGCCAGGCTCCCTTCTGCGGGAAATAGATTCCGCGGAAGAACAGGCGGGCCATCAGGTGGCTGATTTTGTAGGCAGCCGGCTCGCCCGAGATCGACTCCAGGGCTCTCCTGGTCGCGGCAGGGCTGTAGGAGTTCGTCCAGGCGTACCGAACNNGGGGGCGAACTCGAGCCAGTGTTTCGGCCGGATCAGCCGTCCTTCCTTTTCCAGGCGGTCATACAGAGGAGTCGCGGGAAAGGGGGTGATCTGTCCAAAGACGGGCAGCGTCGGCGGCCACCGGCGAATCTCGGCGAGGGTGCGCTCGCCCACCCCGGGAGTATCGTGATCCAGCCCAAAGATGAAGGAAGTGATGGCGTAGACGTGGCGCCGGGCCAGCGACTCCAGCACGCGGGCGTAATCCGCCGGTTTGTTGAAGCTCTTGTTGACGCTGGCGAGATTGGCGGGGTCGAGTGACTCCATTCCGATGAAGATCCATCTCCCGCCCGAAGCGGCGATCAAATCGAGCAGCTCTTCGTCGCGCAGCAGGTTGGCGCTGATCTGCCCCACCCACGACAGCTCGGCTCCCGCCGCAATGATATCGCGCAGGAGCGCCTTGGTGCGCTTGACGTTGATCGCGAAATTATCGTCGACGAAGAATACGGCGGCCTGGCCGCGGGTGCCGCGCGCGCGCTCCTTGATTTTGAGCATCTCTTCGACGATGCTGCGGTTGGACCGGAACCGGATCGAGTCGCCGAAGAAACCGGTGACCGTGCAGAATTCGCATCCATAAGGACAGCCGCGTCCGGATTCGATGGGGATGATGTGAAAGGTCTCCCAGGCGTACCCGAAGCGGCGTATGACCGGACGCATGAAGCCGGGAATCCGGTTGAACTGTTTCAGGTCGATCGAGTCCCAGGGAATTGCCGGGTAGTCCTGCAAGGTGGGCTTGCGCTCCTGCCCGAACAGGTCCACCGGAGTGTAAATCTCCTTGAGCTTGCCGCGGGCGGCATCCTCCACGATTTGCGGCCAGGTTTCATCGGCTTCGCCCAGGGCCACGGCATCCGCGTGACGCGGTCCGCCGCCTCGCCCGAGAGCCTCGTCAGGCAGCTCCGTCACGTGCGGTCCGCCCATGACCACAGGAATGCCGGCCGCGCGGATGGCATCGGCCACGCGGTAGGCTTTGGCGATCATACGGGTCATGGCGCCGATACCGACCAGCCCGACCTGGCGGTCGAGGGCGAACCGAACCAGCTCGGCGTCGCTCATGGGTTGCGTGTTGCCGTCGATCAGGATCACCTCGTGGCCGCTGGGCGTGAGCGCCTGCAGCAGGAACATCCAGAGGTGAGGCATGAAATTTTGCGTGACCCCATTGTCGGGGTTGTAAAGCAGGATTCGCATGGACTTGCCGTTACCAGCGTCGAAACGCCGGCGTTCCTTTCTCCGGCAAGTTGCGGGCTTCGGATCAGTGGGGCCCAGCCATCCGGGCAGCCCTCAGTGTCGGTAGAGCTATCGTATCACTCTTTTCGATCTCTTTTTACCGATTCGGCGGTATACTGGGCACGGGAGGTAATCGGGCCATGTCCGTCGACCTTCGTCATCGCATGCATCGGCGCGGGGAGTTGTTCCACACCACACTGGAAGGCGCCTTTCTCTCCGCCACGTCGTTGATTTTGACGCTTCTGACCCTGATCGTTCTGTGCGTCGGAGTTCTGGTGTTTCGGGCGGGTTAGTCCCCCGAGAAGAGCGGGTCCAGGGGGACCCGCGCAGACCAGGGGGTCTGCCCCACCAATCTGCATTCCCAGCCCTGGGGAACTGTCGCTAACCGGCCGACCAGGCGATCAGTCCGGGGAGAAAGCTGCGGCACTCGTCCGCGTGGAAGGGCAGAACCCGTACGGTATAGCCGTACAGGCCGCTTCTGCGGCAAGGCACCGTGGTGGCTTCGAAGACCGAGACTCCGTCCCGCCCGCCGGCCGGCTGCATGGGAATGGCCACGGCATCCGTCATCTCGTCGTCGGCCCCGACCCGGCCCAGGTACAGCTCCACTGCGACCTCGTCCGGGCGGACCGCGCCCAGCCGCACGCGGGCCTGCACGCGGAAATCGCCGCCCACCGTCAGTCCGGCGGCGGGCGCGGCATCCACGGCCTCGATGCGGACTTCGCTCCAATGGGCGCGCATGCGCGAGATCCATGCCGCCAGGGCCCGGGCGCGCGCCGATCGGTTGGCGATCAGTTGCTGCGACCGGGCATCGGCGGCCACGTAGAAATCGGAGGTGTACTCCCGCACCATCCTCTGCGTATTAAAAGGATAGAGCGTCGAGATGGAGCTTTTCATGTGCGCGATCCAGCGGCGCGGCAGGCCATCGGCGCTGCGCTCATAGAAACTCGGAACGATGTCCTGCTCCAGCAGATCGTAGAGCGCTTCGGACTCCACCTGGTCCTGGTATTCGGGGTTGTCGTAGCTCTCCCCCTGCCCGATCGCCCAGCCGATGAAGGTGTTGGCGGAACTTGCGGTCTCCCAGGCTTCGTCCCACCATCCGTCGAGGGTGCTGAAGTTGAGCGCGCCGTTGGCCATGGCCTTCATGCCGCTGGTGCCGCTGGCCTCGAGCGGGCGCAGCGGCGTATTGAGCCAGATGTCCGAGCCCTGCACCAGGTAACGGCTGACGGCCATGTCGTAGTCTTCGAGGAACACCAGGCGGCGGCGGAGATTCTTCTTCTGCGCCAGCTTGACGACCTGCTGGATGAGAGTTTTGCCGGCATCGTCGCGGGGGTGCGCTTTGCCCGCATAGAGAATCTGCACGGGGCGGCCGGCTTGGTTGAGGATCCGCTCGAGCCGCTCCACATCGCGCAGCAGCAGGGCGGCACGCTTGTAGGTGGCGAACCGGCGGGCGAAGCCGATGGTCAGCGCGTCCGGATCGAGCACTTCGTCGGCGGCATCGATCTCGGCTTGCGATGCGCCGCGCCGCTTGAGCTGCAGCCGCAGGCGGCGCCGGGCAAACGAAACCAGGCGTTCCCGGCGCCGCTCGTGCGTGCGCCAAAGCTCCTCGGCCGGAATGGCTTCCACGCGGCGTCAGAGGTTGGCGTCGGCATGCTCCTCGCGCCACTTGGGCCCCAGATAGCGGTCGTAGAGCTGGTTCATCTCGTTCGAGATCCACGAACGGAAGTGCACCCCGTTGGTG
>OMOG01000603.1:3240-7303 GCA_900290305.1 Candidatus Sulfopaludibacter sp. SbA4
GCGGGTGAGCGACAGCTTTTGCATGTAGGCCGAGAGGTAGCGGTCGATGAGGGCCGGCGGAAAATAGTCGTGCCCCGCGGCCACTGGCGTGTGGCCCGTAAAGACCAGGCCGCCCGAGGCCACGGCGCGCGCTTCGGAGAATGACAGGCCGTGCTTCTGCATCAGCGTCCGCACCCACTCCAGGCCCAGGAACGCGGAGTGGCCTTCGTTCATGTGGCAGACCGTGGGATCGAGCCCCAACGCCTGCAACGCGCGGTATCCGCCGATGCCGAGCAGGATCTCCTGCTTCAGCCGCATTTCCTTGTCGCCGCCATAGAGCTGGCGGGTAATCACGCGATCGTCCGGGCGATTGGCGGGGAGGTTGGTATCCAGCAGGAAGAGCGAAACCCGCCCCACGCGCACGCGCCACACTTGCGCCAACACCGATCGGCCGTCGTAGGTGACATCAATCGTTAGCGGACTGCCGTCCGGCCGCTGTTCGCGGGACAGGGGAAGGTTCTGAAAATCGTTGTCTTCGTACGACTCCTGCTGCCAGCCCGCGGCGTTCAGGTATTGCCGGAAGTAGCCCTGCTGGTAGAGCAGCCCGACACCTACCAGCGGCACTCCCAGGTCGCTGGCCGATTTCAGATGGTCGCCGGCCAGCACGCCCAGGCCTCCGGCAAACACCGAGAGGCACTCGGTCAATCCGAATTCCGCGGAGAAGTAGGCCACCAACAGGCCGTTCTCGGGCGAGTAGGTGCGGCGGTACCACGTGGATTCGGCGGCCAGGTAGGAATTGAGATTGCCGGTGGCGCGTTCCAGGTGGGCGAGGAAGGATTCGTCCCTGGCCGCCGCTTCCAGGTGGGCCTGCTCCACGGCGCCCAGCATGAGCACGGGGTTGTGGCCGGTGGATTCCCAGAGGTCGCTGTCGAGGCGGCGGAACAGCTCGATGGTGTCGTGGTCCCAGGCCCAGCGCAGGTTGTAGGCCAGGGGCCGCAGTGCCTCGAGCGGCGCCGGCAGCGATGGCGCGACATGGAACGTGTGGACGGGCTTCATATTGTGATTGTGGTATTTGGGGGCTGATTATCTCGGAATGATTTCGGCGGGCTCCGTTTACCCACATGCTTCTTCTATGCGATGTCGAGACGATTGAACAAGGGGACCTTGACAAAGTCCACGATGAATGCGAAAACCGCTGCGGCCCCGAGTGTTCCTGCCACCACGAATATTGGCAGAGGGGTCATGGCGATTCCGCGCGCGCCCAACGCCGAAACGATCAAAATATCGCAAGCAGTCGACACAACAACCCAGAGACTTGGGGAAGAACTCCACATGCGCCGGCGTTCGCGAACGGCGTAGATCGTCGCCTCACCACCAAACACAAGCGCCACCATGGCCAGGGTTCTCAGCGCCTCGATTGGGAGCCCCATCCGAAATTGGCCGACAGCCAGCACGGCGGTGCAAAAGACCAGCAGACAACACCCCATAACCGCGCCTGCGATGGTCAAGTTGCCAATTCGCCAGGCATTGGGCATGGGGGACGGCCGCACGTTGTCCGTCGTCAAGGACATAGCCAGAAAGTCTCCGGTGAGCATCAGGATGACCATAAGCATGGGGGTCAGGATGGCGTGTCCCGTCATCATGAGCCCGACCACCAGAAAAAGTACCTGAACAATCTTTTTGATCACGGAGTTCAGCGTATAAGTGAGGATGCGCTGAAACGTCACACGGCCCTCCTTAACGGAAGCGACGATCCCGCCAAGTCCGGGTTTCGTCAGCACGATGCCGGCCGCCGACTTGGCGACATCGGTCGCAGTGGACACCGCGATTCCCATCTGCGCCTGGCGCAGCGCCGGCGCGTCGTTGGCTCCGTCGCCGCACATACCGACAGTGTGGCCACTCTTCTGGAACGCCTTGACGAGGTTGTACTTTCCCTCCGGAAGAATCCCGGCGAAAACCGCGAACTCCTCAGGACGCACCTCGGCGGGGACCGGCCCGGGTGGAAAGATTTTTCCGTCCAGGCCGACGTCATGAGCCACGATCGCAGCCGTTGCGGGAGCATCGCCGGTCACCATGACCGCGCGGACTCCGAGGGTGTGCAGCTCCGCGATCAACGCGGCGGAATCCGGCCGGGGCGGATCGCTGAGAGCGATGATCCCGGCCAGTTTCAGCGCCGCTGGCGGACCGACCGCAACTGCCAGCACGCGGAAACCCTTCGACTCGAGCTGGTTGGCTATATTGGCCGCGTCCGGCGCAGGTTGGGTGAGTCCGGCGATGGCGGCAAAGGCGCCTTTGACCGCGCGAACGGTGGCGCCCCGCGGATCGCGGGCAGTCGCCTCCGACATCTTCTTGCCCGGATCGAAGGGAACGAACTGGATCAGTGTGGGCAGATCGGAGGCTGCTTTCCTGGCGGCGGCGGCACGGATGGCCGCATCCACCGGATCTTGCCCGCCGTCCGAGCTCGCCAGGGCAGCCACTCCCAAAACGTGCGATTCGTCGAAGCCGGGCATGGCATGGACCGCGGTTACGGTGAGCTCGTTTTGCGTCAGCGTGCCGGTCTTATCCGCGCACAGCACGTCAATGCTGGCCGCTTCATCCACTGCGGAGAGCCTGGTGGGAAGAACACCCAACCTGGCCAGGGCCTTTGCGCCGAGCGCAGCCGCAAGGGTAAAAGTGGCGGGCAGCGCCACCGGAATCGACGCCAGAACCGCCGTCAACACCAGCGGGACGATCTCGCTAACCGGCATCTCGAGCGCGCAGGCATACCCTACCAGCATGACGATGACGACACCGTTGCCGATGGCGAGATTGCGCACCACACGCAGAACCGCTTTCTGTTGCGAACTCTCGACGTGCGCGGTGCGCACCAGCTCCGCGGTGCGTCCGAACTTTGTGCGCGCTCCCGTCGCCGTGACCTGTGCGACGGCTTCACCGCGCCGCACCAGCGCACCCGCATAAGTTTCGAACCCGGCTCCGGCTTCGACCGGGACCGACTCGCCGGTGAGCATGGACTGGTCAAGGAGCACCGATCCCTCGGTGAGGCGCACATCGGCGGCAACCACGGCCCCGAGCGACAGTTTCACTATGTCGCCAACCACCAATTGGGCAGCGGGTACGGTAGTCCAGGCATTATCGCGACGAACGGCCGCGTTCAGCGCGAGCCGCGATTTCAGCGCGGCAAGGGTGGCCTGGGCGCGGCCTTCCTGGAGGAATCCGAGAGCCGCGTTGAACGCCAGGAGACTCGCGATGATGGCAGCCTCGACATACTTGCCGAGGACCATCTCGAGCACGATCGCGGACTCAAGCATCCATGGAACCGGCGCCCAGAACTTGGCCAGCGCCCTGCGCAGCGGATGCAGGGCCGTATCGGGCATCGCGTTTGGGCCGGACTTTTCCAACCGGCTTCGGGCTTCATCGCCCGTGAGGCCGGTGGAAGGCGGGACATCTTTGGCGGAAGACGGCGGAGTCACTGGTTCATCCATCCTACTCCGTTAGCAGCTCGCGATTTCAATCTCGCGGGCGGGGATCTCCGCTATTTCCCGACGCCATCCGAGACCGGCAGATGTCGATAGCCGCGGGGGAAGAACGACAAGTCATTGCTCATGACATAGATTGTAATGGCCGCAAACATGAAAAACAGGCCGACCCAGACACGCCAGTCTTGATGCGCACGTTTCCAGTAAGAGACTTCGTCATGATGGATACTCTCGCGAGCCGGCGTTCCATGTCGATGGGAGCTACGCTTAAGTTCATGCATAGGGACTTTCTCCCTTGCTCTGTGACGATGCGGCCAAGTGGCAGCCAGCGACGCGGTTTCCGGCTTCGGGAATGTTAGAGCACGTGGACTGCCGTCAGGGATCTGAGGAGTGGCGAAGGTGGCGGTGGAATGCGGGTTTGGCACTGGGCTGGCGGAGCAAAGACTGCACTTGACGTGGCGGATTCTGCATGCGCCTTTCGGGCTTGACGCAGCGTGCCAAGTCATCGAAAGGCGGCCCTCGGCTTTGGGAGACCATGAATGTCCGCTGACGGACTTGTTTTGGCCCGCCGGGCCGTTTGGGCGCCTGGAGCGGGTCGTCGCAGCGGG
>OMOG01000601.1:0-24943 GCA_900290305.1 Candidatus Sulfopaludibacter sp. SbA4
GAAGCCCCAGAGGCCGCGCAGGATGCGCTCCTCGAATTCCGGATTCTCGCAGGCCCAGCCGCCGTTGATCCGGTTGTAGGCACACATCACGGAAGCCACCCCTGCCTGGACCGCGGCCTCGAACGGCGGCAGATACAACTCGTGCAGCGTGCGCTCGTCGACGCGGACGTTGTCCGGGCCGCTGTACCCGGCCAGGTGCTTCACCTGCGCCATCACGCCTTCCTTCTGGATGGCGGCGATCTCGGCGGCGCCGATGCGCGCGGCCAGCAGCGGGTCCTCGCCGAGGGTGGTGTGGTTGCGCCGGAACACCGGATCGCGAACGATGTTGACGTGCGGCGTCAACAACACGTCCTGTTCCAGCGCCTTGGCCTCCCGCCCCATGACCGTGCCATAGAGGCGCGCCGCTTCCAGATCGAAAGTGGCGGCCAGCCCGACCGGCGCCGGCATGGCGGTGGCTTCGCGGTTGACGTTAACCCCCGGCGGCCCATCCGCGAAACGCAGTGGCGGGATGCCGCGCGCCGGCAATCCGGCCCAGTAACCGGCCTGCCCGAGGTCGCGCGGGTCGCGCGAGCCGTGAACCAGCGCGATCTTCTCGTCGAGGCTCAGCCGGCGGACCAGCGCCGCAACATCGCTCCCGCCGGCGCCCGCAGTCCAGACNNCCCGGGCGCCCGCGGGCACTTCTACCACTCCGAGTCGCTGGCGCCGCGGTCGAGGTGGAAGGGCACGGCGGCCAGAGCGCCGTTCCAGGTCACCTCGATTTTCGCCGCGAGCGTGGCCGTCTTGGTCAGCGCGATCTTGCATGCGTCCGCGGCGGCGGCTGGGTTGCCCATGGTGCCGCCCATGGTGCCGCCCATGGTCATCGCCACCTTGCCCAGATCCAGTTTCGGATCGTACGTGGCCGCCTTGGCGCCGGTGGCCTTGTTGACCGTTAGCTGCCACTGCGCGCCATCGGCCAGGATGTAGATGGTGTAGTCGCCCTTGGGTACGGCAACGCCCTTGAAGGCCAGGTCCGCGTCGCTGTGAAGGCTGGCCGCCGCGCGGGTCTTGCTGTTGGGCGCCGCGTATGTCAGGACGATCTTCTTGGCTTCCAGGGTGACCGATGCTTCCTGCTGCGCAAAGGCGGCCGTGAACAAGCCGGAGACCACGATCGCCGCGCTCAAATGACGTACTCTCATTGCTGCTTCTCCTGTTTCTTCGCGGGCACGCCCTTGGTGTGGCAGTCCGCGCACTTGACCCAATGGATGTTGTGTTTGCTCCCGTCCGCAAGGAACGTGGTGTCCATCTTCTCCACGTCCAGGCCGCAGTTCGACATTTTGGGATGGCACGTGGCGCACGAGGCTCGCGTCTTCTGCTCGTGCTGCTCGTGGCACGCCAGACAACTGATGCCTTCGTGGACGCCCATCCCGGTACGGTCGTCGCCGCTTCCCACCTGCATCGACGCGATGGGCGCGTGGCACTGGTAGCAGAGGGCCTGCCGCCGGTCGGGGCTCATCCGAACCGCGCGCGCGCCTTCCTTCATCGCCGGAACGGGCAGATCCGCCACCGGCACGTACTGCTCGGTGCGCCGGTCGAAGAACGCCAGCGAGGGCCGCGCGATCTCCTGCGCCGGCCCCGGTGTGCGGCCCTCCTCGCCGGTTTTGTGCATGGGTTCGCCGAAACGATGCACCTGGTGGCACGTGGCGCACGGCATGGACGGCATGCCGGCCAGATCCGGTTGGGTGAGGCGCCACGGGCCGGTGCGGTTCACGGGCTGCACCAGGTCGCCCACGCCGCCCTCGAAGAACATGCCGTGGCAACGCAGGCAATCGTCCATCAGCATGTTCGCCGTGTTGTGCTTGCGGTCCAGAAAAATGCGCGCGAAGCCGGCGCTGTGCGGGCCGGATTCCCACCTGGCGTACTCCTGGCGGTGGCAGGAGCGGCACTGCCGGCCGGCCGTCATCGCCTGCCGGTTGCCGAAGCCGATACGCTCCGGCAGATCGTCCCGCATGTGATTCCACGCGCGGTGCACGTTGTTCATGTGGAAGGCGGCGTCCAGGGTGAGGGCATCTCCGTGGCACTTGCCGCAAGCCGTGTCGCGGTGGCTGGAGGCGTGCCAGGTGTCGTAGAGCGGCTGCATTTCATGGCACGAGGTGCAGCGTCTTCCCTGGCCGGACTCGAAGTAGAGGGTCGTTCCCGGCACCACCAGCAGCGAAGCCGCCAGCAGCAAGCCGGCCGCCGCGATCACCCTCTTCACGGCCGCACCTCAATGCCGCTTACTTTGGGATTCTGCACAAATTGTGGGGCGGACCCCCCGGTCCGCGCGGGTCCCCCCGGACCCGCTTTCCCCAATGGAATCAAGCTGCGGCTCGATACAAAAAGGCGGACGAGGGCGTCCGCCGCGGACCGGGGGGTCCGCCCCACGGCCGAGGTAAGCGGCACTGGGCGGAAGCGCCTGCCCCACAAGATGGTCCTCGTCACAGCCGCACCTTTCCTTTCCAGGCCTGGAGCAGTGCGCCCGAGGCGCGGTAGGCGTTGGCCAGAATGGTCAGGCCGGGATTGAAGCCGCCGTTGGTCGGGTGCACGCTGGCATCGATCACGTAAACGTTATCCACGTCGTGGATGCGGCAACTCGCATCCACCACCGACGTCTGCGGATCGTTGCCCATGCGGCAGGTGCCGGCCTGGTGCTGTCCGCCGCTCAACGATTTCGAGGGCACGCGCTTCCAGGTCTCGACGGCGCCCGCTTCCTTGAGCCACGCTTCCGCTTTGCTCGCGATGAAGCGGCCGACTTCGATGGTGTGCGGATGCCGTGTCCCCGAGAGACGCGCCACCGGAATGCCCCAGTAATCTTTCACCTTGGGGTCGAGCTGGACACGGGCGTCGAACATCGGCATCTCCTGCACCGGGCCCATCACCACCATGGTCCGGCGGTACGCCGTACGCACGAAGTCCTTGTGCTCGCTGCCCCAGCGCGAGATCCAGGGCGGCACCAGCGCCATGAACTGGTAGGGCAGCCGGATGAACTCATTGGCCAGCAAGGCCCCGCCCGCGAGTCCCGGGTTTCCGTGATTGTAGTCGCAGATGGCGACGGACGCCCCCGGCCCGAGGTCGTCGAAGGTTTCGAATTCGAAGAGTCCGTTGGCGCCGGAGTAGGAGTGCGACTGCAGGTTGCGCCCCACCCAGCCGTTGCGGTTGCCAAGACCGTTGGGAAACAGCCGGTGCTTCGAGTTGAGGAGCAGCCGCGCCGACTCGATGGCGCCGCCCGAGACGATCACCAGGCCGGCAGGCTGTTCCTGGAGCCGGCCGCCGGCGTCGAAGTAGGCCACGCCGGTGGCGCGGGCGCGGCTGTCGAGCAGAATCTCCCGCGTCATGCACCCGGTGCGCAGCTCGCAGTTGCCGGTGGCCAGCGCGGCCGGAATCACCGTGTTGTGCGTGCCGGTGCGCGCGCTCAGCTCACAGGCGAACCCCACGCACCATCGGCAGCGCATGCAGGCGCGGCGCCCGTTGTAGGGCACCGTGTTGCGCAACATCGGAATGTCAAAGGGATGCAGCCCCAGGCGCCGGGCCGCCGGGTGCAGCACTTCGTACTCGCGGTTCGGCGCCAGCGGCGGCATGGGCAACGGCTTGCGCCGCGGCGCTTTGAAGGGATTGCCCGAGTCGTCGCCGGAGACGCCCATCTCCCACTCGGCCTTTTCGTAGTAGGGCTCCAGGTCGGAATAGGCGATGGGCCAGTCGTCGAGCGTGCTGTCTTCCACCGCGCCGTAGGTGGAGCGCATGCGGAAGTCCTTTTCCATGTAGCGCCAGGCCATGGCGCCGTAGCTGAATGTGCCGCCGCCCACGCAGGCTGCGTTGTTGCTGTAGCCGCCGTCGCTCGGGCTGACCACCATCTCGCGCCCGCTCTCGTCCACCAGCACGCGCGGATCGCGCTCCTCGTCCGGGCCGAACTTGGCGCCCAGCACCTGGGTACGCTGATTGAACAGGTCGTCCTTGCGGCAGTCCGCCGCCGAGTACCAGCGGCCGCGCTCCAACAGCACCACACTCAGGCCGGCCGTGGCCAGTTCCTTGGCCACCACGCCGCCCCCGGCGCCCGCGCCCACAACCACCGCGTTTACGTGCTTCAGCGCCATGGTCAGCCCTGGTAGTGCTCGCGCCCGCGCAGCGGAGGATACGGCAAACCCACCATCTTCCAACTCGCCATGTTGCGGTTGCCGCCGTGGCGCGGGTCGCCGTAGAAACCCTGCCGCGTGTGCGCCAGGATGAGTTCGAAGAACGGCCGGCTATCCTCCTCCACCGCGTTCAGGACCTCGATCTGCCGCTCACCGGTGAGTTCCACGAACGGTTTGCCGAATTTCGACCGGCCCGCGGCATCGACCGCCGCGATCCCCTGCCGGTAAGCGCCGCGATGCTTCTTGTATCGGCGGCTGAGTTGCAGGTCGATGAAATTCACGACACCCGCTTCCCTGGCGCCCGGATCCTGGTCGGCGGGGATCAACTGCGCGCAGATCGCCTCGACGGCGAGCGCCTCGGCGGCAGTGAAGAATCGCCAGCCGGCGCCGGGTTCGATCGAACGGCTGCAAGAAACAGCCGAGCCGGCCGCGACCGCAAGCCCCGCACCCATGAATTCGCGCCGGCCCAACGCGGGTTTTGCC
The DNA here is from genome assembly GCA_900290305.1 of Candidatus Sulfopaludibacter sp. SbA4. Classification (GTDB taxonomy): domain Bacteria; phylum Acidobacteriota; class Terriglobia; order Bryobacterales; family Bryobacteraceae; genus OMOG01. The sequence goes on from OMOG01000601.1 coordinate 4,629, forward strand.
GATCGCCGTCTGTTATTCATACTTAGGAGTCCGATTCACCTAAACTGTAGCAGAAAACAGCATCGGTTGGGATCACAGCGCGGACACGGTCCCCGCGATACGGTAACAACACAGTAAAACGTGAAAAGGGTATGAAAACCTGATTTAGCTGATTTACAATTGATGGGAAAGAGCACAAAAGGAGATCTCCCGATGCCCAATACGCGTAGGACCTTCCTTCAGTCCGCGGCACTGGCCGCCGGCATGAGTCAGGCCCCTGCCCAAACGCCGCCACAGGGACGCGGCGGGCGCGGAGGCGGCCCACCATCGGGACAAGGTCCCGGTCGTGGTGGCCGCGGCGGCGCCGCCGAGGTCATGACCCCGCCCACCCCGGCGTCCGAAGTGCAGGTGCCGAAGATCAAATTCGGCAACGTGGAGATCAGCCGCATGGTGATAGGGTATAACCCCTTCCATGGAATGTCGCACTATACCCCGACCCTCAACAGCCTGATGGCCAACTATTACACCCAGGAGCGCGTGGTCGAGGTGCTGCACCGCTGCACTCGTTTCGGCATCAATACCTGCTCGATGACGCCCAGCGGGAGGGCGGCCTACGATCACGAAGCCTTCCAGTTGGAGGGCGGCCAGATGCACATCATCTTCCAGGGTCCGGGCGACCCCAGCCATCCGTCCTACAAATCGCTCAAACCGATGGCGATCTATCATCACGGCGAGAATACCGACCGCCTCTTCCAAACCGGCGAGATGGACCAGGCTCGCGAATGGTGCAAGAAGATGCGGGACACCGGCGTGATGGTAGGGGTGGGCAGCCACAAGCCCGAAGCCATCGCCATGGTGCAGGAGCAGAACTGGGACGTGGATTTCTTCGTCTGTTGCGTCTACAACCGCACGCGCACCGAAGGCGAGCGGCGCGAGTTGCTGGGCGGCGAAAACCCCATCGGCGAACTGTACCTGACGGACGATCCTCCGCGCATGTACAAAGTGATCCGCCAGACGAAGAAACCATGCTTCGCATTCAAGATTCTGGCCGCGGGCCGGGTCACCAACGTGGAGGCCGCCTTCAAACAGGCGTTCGACAGCATCAAGCCGAACGACGGCGTGATCGTGGGCGTGTACAGCCAGCTCAAGGACCAGGTGCGCGAGAACGCCACCATCGTGCACCACCTGCTGACCAAGTCCTGAGGCAGCTCTGCCCCGGCGGCGGTCAAAAAAGGGGGTTGGGGGTTGGGGGGGTTGGGGGTTGGGGGTTGGGGGTTGGGGGTTGGGGATAAGAAGCGCTCGCTTTACTCGCGCGGCCGGTGCGGGCGGGAGTCTCCTGGCGCTAACCTGGAGAGTCCCATGGAACCCGTCACCGCAGAACTGATCGAGCGCATCGACGCTTGCATTGAGGCCCTCTTCGCCCCATCCGACCCGGTCCTCGCGCGGAACATTGCCGATGCCCAGGCTGCCGGGCTCCCTTCCTTCCAGGTCTCGCCGAACCAGGGGCGCCTGCTCTACCTGCTGGCCAAACTCATCGGCGCCAGGCGCGTGCTGGAAATCGGAACCCTGGGTGGCTACAGCGCCACGTGGCTCGCGCGTGCGCTGCCCGCCGATGGACTGCTCGTGACCCTGGAACTGAATCCCAGGCATGCCGAGGTGGCGCGCCGCAGCCTGGAGCGCGCGGCGATCACGCCCAGACTCGACCTTCGCGTGGGCCCCGCGGCGGATTCCCTCCGCGACCTGATCCGTTCCGCCGTGCCTCCGTTCGACCTGGTCTTCCTCGACGCCGATAAGTCCGGCTATGTCGAATACCTCGGCCTGGTGCTTGAGCTGGTGCGCCCAGGGGCCCTGATCCTGGCCGACAACGTGATCCGGCACGGACTGGTGATCGATCCGTCGCCCGGCGACCCCAACGACGCGGGGGCCAAGGCCTACAATGAAGCCATTGCCAGCGATCCGCGTCTGGAGTCCCTGATCCTGCCGATCGTGCGCGCGCGCGTGGACGGGCTGGCGACCTCGATGGTGCGTTAGTTCGGGTGTTGTTCACCTTGGGTTGGTTGACAACCTGCCCCACAGGTCGCGGCAAAGTGAACAGTGTTGGCGTTAATTGGTTCCAGTGTTGTTCACCTTCCCATCTGGCGGTTGGCAGGCGGACCCAGAGGCTAGCCGGCTAGCCGGCTAGCCTGGCTAGCCAGGCTAGGGAGCGCATTCCTCGCTCAGCAACCGCAGTCCGAACTGCTGTACAGTGTTAGAAACCCTATGCGCACTCACCTCGGAATTCGGATTCTCGCGCTCGCCTCCGCGTTGACGGCGAGCGTCTCCTTCGCGGCCGATGGACCGCCCGCCTGGGCGTACGGCTTTCCCGAACCGGGCGCCCCAGCGGCTCCCGCGGGTGGAGGCGGACGCGGCGGCGCCCCCGACACCAGCCCGAAACACCTCGCCGGCAGCAACCTGGAGTTCACCTTGGCGCAGATCCGCGACGGCTTCGGTCCCGCGGACTGGTTTCCCGGCGATCACCCCAAGATGCCGGATATCGTCGCGCACGGCCGGCGGCCCGATGTGCGCGCCTGCTCCCTGTGCCACTATCCGAACGGCAAGGGCCGCGCCGAAAACGCCCCCATCGCCGGCTACCCGGTGGCCTACTTCATCCAGCAGATGAACGATTTCAAGAACGGCGACCGCAAGAGCGCCGAGCCGCGGAAGGCCAACACCAACGTCATGATCGCGATCGCCAAGGCCATGACCGACGAGGAGATCCGCGCGGCCGCCGACTACTTCGGCTCGATGCCGTGGACCCCGTGGATCAAGGTGGTCGAGACCGCCATGGTGCCCAAGACGCGCATCGCCGGCGGCCTCTTCCTCACGCTCGAAGGCAGCGAAAAAGAACCCATCGGCAAGCGCATCATCGAAGTACCGGAAAGCGCCGAGGCCACTGAGACGCTCCGCGACCCGCACTCGGGCTTCATCGCCTACGCGCCGCCCGGCAGCCTGAAGAAAGGTGAGGCCCTGGTCACTTCGGGCGGCGGCAAGACTCTCGCCTGCGGCACTTGCCACGGTGCGGATTTGAAAGGCCTCGGCCCGGTTCCGGGAATCGCAGGCCGGTCGCCGAGCTACCTGGTGCGACAGATGTACGATATGCAGGCGGGTGTTCGCAAGGGCGTATGGACCCCCCTCATGACGAAGGTAGTGAGTCAGTTAAGCGAAGACGNNGCCGCGGCGCGGCACCATACGGGACAGGAACTGATCGCGCCGCGGCCGTTTTGCGCGAGTTCCAAAAGTCTTTAAGAGGATAGCCACGATGGAAAACCAAAAGAACCAATCGAAGAACGATGTGCAGCCCGGCGACGTCGGCCGGCGCGATTTTGTAGCTCTCTCAGTGGCCGCGGGCCTTGCCGCAACCGCAGGGCCCGCCGCAGCCGCAAGCCTCGACGTTGTCGAAACCAACGTCGAGATCAAGACTCCCGACGGAACCTGCGACGCCGCGTTCATTCACCCGAAGAGCGGCTCCCATCCGGGCGTGCTGATCTGGCCCGATGCCTTCGGCTTGCGGCCCTCCATGCGCGATATGGCCAAACGTATCGCCGCCGAGGGATATTCCGTCCTGGTGCCCAATCCCTTTTATCGCGTGTCCAAAGCTCCCTTCACGGATGCCTCCAGCTTCAGCTTCCAGAATCCGGCCGACCGGGCGAAGCTCCAGCCGCTGATGGCGTCGGTGAACGCGCCCGGCAACCCTGAGAAGGATGCCGTCGCTTACATTGGCTTCCTGGATGCGCAAAAAGAAGTGAACAAGGCAAAGAAGATCGGAACCCAGGGTTACTGCATGGGCGGACCCCTGGTTGTCAGGACCGCCGCGGCACTGCCCAATCGCGTCGGCGCCGGGGCATCCTTCCACGGCGGGGGCCTGGTCACCGACAAGCCCGAGAGCCCGCATCTGCTCGCGCCGAAGATCAAGGCTCGTATGTATTTCGGTATCGCCTCGAATGACGACGCGAGTCAGCCGGACGCGAAGGACAAGCTGAAGGAAGCGTTTGCCGCCGCCAACGTTCCCGCGGAGATCGAGTATATCCGGGAGCGCTGCATGGCTGGTGCGTGCCGGACATGCCACTCCAGAACGGCAAGCCGATCTACAGCAAGCCGGATGCCGAGCGTGCCTGGGGAAAACTCGTGGCCTTGTACAAGAGGGCGCTCGCGTAACTTGTGGCACAGGCATTCCTGCCTGTGTGTCTTTCCTACCCCGGACTATGCCGCAAGGCTCTTGGTTCCACTGACAATCAGAACCTGGGCCGGGAAGCTCATCCCGCGGTCTGTGGAGTACTCACCGAGAGACTCGATCGATTGACGTCTCACTTCAGTCAGTTGCTCCCTGGACAGCATCGCGACCTTTTCACGAAGCTTCTCTGACATCTCGCATCGCACTGTCCAAAAGTCTTCCACTGAGATCGGCGCTTGTATGGTGAATGGCAACAGCCGCTCGGATGGGACCGTCGCGCCGGCCTCGACGAGAACGTCCCGTAACTTGCCTGGGCTGGCAAAGCGGAATGCGTCCGGAGCGTCGGGCGCAGGTGGCGGCGAAACGACATACCGTTCCATGACTCGCGACAGGGCGTAGAAAAAGGGATTTCTTTCGGCCAGATCCCAGACCGCCAGGGCCAGCTTCCGTCCCGGCTTGAGTACTCTCAACATCTCGCGAACTGCGTCCACAGGAGCTGGAAAGAACATTGCACCGAAGCGGCTGACCACCGCATCGAAGGTATCGGCCGGGAACGGGAGATGGTCTGCAAAGGCCACGTCAAATTGTGCATTCCGCAACCCCAGATCGTTTGTCGCCCGGCGGGCCGCCGCCACCATCTCCGGCACCGGATCGATCCCAAAAACCTTGCCTTCGGGTCCGACCAAGGCAGCTATGCTGAGGGCCGGCTCTCCGGGACCCGTGGCAATATCCAGAACTGCGTGTCCACTGCCGATCAACCCATCCTCCACCAGAGCTTGCGTAACCGGCGCAAACATCTCCCGGATCATTTCGCGGTGCTTCTCCCAGTAGGGCGCGGAGCCGCTCCATCCGTTGATAACCGCCTGTTCGGGTTGCATGAATCCAAGTATACCCGGGCCGAGTCCCCCTGCCCGGCGCCTCCAATTCTTTCTAGTTTCCCAATCGCCGGTAATGGCTGCGCACCCAGGCAAGGCCGGCGAAGGCACACACCATAGCGATCGCTAACGTGTACCAGTAAGTCCTGGCTCCCGCCTGAATGATGGCCGCGCCGAGCAGTGAGCTCAAGAGACCTCCTGCGCGGCCGAGCGTGGCAGCGTAGGCCACTCCCGTGGCCCGTACGCTGGTGGGGTAGACGTGTGCGGCCAGCGCGTACATGGATGTCTGGACGGCGTTCGCCAGCAGGCCGTTGATCCCCAGACACGCGATCAGCAATCCGTGATCGCCATGCGCCTGCATTGGGACCACGAGCAGCGCCAGCGCGCTGCCGGCACAAGCCAGAGCGCCGGAGAGCAGCGGCCCGCGCGACCCCAGCATGGTGACCAGCACAGCCCACACCAGCACGCCGAGCACTCCACCCAGATTGTAAAATGCCAGCCCGGAACTGGCCGTAGCCAGGTCCAGACCCTGCGCGGTCAGCATGGCCGGGAGCCAGCCAAATACCAGGTAGATGGATCCAAGACAGAAGAAGAACGCGAGCCACAGGCCGGTTGTATCGCGAGCCAGGCCGGGCCTGAACAACGTGCGCACCGAAGCGCGGACCTCTCTTCCGCTCTCGGCACGGTCTTCGAACGCGGCCCCCGCAGGTATGGTGTGCCCCATGCGGGTGAGCAGACGAGTGAGTCGCGGCCACAGCGCAGGCAGGCGCGCCAGGAACCGGGGGGATTCCGGCAGGACCACCAGAAGCACGACCGCGAAGAGGAGAGGCAGGATGCCGCCGATCCCATAGAGTCCCCGCCAGCCAAACCTCGGCAGTGCGCGTGCTGCCAGCAACCCGCCCAGCATACCCCCCAGTGGGACGCAGACCAGCGTGACTTTCACCGTCGCCGGACGCCAGCGGAGGGGTGCGAACTCCGCGGTCAGGACGCTGACGTTGGGCAGTGCGCCGCCGGTGCCCATTCCGGTTACCAGGCGCAATACGGTGAGTCCCACAAACCCGTGGACAAACGCGGTCGAGATCGTAGCCAGGCCGAAAACCGCCACGCAAACGATGAGCGCCGTCCGGCGCCCGAACCGATCGCCGCAGTAGCCCGCCAGCGGACCGCCTAACGCCATACCGGCTAGTCCCGTTGCCAGTACCGGACCGAAGTCGGCGCGGTCCACGTGCCACTCCCGGATCAGCGAGGGGATGGCAAACCCCAGGATCTGAATGTCGAAACCGTCGAAGATCACGGCAATCGCGGCGAGAACGATCAGCAGTTTCTGATAAGTCGACCAGGAGGCGCCATCCAGCAGCGCCGCGACATCCACGGTCTGTCTCATGGGCCCCACACCCTCCGTGCAACCGCGACGATGCTGGCCAGACCCAAGGTATCAGCAAGTATACTGGACGCTGCCCAAAATTGCCATGGAATCGTGGCGCCCGCTCTCAGCAGCCCAAACGTATGCCAACCGCCGCGAGTTAGAATTTGTTTGTCATGAGTGCCCTGCTGGTACACCCGGAAACCTTCACCAACCAGATCGCGACTTTCGGTTACGAATTTCTGTCATTTGAATCCCGCGCACTGGCTCGCGGGGAGGAGTTCCGCGGCGAAACCGCGGGCCGCGAATTGGCCGTCGTGCTGCTCGGCGGCCGTTGCTCGGTCGAGTCCTCGGCGGGCGCCTGGACGAATATCGGCGTGCGCGCGAATGTGTTCCAAGCCCGCCCGTACACGCTCTACCTGCCGATAACCACCTCCTTCCGCATCACCGCCGAGACCGATTGCGACCTCGCTTTCTGCTATTGCCGCGCGGAAGAGCGTTTCCCCGCGAAGCTGGTCACGCCGGACGAGGTGCGCGTGGAAATTCGCGGCGGAGGCAACGCCACCCGCCAGATCCATCACATGCTGACGCCCGAGTTCCCCGCGCAGCGCCTCCTGGTGGTCGAAGTCTACACGCCCGCCGGCAACTGGTCCAGCTATCCGCCGCATAAACACGACGTGCACAACCCGCCCGGGGAAGTGGACCTGGAAGAGATCTACTACTACCGCATCGATCGCCCCGAAGGCTACGCCATCCAGCGAGTCTACACCTCCGACCGCCGGCTGGACGCCACTCTGACGGTGCGCGACCGCGAACTCGTCCTGATTCCGGAAGGGTACCACCCCGTAGTGGCGGCCCACGGCTACAACGTCTACTACCTGAATGCGCTGGCAGGCTCGGCCCGCTCCATGGCGGCCTCCGACGACCCCGATTACGCGTGGGTCCGCGGCACCTGGACTGAACAGGATCCGCGCGTGCCGCTCTTTTGACCCGGCAAGAGCGCCGGCACGGCAGGCGTGGCGCAAACACTCGTGTTTGCAGCATCGACACTCGTGTCGATGCCCGGCCTATGAGAAATCCGGGCTAAAGCGCAAAGGCCGCGGCGCGGTACCATACGGGCAGGAACTGATCGCGCCGCGGCCGTCTTGCGCGAGTTCCTCAAAATCAAAGCGCAAAGGCCGCGGCGCGGTACCATACGGGCAGGAACTGATCCCGCCGCGGCCGTTTTGCGCGAGTTCCACAAAGGGAGACCCGATGGACGTCGCGATACTGGGCAGAATCGGCTACGATCTTTACTCGGAGGAGCCGCACGTGCCGCTGCCGCAGGTGCGCCGCTTTTCGCGCTACCTGGGCGGCTCCAGCGCCAACATGGCCGTGGGGCTGGCGCGCCTGGGCGCCCGCACGGGCATGGTCGCGTGCCTGGGCAGTGACAGCCTCAGCCGCTTCCTCATCGAGTTTCTCAACCAGGAGAACGTGGACACCAGCCATGTGCAGATCGCGCCCGGATACCTGCCGTCGCTGGCCATCACCGAAGTCTCGCCGCCCAACAGCTTCCCGCAGGTATTCTACCGCCACGACCCCGCCGACACGCGGCTCGACGCCACTGCGGCCGACCTGGACTATGTTGCCGGCGCACGCATGTTCGTCACCAACGGCACGTCGCTCTGCGCTTCGCCCTCGCGCGAATCCACCTACCGCGCCCTGGAGCGAGCCAGGCAGTCGGGCTGCCGGGTGGTGTTCGATGTCGATTACCGCGCCATGTCCTGGAGAAGTCCCGAAGAGGCCGGCCTCGCGGTGCGCCTCGCGCTGCCGTTCGTCGATATCCTCATCGGCAACCAGATCGAGTTGACCCTGGTGGCCGGCGCGAGCTCGCTCGACGCCGCCACCGAAAAACTGCGCCGCGCGGGTGTATCGATTCTCGTTTCGAAGCTGGGCGAGACCGGAACCCGCGTCTGGACGGGCGACGATTCGGTATTCCTGCCGCCCTACGCCGTGGACGTGGTCTCGACCATCGGCGCGGGCGACGGGTTCGCATCCGGCTTCCTCTACGCGGTCCTCCAAGACAAGCCGCTCACCGAATGCCTCCACTACGGCAACGCCGCCGCCGCCATCGTGGTGAGCCGCCTGAGCTGCTCGGAGGCCATGCCCACACTCGCCGAAGTAGAGGAGATGATCTCGCGGAGCGCCGCCGCAACAGCGGCCAGGCGCGCCGGCGTCGTGCCGTCCCGCTAGGAAATCGCCATGTTCTCCGCCCAACAATTCCTTCCCACGGCTGTCCTCGACAAGCTGACCGACACCCGGGTTCGCGACCCCGAATTTGCGTGGCGCTCCGCCCGCCGCCGCGTCCACCGCGACGGGATCGCGCCAGATGGGAAGCTGAATCTCCTGGCCGCCGATCATCCCGCGCGCCGCGTCACCAAAGTCGGCGACAACGCCCTGGCGATGTGCGACCGCCACGAGTACCTGGCCCGCATCCTGCGCGTGCTTGCGGCCGAACGCGTAGACGGCGTGATGGCGACCATGGACATTCTCGAAGATCTGCTGATCGTCGACGGTCTTCTGCGCGAGGCGGGCGGCGTGCCGTTGCTGGATGGCAAGCTCGCCATCGCCAGCCTCAACCGCGGCGGTCTGGCCGGCTCCGCCTGGGAGTTGGACGATCCCGTCACCGGCCCCTCGGCCGCCGTCTGCCAGGAATGCAAACTTGACGGCGTCAAGCTTCTGTTGCGCGTGGACGACACCGAGCCCGCGTCGCTCAAGACGCTGCTGGCCTGCGCGCGGGCGATCTCGGAATCGGCGGCCCGCGGCCTGCCGATGTTTCTCGAACCGCTCCCGGTCGCCAGAACCGAAAAAGGCTACACCGTGGTGAAGACCGCTGAAGCATTGGCGCGCCTGGCCGGAGTGGCCTCCGCGCTCGGCGACAGCAGCCGCCACCTGTGGCTGAAGCTGCCCTATTGCGATGGCTACGACACCGTGGCGCGGTCCACCACGCTGCCGATCCTGCTGCTGGGCGGAGAATCGGCGGGCGATGCGGCGCCCTTTCTCGGCCAGCTTCGTTCGGCGCTGGCGGCCGGCGGCAACGTGCGCGGCGCACTGGTGGGCAGAAACGTTCTGTATCCCGGCGCCGAAGATCCGCTCGCCGTGGCGGAGGCGGCCGGCGGGATCATCCACGATGGGTGGACCGTTGACGAAGCAATTCGTTCCTGCGAAGCCAATCGCGGGCGCGACATGGACAGTATCGCGCGCCTTTTTCAGTGAGCACGCCTTTTTGAGTGAGCACGCCTTTTTGAGTGAGAAGGATATCGATGGCAACTTGCCGTTTGACGATGGCACAAGCCCTGTTGGGCTTTCTCAAGAATCAATGCGTGGAGCGCGACGGCCGTGAGCAGCGCTTTTTCGAAGGCGCCTGGGGCATCTTCGGGCACGGCATCATCGCCGGCTTCGGACAGGCGCTGCAACAGAATCCCGACTTCCCCTATTACCTCTGCCGCAATGAGCAGGCAGCCGTGCACATCGCGACCGCTTTCGCCAAGGCGCACAAGCGGCTGTCGGCGTTCGTGTGCCTTTCCTCGATCGGACGGAGCGCCGACGCCTTGCCGGCCCGCTAAGTCAACTATTTAAATATACCCACTAAGTGATAGTTCGCAATGAGCCAAAATTATTGTAGACTAATAAACACGCATTTTTTACAATTTATTCCTTGACAAGCCCGCCGGGGGGGGGGCATAGTTCCATATTCTGGCCCCATATCGGTTCCCCGCCGGCAGAAGCAGGGCCGTCACCCCGGGCGGCCGAGTGGCGCCAGGAGGCAGCGAAGTTCGCCCAGTCCTTTGAGGCTATAAAACAAAGCTGGAGCGGCGAAGAGGTCTTGTCTGCAGGCGACCTGCAGTTCAGAGTTCAACAATATGAGGACTTGGTCCAGACTATTTCCGGATCGCGCGGATATGGGAACGTACTGCTTGCCGACTGCTTGAGGCGCCTCAGCCTGACCCTGCTCATCGAGTACGCCCTAGCCCATCCGTCCGAGAACGAGGCGATCGCAGAGATCCTTAAGCCGGGAAGAACTCGCCTGCTGGATTCTCCGGCGGTCGGGACCATGCTGGCCGAGGAATTGAACCTCGTTCCGCCGCGGGAGGCGTGGCACCTGTCGAAAAGTCGAGAAGAAATAGAACAAGTTTTTCGAGCCACCGGATCGACATATGCTAAGGAGAATGGCAGGATACTCCTTGGGCTGCCATCCACCTCCACGCTGGCCAACCGGCGCGACGTTTATGGCGTCCTGCTTCGGGTACTCGAATCGGATATGCTGGAGTGCGTTCACCTCCCGGGACTGATCGAGTTTCGGAGGCTGGGCGGCCGCCTTGAAGACCTGGATCCGAACGACATACGGCCGTACTGGCGCGTGATGGAGCGCGATATGCGGAGATTCCAGTTTCCTCCCTTCGGAATCAATATGCTTCGCCCCGGGCACTTAGGCAGCTTGGTTCAAGGTTTCGACCCGCACGGCAAGAAGCTCAATACATTTACTAGGCGTGCTCTGGAGTAGCCGATGTCGCCATTCCGCCGGGTGATTCGGCGCACCTACATCGCATTGATCATCCTGCTGGCGGGGTTCGTAATCACCTGCCTGATGTTTCTTGTCTGGGAATTCAAGTGCGATATGCCCACGGACGAAGCTCAGCGTGTGCTTGTGTGGGTCGTCAAGGTGACCGAGACCAGGGAGCTTGCGAAGTCTGGCAAGCTTGGCGATATCGACGCGGGACTGCGATCCGGGCCGCGTCCGCACGTAATTGGCCTCGACCACTACCGCATCGTCGTGCGGCAGACCCCCGACGGTTACGATGTTGTGATCAAGCCCACGGGCTGGTGCTTTTGCCGGTCGACGTTCATTCTGCGGGACAACGGAAAACGATTGGAAACTGTTCATCCCCTGTCTGGGGGCCAGGGTTCGCGATGACGCTGCCCACCGGCCAGACTGCCTCTATGGAGAACATGTTTACGCCTCACCCGAGCTCCACAGCCGCGCCCAGTGCGACGGCGAGTTTCACGGCCCCGCGCAGTGCAACGGCTGCGCCTTGGCATGACTCAAATTGCGGGAGCGCACCTGGAGTAGCGCGCGCGAAAGTAGGCCCACGATGAACTTCTCGACCTTCCTTCAGACCACTCGGCTCGGCGCTATCGTCTTGCTCGCCCTGACCCCCCTCCGCGCCCAGTTCGCCCAACTGGCCGCCACCGATGACGGCAAGCAACTCTACTTCACTTCCCAACTACTCCCCCGCGGAGCCGCCCCTTCCGATCTGCCCGTGCCCGAAATCCGCATCTATCGCTTCGCCTCCGGCGCCGTCACCCTCTTCGCCGAGCGCGGCGCCCTCGCTCCCCAGGACGAATTCGGCAGCGGCGACGGCGCCACCCTCCCGCAAATCACTGCCGATGGCAGCATCGTCGGATTCACTTACTCCAACATCTGCGCCCCCAACTCGGACTGCACGGCCATCATCGGCCAGGAAGCGCAACTCACCGGAAAGCAACCCCTCGACCTCGGACCCGGCACCCTCCAACTCAGTCGCAATGGCCGCTGGGCTCTCCTCATGGCGCTGAGTGGCCTATTTCCGCAAGACTCCACGCTGATCGACCTCACGACCGGCCAGCGCACCATCGTGCCGCCGCCGCCAAACTCCATATGGTTCAACCCGGAGTCCCCCGTCCTCGCTTCCGATGGCACGCTCCTCGTCGAGCAGCCCCTCCCTGCCCGCTCCGGCGACCGCTTCCCCACCTATACCATCGGCCTCTGGAAACAAGGACAATTCACTCCCCTCGATCTGGACGCCGTTGCCATCAGCGATGACGCATCCACCATCATTTCCGGCGGCCTCGTAGCCCTCGACTTGGCCAGCAACAAACGAACCGTACTCCTCCAGCCGGTCGGCCCCGGCCAGGAACCGCGTTTCATGGCGATGAGCGCGAATGGCCGCCTGGTGCTGTATCGCATGGCCGATTCACGCACTGGCTTTGGCCCCGCATACCTCGCGAACACAGTGACTGGTCAGAGCGTGGCCATTCCCTTGCCCGAAGGAGAGCTGGTCACCGATGGCACGCTCACTGGCGGCGGCGATATGGCGTTCCTCGCCACCACTGCCGGTCGCATCGTCAAGGCCACGTTCTTCCTCGGCGGTATCGACGCGCTCTTTCCAGGCGTGCCGCATTGCGACGATCCGTATCCGGTGGCGCCGGGGGCGCTGGTGACGCTGCACTGCAACTTCACCGGCACACCCGCCACTTTGCAGGGAGAGCTGCTGCTCAACGACGTGCCCGTGCCGGTGCTCTCCACCTCGGGCGCCGATATCGCAGTGCAGATACCGTGGGAGAATCACGGCTTCTTCGGCGACACGCTCGCGATCAACGTCCCCAGCGAGTCGCCCTTTCAGGCGGCGCAGACGATCCAAGTTTTCGATATGGCGCCGCAATTTATGCTGGCCGATCCCGGCCAGTCCACCGTGCTCGGCCTCAAGCTGGTCAAGGGCGACTGGAGCGGCCTGCTCACCTCCCAGCCCGGCCCCGGAGATATCGTCTACGCGTACATGACCGGCCTCGGCTATGTGGATGATCCTGTGCAAGACGGTGTGCCTGCGCCGCTCACGGTTCCGGAACCGATCGTCGGCCAGATCGCCTGCCGGTTCTCGCCGCAGAAGACCGCGGCCGAAACCCTCTTCGCCGGCCTCGCTCCCGGGACCATCGGCATCGACCAGGTGGCCTTCCGCATGCCGCCCGATGCCGGTGCGGCGCCCATTGACGGAGTCTCCTGCTCGTACAGCTCGCCCTACGGCGGAGCCGGGAGCTTTGGAGGTGTCGGCACTGCCAGGTCACTTCGGCGACCCGGTCCGCCTCGGCTGTAGTACTATTCCGCCTCCCCTCCAAAACCCAGTCACAACCGAAACCATTAAAATTCTTAATCATTTTCTACTGATTCTAAAGACCCACCATCTCTCAAAACCCCACATTGCACCCCTCACCTATTGACACGGTCTGTCAATATTGAACTAGGAAGAGAGTTACGCCACTCCGTCCTCTTCTAACGGTATTTTTCCTGGCCAGGAAACGTTGCAACTCGCCCTCGGCGAGCAAGGGTGGTACTGGACTCCTCGTAGGGCCTTAAGAAAGCCCGCACGGCCGAAACGCCGGCGGGGAGACAGTGGGATCGCGGTCCCGCAATACCCGATGCGGAAACACCGGGTCTTCAGGAGCAGTCGTGTAATCGGGGTGTAACGCGCCATCCAGCGGTGTAATGGCTCCGATAGATGCTGCTCGAACCATTGGCGGCCGCCCGGGGTACCCTCTGGGTCCGGTAGGGGAAAGCAACCCCGAGGAAAACGCCCGGCGGGGTACCCTCTGGGTCCGTCCGAGAGCCCCCGGCCGCCGCAACGAATTTTTTCACCCGTAACCCTAAGGAGTAGTGTGTCTCATGAAACCACGCCGCCATTCAACGCCATGTCGCAATCCGGCCCTGGGCCCCTCGGCTCGGGTGACAGGTGGGCCGAAAAAAAGCCTCTCCACCTGTCACCCAAATTCGGTCCATCCCCGCAACCCAAACAAACCAAATGCCTTACACCGGCGCAGAATAATGCGCGCGCAAACGCCCCAAAATGCGTCACCACCGTCACCCGCGCCCCCACCCCACTGGAAACACGGCGCATTCAGTGGACAGCCACCACCAATGCTATAGTGATTACAAATTGCAATATAACCCTCGGTGAAAGAATTCGCCGCCCGCGGGGACCGCTGACGAAGCAATCCGTTCCTGCGAAGCCAATCGCGGGCGCGACATGGACCGTATCGCGCGCCTTTTTGAAGGAGGAGGATATCGATGGCAACTTGCCGTTTGACGATGGCACAGGCCCTCTTGGGCTTTCTCAAGAATCAATACGTGGAGCGCGACGGCCGTGAGCAGCGCTTCTTCGAAGGCGCCTGGGGCATCTTCGGGCACGGCATCATCGCGGGCTTCGGACAGGCGCTGCAGCAGAATCCCGATTTCCCCTATTACCTCTGCCGCAATGAGCAGGCAGCCGTGCACATCGCCACGGCTTTCGCCAAAGCGCGCAAGCGACTGTCCGCGTTCGCATGCCTCTCTTCCATCGGACCCGGCGCCACCAACATGATCACCGGCGCCGCCACCGCGACCATCAACCGCATCCCGGTGCTGTTGCTGCCGGGCGACATCTTCGCGCGCCGAAACGTGGCCCCCGTTCTGCAGCAACTGGAGAGCGAACACAGCCAGGACATTTCCGTGAACGACGCCTTCAAGCCGGTGTCGCGCTATTGGGATCGCATCAACCGCGCCGACCAGCTCCCCTGCTCGGTAGTCGAGGCCATGCGCGTTTTGACGTCTCCGGCGCAGACCGGCGCGGTGGTGCTGGCGCTGCCCCAGGATGTGCAAACCGAGGCCTGGGACTACCCCGCGGAGATGTTCGAAAAGCGGGTGTGGCACATTCCCCGTCAGGCGCCGGAACCGGTGATGCTCGAGCGCGCGGCCGCCGCCATTCGCGCGGCTCGCAGACCGCTGGTGGTGGCCGGCGGCGGCGTGCTCTACAGCGAGGCCTGCGAGGCGCTCGCCAGCCTGTTGGGCCGCACCGGAATCCCCGCCGGCGAGACGCAGGCCGGCAAGGGATCGCTGCCCTTCGACCATCCGCAGAACCTCGGCGCCATCGGGGTGACCGGCACGCCGGGCGCGAACATCGCCGCCCGCGAAGCCGATGTGGTCATCTCCGTCGGCACCCGCCTCAGCGACTTCACCACCGCATCGAAGACCGCGTTCCAGAATCCCGGCGTGCGCTTCGTCAACATCAACGTTGCCGAGTTCGATGCGCTCAAGCACGCCGGCCTGCCGCTGCTGGCCGATGCGCGCGCCGCGCTGGAGCAACTGGAAGCCGCGCTCTCCGGCTACACCGTCGATCCCGACTACGCCCATTCGATCGTGGAATGGCGGGCGCGCTGGGAAGAAGAAACCGATCGCATCTTCGACCTGCGGCACGGGCCGCCCATCAGCCAGGGCGAGGTGATCGGCGCGGTGAGCCGCGCGGCCCGTCCGCAGGATGTAGTGGTGAACGCTGCCGGGAGCCTGCCCGGCGATCTGCACAAGCTCTGGCGCACGCGCCAGCCCGGCGGCTACCACATGGAGTACGGCTACTCCTGCATGGGGTACGAAATCGCCGGCGGACTGGGAATCAAGATGGCCGATCCCTCGCGCGACGTTTACGTGATGGTGGGTGACGGCTCGTTCCTGATGATGTCCTCGGAGATCGCGACGTCCGTTCAGGAAGGCTGCAAACTCAACCTGGTGGTGGTGGACAACCACGGCTATTCGAGCATCGGCGGTCTCTCGCAAGCCATCGGCTCGAAGGGCTTCGGCACCGATTACCGCCGCCGCACGGCCGACGGCCAGCTCGACGGGGAGTACGTGCCGGTGGATTTCGTGGCGCTCTGCAGAGGTCTGGGCGCGTGTACCGTGCGAGCCACTACGCGCCAGGAACTGGAGCAGGCGCTCGAGGCCATGCGCGGCCACGACCGCACCACCGCCGTAGTGATCGAAACGGACAAGGAGCAGCGCGTGCCCGGCTACGAGTCGTGGTGGGACGTGGCCGTCGCGGAAGTCTCCGAGTCGGATTCCGTGCGGCGGGCGCGGGCGCAATACAAGCTGGATGTGCAGCGCGAGCGGCGCCACGAGGTCGCCGCAGCGGGACCGATGACGCCACAAACGGAGCCGCGACCGTAACTCGCCCTTGGCGAGCGAGGGAGCGGTTGCCGCGAGTGACCTGGAAAGGAGACCTATGAGTATTCTCCGTGTTGGCAACGCCCCCTGTTCCTGGGGCACGCTCGAGTTCGAAGGAGCCAAGGGCGAGCAGATCGGATTCGCCCGCATGCTGGATGAACTGGCCGCGACCGGATACACCGGCACGGAGCTGGGCGATTGGGGCTATATGCCCACCGACCCCGACGCGCTCAGACGCGAATTGAAGTCGCGCGGCCTCGCCATGTTGGGCGCGTTCGTACCGGTGGCCCTGAAAGACCCCGCCGCGCATGCATCCGGCGTGGAGCACGCGCTGCGCACGGCGCGGCTGCTCGCGGCAGTGGCCACCGAACCGAAGCCATACCTCGTGCTGGCGGACAACAACGGCACCGTGGAAGAGCGGACGCGCAACGCCGGCCGCATCACTCCGGAGATGGGACTGCATCCGTTGGAATGGCACATATTCGCCACCGGCGCCAACCTGGTGGCCCGCTCCGTACTGCGCGAGACCGGATTGCGCACCGTCTTTCACCATCATTGCGCCGGCTATGTGGAAACGCCCGACGAGATAGCGAAGTTCCTCGACGCCACCGATCCGGACGCCATCGGACTGGTGTTCGATACCGGCCATTACTGTTACGGCGCAGGCGGCGGGGATGTGCGCGCGGGGCTGGAGCGTTTTCGCGACCGCATCTGGTACATCCACTTCAAGGACTGCCACCCCGAGATCGCGGCACGGGCGCGCGCCGAACAGTGGGACTACTTTCAGGCCCTGCGCCACGGGGTCTTCTGCGAGTTGGGCAAGGGCTCGGTCGACTTCCCTTCGGTCCTGCGTTGGATGCGCGACACCGGTTATCGCGGCTACGCGCTGGTGGAACAGGACGTCCTGCCGGGCATGGGAACCCCTGAGGCCAGCGCGCGGCGCAACCGGCAGTACCTGCGCTCCATCGAGTCCTCGCCTGTCCGCGTGGGAATTATCGGTGCAGGCCGAATCGGCAAAGTCCACGCCCGGACCATCGCGCATCGCCTGCCGGAGGCCGTCGCGGTGGCCATCATGGACACAGACATTGGAGCGGCGCGGGCCCTCGCCGGGGCGTGCGGAATTGCCCGCGTCGCCGAGACCGCCGAGGAGATTCTTACCGCGCCGGATATCGACGCCGTGCTGATCTGCTCCTCCACCGGAACCCATGCGGACCTGGTGGAGCGGGCGGCGCGCGCCGGCAAACACATCTTCTGCGAGAAGCCCATCGACCACAGCCTGGAAAAGATCGACCGCGCATTGGAGGCCGTCGCCAAGGCCGGCGTCAAACTGCAAGTCGGATTCAACCGGCGCTTCGACGCCAACTTCGCTCGTGTACGCAGGGCCGTCGAATCGGGCGAGATCGGCACGCCCCATTTGCTGCACATCGTCAGCCGCGATCCGGCGCCGCCGCCGCTCGCGTACATCGAGGTGTCTGGAGGCATGTTCCTCGACATGACCATCCACGATTTCGACATGGCGCGGTTCCTCATCGGCGACGAAGTGGAGGACATCTACACAACGGCCGCGGTGCGGGTGGATCCCGAAATCGGAAAGGCCGGCGACGTGGATACCGCCGTGATTGTACTGCGATTCCGCAACGGCGTGATCGCGACCATCGACAACAGCCGAAAAGCGGTGTACGGCTACGACCAGCGGGTCGAGATCCTAGGCAGCGAAGGGTCCATTGCCACGGGCAACTGCTATCCCAACGAGGCCGTGATCAGCACGGCGTCTTCGGTTCGCAAGGATCTTCCGCTGAACTTCTTCATGGAACGCTATGCCGAGAGCTTCGTCAACGAAATGCGGGCTTTCCTGCAAGCGGTGCGCGAAGACAAGCCGACCCCGGTCACCGGTAAGGATGGCCGCATACCGGTGGTGATGGCGCTGGCGGCGCGGAAGTCGTACGACGAGCACCGTCCGGTGCGGCTCGAAGAAATCGGCGCGGCCCTGGTGGGAAGGCCGTTATCGCCGACGATCAGTCAACGCTGGGGACCAGGCGGGAAATACTCGTAGCGTGCGATAGCTGGAAGATCCCATCCCGGGACTTAGCACTCACGGTAGAGTAAGGAGGGAGAAGGGACGGACCTTAAGTCATGACATCAAGCAGCAGTACGAAACACGAGCGAGCGCTGTTGGAAGGTCTCCGCCACGCAGTGCATGGCCTGCGCGCACCGTTCACGTGCGGTGGTACACTCGTGCCCGAACAGGCGGTCACCCTCTGCTTCCCAGACAATTTCCGAATTGCTGTGCTGCGTGCGAGGGACACCTTCGAACAGGAGCAGCTTCTCCGGCCGCTGGTCGAGCGCTGCGCGGCGGCGGTGTTCGGCATGGGGCGCAAGACTCGGTACGACCGCACCGTCCGCGATGCCCTCCAGATCAAGGCTGAAGGTGGCGCCTTCTCTGTCCTTCACTTCGACCCCGCTGCGGCGGGCATACTGGAACAGATCCGCCGCGAGTTGGTGCCACACGTTCCCGACGTGCTCACTGCAGAGCTATACAACCTCAATGTCTATGCGACAGGGGGCCACTTTGTACCGCACAAGGACACTCCGCGCGGCAGCGACATGCTCGGCACCCTCGTCGTGTGCCTGCCGGCGCAGTTCTCGAACGGAGCATTCGTCGTCAAGCACCATGGCGTGTTTCAGACCTACGACTGGGGCGACGCGATCAGGGAGCAGGCCGAGCCAACGCGCGTCCACTGGGCTGCCTTCTTCGGCGACGTCGACCACCAGATCGAGCGGGTTTGGGGAGGCCGGCGCGTGACACTGACCTACTTAATCCGGCGCAGCACCAACGCCGCGCAGGGCGCTATGCCCGACAGCGACCGCAGGGCGCTCAATACACTCGTGCAGCAAAATCTTCGTGTCTTGCTGGATGATCGCCGCTTTCTCGCCAGGGGTGGAACGCTCGCCTTCCCCTGCTCCCATCTGTACCACCAAGACGCGCGCTTCCAGCGCAAGCAGCGACCGCTCTCCCGTCAAACCGTGTCCGCCTTGAAGGGTCGCGATCACGACGTTGCGGCGGCAGCGATGGCCGAGGGGCTGGAAGTGACCCTCTACCCCTACATGATCGAAACCTGCGCCGACGAGACTTGGCAGCTCGATCACTTTCCAACCCCGCGCGAGCAGGCTGCGTTGGGTGACCAGATGGACCCGACGGACCTCGAAAATGCGCTGGCCGTCCAGGCAAGCTCCGAGGATGCCGGAGACTACGATGTCGTTTGGGTGGATCCGCCGCCGCATTTTAATGGGCGGCCCACCATGTACCCCGAGATAGCCGAAGGTCGGCCCCACGTAGCGGATCCGGATTTGCCCGCCCTCGCGCACCTCCACGCGTGTGAGTACAGCGCTACGGGCTATTTTGGAAACGAAGGCAGTGAGATCGACCTCTACATCTACTGCGCGCTGCACGTAGCGATTCCGCCGTACGGCGAAGGCGCTCGTGCTGTGACCAGAACCGAGCCCTCTCGAGTTTCCTCATCGGCTCGCCGCGGACACAAGAGAGACGTGGCTGACGACCGTAAGGAAAAGTCGAACAAAAGCAGGCACCCGACTGCGGCCAACCATTCATTCCCCAGAGCTTGGAAACGCGACTGAGTCCTTTCGCGGCGGCCGCCCAACACGGTCCTTCAACCGGCGGCCATTGTGCTGTCCGTGATTACCGCGGATGAGCGCCAATCGTCAGCCCGCCGGAAGCGCCGCGGCGTTTAGAAACCGATTCCTGCCGCGAAATCCCCCCCGCACCAGAAACGCCGTCCAAATCCCGGTCGCCGAGGCAACCGCCGAAAAAGGCAGCTTGGAATCGATGCGGGGAGTTATCGTAACGCCCATGCGTGGCTCGGGCGGGCCCCATGAACCCGCTGCCTGCAACGAGGGGCAAACCCGCCAAACATTGAAACTCTCCGACGAGGCCGTCATCCGCTGACAGGACGTCCGCCCTGCAGTGGGCCACACTGTCGTTCATTCCCCCCGCCGCCGGCCCGCACCTCCAACCAGCCGTGACAGTTCCTGCAGCGCATTGAGTTCCGCCTGCGCCCGGAACGTGGTGCGATACCAATCGTCCACCTGTTTCTTCTGGGCATCCACGCT
>OMOG01000601.1:24953-25741 GCA_900290305.1 Candidatus Sulfopaludibacter sp. SbA4
GCCTTTGCCGGCGCGCCCGACTCCTGGTAACAGAACATCAGCAAATAGTCCTGAATCCGGAAATCGGGATCGGGCGGCGCACCCGTTCCAAGCCGCTCCGGATACTCGCGCGAGCGCTCCAGCCCTTCGACAGCCTGGTCGTATCGCCCCTTCTTCATATCCGCCATCGCCTGGCTTACCAGGCATTGGACGAACAGAGTGTGAATGTCGCTCTGGCCTTCGAACGGCAGGATGGTGGCCGTGGCCAACACGGAGTTGCAGTCCGGATACCGGCCATTGTTCAGGTATGCTCTGGCCACCAGCACCTTGATGGCGTCTTCGTTGGGAAACTGCCGCGCGGCCTCGACGGCCAGGCTCAACGCCTTGTCGTGGGTTCCCTTCGTGGTATAGAAACTCGCCAGGTGGTACCAGGTTCGCCAATCCTTCCGGTCGATCGCGTAGGCCCTCTCGTAGTCCTGCTGGGCCTTCCCGGAATTGGCGTCCCTTTCGAGGAACGCGCGGGAGATGTACGCCGGCGCATAGTCCGGCCGGTCGCCCAACGCCTCGAACATCTCGAACATCTTCATGGCATCCTCTCCGCGCCGCAGACCCCAGTAGATCAACCCCAGATAGTAAGTCGCCTTCCAATCGCCCGGACGCGCCGCGGCGGCCCATTGAAATACCGGGATCGACTCCTCGCGGAACGGGAACACGAGGTAGGGCGAAAGCGCGGCGGCCTTTTCCAGCGCCTGGCGGCTCTCCGCCGGAGATTTCTCCCGCAGCAGGTACGCCTGCCAGTACCGGATGGT
>OMOG01000601.1:25751-26194 GCA_900290305.1 Candidatus Sulfopaludibacter sp. SbA4
CCTGCCAGTACCGGATGGTCGCCTGTTCCGGCGCCACCGTGAGCACCCGCAGCGCATCGCCCTCGAGGCGCAGGTTCGAGTAGTAGACCGCGATCTCCAGATACGTCTCGTGCGGCAGCTCACTCCGGATCGTGGATTTGAACGTGTTCAACGTCCCCGGCCCCGGCTCCAGCAGGTACTGTTCGAAACGCGCCAGGTGATCCAGGGGATCGATCTCCAGGATCTTCGCCAGCGTCTCCTGGGCCTTGCGGGGCTGCTTGAGCAGGCGATACGCGGTCGCCAGCACTTCGTAGGTCCGGACGTTGTTGGCATCGTATTCGAGCGAGCGTTTCAAATACTCCTGCGCCCGTTCGAGGTTGCCTTCCATCACGTAGATCCCGCCCAACTCGCTATAGGCGCTGGAGCGATACTGCATCGACCGCGCGGCCCATCCCAGCGTCTCC
>OMOG01000599.1 GCA_900290305.1 Candidatus Sulfopaludibacter sp. SbA4
GGGGCCGGCACGGACGAGAGCCACAACGTGGAACTGGCGGGCGGCGTGATTCTCCAGAACATGCGCAATGGAAAAACGCGGGCGATCGCGCGATCCACGGACGGAGGGATCACGTTTTCACCGGTCACTCACAACGCGGCGCTGATCGATCCCACTTGCAATGCCGGAATCGCCCGCTACCACAAGGGCGGCCGCGACCTGCTGATTTTCACCAATGCCGCCAGCGCCAGGCGCGAGAATCTGACGGTGAAACTCAGTGCCGACGGCGGCGGAACGTGGACGCCCGGCCGCGCGCTTCACCCCGGACCGGCCGCTTACTCCACGGTGGTTCCGCTTCGCGACGGCTCGGTTGCCGTGCTCTACGAATGCGGCGAGTCCAGTCCTTACGAGCGCATCGCGTTTGCCCGCTTTGCCATCGGGTGGGCGTCGGGTGCGCAATGAGATACAATCGCCGAATGGCCCTGGGTTTCCGGCAAGCCGTATGTCTTGCCACGCTATTCGAATGCTGCGGTATGGTCTTCGGGCAAACCGTGCTGCGGGTGAATTCCTCTTTGGTGCTGATTCCGGTCCACGTGACCACGGCAACCGGCGCTTCGGTGACGAACTTGAGCAAGGAAGACTTTGCGCTGTTCGAAGACGGCATACCGCAGACCATCACTCACTTCTCACAGGACGATGCTCCCGTATCGGTGGGCGTGCTCCTGGATACCAGCGGCAGCATGAAAAACAAGATGGCGAAAGTCTCCGCCGCGGCTACCGAATTCTTCAAATCCGCCAACCCGGAAGACGAATTTTGCCTGGTCGAGTTCAATGGACGCGCCAAGTTGAAAATACCGTTCACGCAGGACTGGCCTGAAATATCCGGCGAAATCGCGCAGGCCAAAGCGTTCGGACTGACTGCCCTGGTGGACGCCATCCACCTTGCAGTCGCGCACATGAAACATGCCCGGAATACGCGCAAGGCGATCGTCATTCTCTCCGATGGCGGCGACAATTTCAGCCGCCGCAACCTGCGCCAGATGCGGGACACGCTGATCGAGTCCGGCGTGCAGGTTTACGCCATGGGCATCTTCGACTCCGACTACTCCAGCAAGCACACGCGGGAGGAGCGGAACGGGCCGGGTTTGCTGAATGAAGTGGCGCTCGAGACCGGTGGGCGGCACTTTCCCGTGCGCAGCCTGGACGGATTGCCCGCGACCGGAGTCGAAATCGCAAGAGACCTCAGGAACCAGTACGTCCTGGGATATTCTCCGGCCAACCCGGCATCCGATGGAAAGTATCGCCGCGTCAGCCTGAAGCTGGCGCTTCCGGCCGCAACCGATCTCCGGGCTTACTACCGGCGCGGCTATTACGCACCGTCCTACTAAGTCTCCCTATCTCCGAAAGCCGAACGTCACGGGGATGTAATCGGTGTAGTAACCACCCGCGAAGATGCGGTTATACTTCGCCTCCGCGAAAAACTTTCCGCCCCAGTGATTCCCAAAGGCCACACCCCCACCGATGTCGAATCCGGGCTTGTTCACGGAATACGACGAGACTACTATGTTAGTTAGTCGGCACGGCTACCGGGTAGAAACCGAAGAAGGGATTGAACCCGGTGCCTGTTATCACCCCAGGTTGGCTGAAGTCCTGGTTTTGACGGAAGTAGCCCCCACCGCCGGTCACATACACATCCACCTTTCCCTTCGGCATCAGATGTACGATCGGGTCGATGGTGGCGGAAAATACACTCAGTCTTCCGCCGGCAAAGCCCAGGTTACTCAATGTTGCCGTGTTGATGCCCATGGAATCGTAGCCCAAATCGAGCATCACGCCCAGATGGGGTGAAAAATTGACACCGGCGCCGCCGCGAATGTTCCAGCCGGTATCCAGGTTGCTACCCGCGTCGCCGACCGGGGTAGTGAATCCAGCCCCGCCGCTGAATGTGAAGCGGGCACCTCTTGCGCGATGACTGCGCCCGGAATCAGTGCCAGGCAGACAAATACTGCTAAGTTTTTCATTGACCCTTATCTCCATTTCAAGCGAATTGCCTCTTCGGCGAGCTTGAATATGCAACAAGCGGTCCAAACCAGTCAGTGGTCGGTGGAGACCGTCACGGCCGGGCGATTATGCGTGCTGTTTCCGCGCTTCGGCGAGAATGCCGCGCATGTACTCGGCGGCCAGTTGGGCGTTCTTATCGACAAAGTCCAGCCCCACCGTCTGCCCGTTGACGACGGGCAGCGGATGGCAGAGCTCGAAGCCGGCATAGCCCTTGTATCCGATATCCAGGAGGCCGAGCATCTCTCCCAGAGCTTTCTCGTCGCCCTTCACCACGATGCCGCCGGGGCCGCGGTCGAACTCGCCGCCGAAATGCCACAGCGTTTGCAGCGCGCCGACCTCGTTGACGGCCTTGCGGACGGCGGCCTCGTCGAGGCTGTGCTCAAGCCGCGCGTCGAAACAGATCTTGAGATGCGGGGATGCCACTTCGTGAACCATCTTTATGGTGTCGAGGTAGCCGCGGGCAATTACCGGCGCGTGATTCTGCAGTGCCAGCGTGATTCCGAAATCGCCGGCGAAACGGGCGGCCTCCTCCATCGTCTGGCGGCACCACGCCCAGGTCTGCTCCTCGGAGAAATCTTTGTGCTCGGCCTTCCAGACGTCTTGGGCGAAGTCGTACCGGCCGCCGCCACCGGGCAGCAGGGTGACTCCCGGCCAGCCGAGGAAGACGCGCATCACCTTCGCGCCGAGATCGGCGGTCATGCGCATCAGCTCGCGGGCATAGACCAATTGGGCTTCGCGGTGCTCGGGGATAGGGCTGCTGAAATCGTTGTTGCCGGACACGGCGTAGATCTCGATGCCCTGATCGCGAGCCAGGTTGCGCAGTTGGCGGCAGCGGGCCTGGGGCATGTCGAGGGGGTTGCCATGGGGACGCTTGCCGTCGATTTCGACGCCTTGATATCCGAACTTCTTGGCGCGCCCGATCACCTGTTCGACGGTCAGGGCGTCGCCGCGATACCAGACGCCTCCGTAGGTGATGCTGTACAGGCCGATTTTTACATCGGCCGCGGATGCGGCTGCGCGGACCGAATCCGCCGCGCCCAGCGCGCTGGCGGCCACCGCGGCAGCTTTCACGAAGCGGCGGCGGCTGAGTGGATGGCGATCGTCTTTCATCGAGGAACCTCCTTGCGGGGTACGAACACCGCGGTTGGCAGGCGAAAGCGCCTGCCACACCAAACTGGCTCGGATCGGGGACCAAACTAATTATGGCATGTTGAGATGCGCCCGCGGCCAA
>OMOG01000594.1 GCA_900290305.1 Candidatus Sulfopaludibacter sp. SbA4
GGCGAGCCCGCTCCGGTCCCCCCGGCCTCCTTCGCCCTTGCCCCGCACCCACTCCCTGTGCGAGAGTCAGATCAATCGGTCGCCGGCGTGGGGACCCCCGGCCAGTCAGGGTGTGGACATGACCCAACTCGATAAGTACCTGGCCTACGCCGGATCGAACCGCCTCACCGTCTGCGGTATGGCTGCCATCCTGGTCGCCCTCATCGTCTGGTGCGATTGGCTGCTGCCCACCATCTCGGTCGGATTTCTCTACCTCATCCCCATCCTGCTGGCCGCGCCGGCTCTGAAGGGTGCGCAGATCGTTACCATGGCCGCGCTTTGCGGGTACCTCCGTGAGGCCTTCGATCCGCTCCAATGGTCCACTCCAGCCGGAACCGCCCCGCCGCCCGCAGTTTGGAACCCCCGAGACTGGGTCGCGGGAGCCACCGGACGCCTGCTGGTCGTCATCACCGGCTTTGCCATGACCGGCTTCTTCGTCGCCGAGCTCAACCAGCGCCGCCGCCTCCTGGCCGCCCACTTGCGCGAGCGCGAAGAACAGATGCGTTTCCGCCAGGAGGCGGAACAACGCCTCCGCATCCTCATCGAGACCAGCCCCCTGGCCATCCTGACCATGAACCAGTCGGGGCACGTGCAACTGGCCAATGAGTCGGCGCGCAAGCTGCTCGGTTTTGAAGAAAATCAGTTGCAGGGTGAGCCCGTCGATCCCTACCTGCCCATCCTCAAACGCATGCTGCTCAGCCATCACTCCGGCGCCAACATCCGCACCAGCGTCGAATGCCGCGGACAGCGCCGCGGCGGCGAAGTCTTCCTGGCGCACGTCTGGCTTTCTACCTTCACCACGTCGGATGGTCCCGGACTGGCTGCCGTGGTGTGGGACGCATCCGAAAATCTCCGCGACCGCGAAGGCTCCGGCCTGGACTCGATGATGGCCACCTCCCGCGTCCTGATCGGCGCCATTTCACACGAGATCCGCAACCTGGCGTCGGCCGCCGCCGCGGCCCATGCATCCCTGGTCTCGGCCGCCCCGGGCCTCCACGAAGACGGCCAGTATCAAGTACTCGGCACGCTGATTCGCGGCCTCGAGAAAATCGCTTCTTCGGGCCTGCGCGTGGCTTCCGACCGCGAAGCCGTGGTGGCCGACCTCGGCACCGTCCTCGATGAAACCCGCATCGTCATCGAGCCCGCGCTACGTGAAGCCGGAATCTCGGTTTTCTGGGAGTTGAGCGCCGGTCTGCCCCTCGTCCAGGCCGATCATCACGGCCTCCTCCAGGTATTCGTCAATTTGGCCCGCAACAGCCAGCGCGCCCTCAAAACCTGCGGCCAACGCGAGGTGCGTATCTCCGCCGCCCTCGAAAGCGACCTGGTGGTCGTGCGCTTCCGCGACACCGGCCCCGGCATCGCCCGCCCCGAAGAACTGTTCCAGCCTTTCCAGCGAGGCGCCGACTCGAGCGGCATCGGTCTCTATATTTCGCGGGCCATCCTTCGGGCGCATGGCGGAGGCTTGCGCTATGAGCCGCAGCCCGCGGGCAGTTGCTTCGCCGTCGAGCTCTGGCCGGTAGACAATGCGGTGGAGGGCTGATGGGGCCAAATCCCAAACCCATTCGCGCCCTCTTGGTGGACGATCACACTCTCTTCCGCGAGAGCGTCGCCGCCGTCCTCTCCAAGGAACCCGGTCTCGAGATCCAACATTGCGGCAGCATTCGCGAGGCCTTGCCCCTCCTTTCGCTGGTACCGTTCGACCTGGTGTTGCTCGATCACGACCTGGGCACTGAGCGCGCTTCGCAGTTCCTGCCTGCCGCCCGCCAGAGCGGATTCGAAGGCCGCGTGCTCGTGGTCACCGCCTGGGTCAGCGACAATGAGGCCCGCCGGCTCATACGCCAGGGCGTGGCCGGAATCTTCCTCAAAGAGGCCCCGCTCAGCGAATTGATCGAGGGCATTCGCATCGTGGCGGCGGGCGGAACCTGGCTCGACCGCTCGCTGGTCGACGCCGAGCGGGATGGTGCCGCCGAACCTTCTACCCCCGTCTTCAACGAACGCCAGCGCAAGGTCTTGCGCCTGGTCATGGAGGGACTCTCCAACAAGGAGATCGCCTGGCGCTTGCAGATCTCCGAGAGCTACGTGAAAGCCATTCTGCAGAGCCTGTTCCAGAAGACCGGCGTGCGCACCCGCGGACAACTCGTGCGCGTGGCCTTCGAGCAGTATGAGAACCAGTTGTAATCCGTCCCCAACCACGGTATAGTAGCCCAAACCAAAGATCCGGAGGTACCCATGTCCCAGCAAGTATCACTGTCTTCTAAAAGCTGCTCCCACCCACCCTTGTCCTTCAACAGTCTCATTTGGTGGGGCGGGCCCCCTGGGGGTGCCCTCTGGGCCCGGCCGACCCCCTGGTCGGCCCTTGGTTGCGCTTCTGCTCCTCTGTGGGGCAGGATTTCATCCTGCGGCCGGTTTTCAACCGGCCCTCGCCGCCCCCTCCTCCGCGCCGCAGCCCTGCTCTCCGCCGCCGCCCTGGCATTCGCCCAGCCGCCCCAAATCGGCTCCTCCCTCCTGAACCAGCTCCGCTACCGCTACATCGGTCCCGTGGGCAATCGCGTGATCGCCGCGGCGGGCATCCCCGGCGATCCCAACGTATACTACGCGGGCGCCGCTTCCGGCGGCATCTTCAAGACCACCGACGGCGGCACTCACTGGGACCCCATCTTCGACGGCCAGCCCGTCTCCTCCGTCGGATCGCTGGCCATCGCGCCCTCCGACCCCAACGTGGTCTGGGCCGGCACCGGCGAGACCTTCATCCGCAGCCACATCTCCGTCGGCGCCGGCATCTACAAGTCCCTGGACGCCGGCAAGACCTGGACCCTCATGGGCCTCGAAAAGACCGGCCGCATCGGCCGTCTCCTCATCGACCCGCGCAATCCCGAGATCGTCTTCGCCTGCGCCCTGGGCCACGCCTACGGACCCCAGCCCGAGCGCGGCGTCTTCCGCACCGGCGATGGCGGCAAGAACTGGGAGCAGGTCCTCTCCGTCGATCCGAATACCGGCTGCTCCGATATCGCCATGGATCCCGCCAACCCGCGCATCCTCTTCGCCGGCATGTGGCAGCTCGAGCTGCACACCTGGAACCGCACCAGCGGCGGCCCGGGCAGCGGCCTGTACAAATCTACCGACGGCGGCGCCACCTGGAAACACCTCACCGGCAGCGGACTCCCCAATTCGCCCCTGGGCAAAATCGGCCTCGCCATGGCGCGCCGCTCCAGCCGCGTCTATGCCCTCATCGAAACCGGCGATGGCGTCCCCTACGACGGCAAGCCCACCGATCGCGGCCAGCTCTGGAAATCCGACGACGGCGGCGACCACTGGGAGCTCATGAGCTACGACCGCAATCTCACCGGCCGCGCCGCCTACTACACGCGCTGCGCCGTCTCGCCCGATAACGAAAGCGAGATCTACTTCATGACCTCGGCATTCTCCCGGTCGCTCGATGGCGGCCGCACCCTCACCAACATGCCGGCCCTTCCCGGCGGCGACAACCACGACCTGTGGATCGACCCTACCAACGGCGATCGCATGGCCGTGGCCAACGACAGCGGCTTCAGCATCTCGGTCAATCGCGGCCGCACCTGGAACCGCGTCCAGCTCCCCATCGCGCAGATGTACCACGTCACCGTCGACAACCAGGTTCCCTATTTCGTCTATGGCAACAAGCAGGACGGCAACTCGTATCGCGGTCCCAGCAACAGCCTCTCGGGCGGACGCGGAGGCGGCGGCGAGGAAGGCGCGCCCGGAGAAGGCGGCGGCCGTGGAGCAATCGCTGCGCCCTTCGGGCCCATTTCCCGCAGCGTCTGGCACCCCGTCGCCGGCGGCGAGAGCGGCTTCGCCACGCCCGATCCGGTGGACCCTGACATCATCTGGTCCAGCGCCTCGGGCTCCGGCAGCGTGGGCGGCATCGTGACCGTCTTCGACGAGCGCAACCACCAGGCCCGCAACGTGGAAGTGTGGCCTGAGCAGACCAGCGGCGCCACCGCCGCCGAGCTCAAATACCGCTTCAACTGGGAATTCCCGGTTATGATCTCCCCGCACGATCACAACAAGGTCTACGTCGGCAGTCAGTTCGTCCACGTCACCACCGATGGCGGCCAGAGCTGGAAGGTCATCAGCCCCGACCTGACCCGCAATGACAAAAGCCGCATGGGCTTCTCCGGCGGCCTCACCGGCGACAACATCGGGGTCGAGTACGCCGGCGTGGTCTTCGCCCTCGCCGAGGCGCCCAAGGAGCCCGGCGTCATCTGGGCCGGCACCAACGACGGCCTGGTGCAGATCACCCGCGATGGCGGCAAGAACTGGACCAACGTCACCGCCAACATCCCCGGCATGCCCGAGTGGGGCACCGTGTCCAATATCGAAGCCTCGCGCTACGCGAACGGCGCCGCCTACATCACGGTGGACGCCCACCAGGTGAACAACCGCGACCCCTTCGTCTTCAAGACCACCGACTACGGCAAGACCTGGACCGCCATCTCGAGCGGTATTCCCCACAGCATGCTCAGCTACGCGCATTGCATTCGCGAGGACCCCGTGCGCCAGGGACTGCTCTTCGTGGGAACCGAGAACGGCCTCTACGTCTCCTTTAACGACGGTCTGAACTGGCAGCCCCTGCAGGCCAATCTGCCGCACGCTCCGGTCTACTGGATCGCCATGCAGGAGCACTTTCACGACATGGTGCTGGCCACCTACGGGCGCGGCTTCTGGATCCTCGACGACATCACGCCGCTCGAGCAGTTCACCCAACAGCACACGGCCGGCGCTTCCCCCGTGCTCTTCGCGCCCCGCGACGCTTACCGCTTCCGCACCGCGGCCCAGCCGGAGACCATGGCCTACGATGCCACCGCCGGCCAGAACCCGCCCTACGGCGCATCCATCAACTACTACCTGAAATCGGCGCCTCCCGGCGGAGCCCGCATCGCCATCGTGGATGCGAGCGGCCGCACCATACGCACGATGGTCGCCCCCGCGCAGCCCGGCATCAATCGCCTCTGGTGGGATCTCCGCTTCAGCCCCGCCAAGCCCATGCATCTGCGGACCAGCCCCCTCTACGCGCCCGAAATCACCATGGGGCCCGATGGCTACCGCCCCGCTCCCGCCGGACAGCCCATCTCCCTGCTCGCGCCGCCCGGCACGTACACCGTCAAGCTCACCGTCGAAGGCAAGGATTACACCCAGCCGCTCAAAGTCCTCAAGGACCCGCACTCCAACGGCACCGAAGGCGACATCCAGATCCAGACCAAACTCATGACGTCGCTCTCCGGCGAGCTGAACAATATGGTTGACGCAGTCAACCAGATCGAGTCCCTCCGCGCCCAGGTCGCCGACCTCAAAAGCGCGCTCGGGACCGACGAAAGCGGAGCCAATCTCCGCGCCGCCGCCGATCAGCTCTCGACCAGGCTCATCGAGATCGAGGACAATCTCATCCGCCTCAAAGCCACCGGAAGAGGGCAGGATACCGTGCGGTGGTCGCCCAAGCTGATCGACAAGATCGGCTACCTGGCAACCGAAGTGGAAAGCTCCGACCACCAGCCCACCACGCAGCAGGTGGCCGTCCACGACGAACTGAAGGAGCAGGCCGCGACATACCAACAGCGCCTCAAGCTGCTCCTGGAAAAAGACGTCGCCGGCTTCAACACCCTTCTCCGCCAGCGCAACGTGCCCAACATCGTGACCAACATGCCATAGGTAGCACAGGCTTTCTAGCCTGTGTAGCACAGGCTTTCTAGCCTGTGTGTCTTGGGCACTCGAGCCACCGCGAACCGCCGCACGTCGATATCCTTCCGTGATACCGAATGCGGTATCATAGCGAGTGTGGCCGCAGGCAAGACTCTTCAGAAGATGCGCAAGAATCAAATGGGCTGGCGCATCGAAGAATTGCAGGCCGTTGCGGAAGAGAATTTCGTTGAATGGCGGAGACCCGGCCGCGGTGGAAGCCACGTGATTTTCAGCGCGCCCGGCGTGCGGGAGATCGTGTCCGTGCCGGCGAAGCGTCCCATTAAGCCGATCTACATCAGGCAATTCTTAGCGCTGATCGACGCTGTTGGAGGTATCAGAACACGTGAGAGCGACGACCAATCGAAATCTTGACCAGTACCGGTTCACGGTTCGGCCACTGTCGAAGGAAGAGGGTGGCGGCTATCTGGTGGAGTATCCGGATATACCCGGATGCATGTCCGACGGCGAAACCATCGAAGAGGCGATCGCGAATGGCCGCGAAGCTCTCCGCGATTGTATGGACGTATTCAAGGAATCGCGCCGCAAGATACCAAAGCCAGCCATCGAGGCCGCTCAATGGCGCCAACGCCTGCCCAGGACCCTCTACTCAAAGCTAACGAAACAGGCCGAAAACGAGGGCGTCAGCATCAATAGTCTGGTGACGGCAATCATCGCCGAGGCGATCGGAGTCAAGCAGGCGCGTCAATAAGACAAGGAGCCAATGGGCGATGTCTGGAACCCGCGTGACAAGCCCAGCAACTGCCCAACCTGGAACTGGGTCAACTCTCGCCGCCGGTATCGCTCGATGGCCAGAGCTTCGAGCGCCTCACGACCGGCACCCGGGTGCTCGGCGATATCGTCCGGAAGTTCGATGGTGATCCGCACAAGTCCAGGTAACACGCCTGGATCTGTATAGCCCCAACCTGGCAGTGTTTGGGCGTCGCATCGTTCGCCCCCGCAAATCGCTACCGATATCTGTCCATAACGCGTCCCCGGCAAGCCGGAGAACAGCGAATCGAGTTGCTCGCAATCCGCCAATCGGGCGAGAGGCGCCCGAGGCCGTTGAAATTACGCAACTATTACGAAGCGATCGTGAGATCCCTGTTAACCTGAAAATGTAAGTCCAACGCTCCGGAGGCGCCGTGACTCAGGACCCTGTCGACATATCCGACGCGCACAAGAGCAACTGGGCCAATACCATCGCGTTCGGCCTTTTCCACCTCGGAGCCATCGCGGCATTGTTCATGTTCAGTTGGCACGCACTGGCTGTCGCGCTGTTCCTCTACTGGATGTGCACCGGCCTCGGCATCAGCATGGGCTACCACCGGCTCCATACGCACCGGTCCTACCAGGTGCCTTTGGCAATTGAGTATTTCTTTGCGGTATCGGGCGCGCTGACGCTGGAAGGCGGGCCCATTTTCTGGGTGGCGACCCATCGTATCCACCACCAGAAATCCGATCTTCCCGGCGACCCGCACTCACCCAGGGATGGCGGTTGGTGGGCTCACATGGGCTGGCTTCTGGTCGGAAAGAGCAAGCACAACAATACTCCGCTGATGGCGCAGTACGCGCCGGATCTGGCCAAAGACCGCTTCTACGTCTGGCTGAACGACTATCATTGGGTTCCCATGATCGTGCTTGGCATGCTGCTGTTCGCCATAGGCGGTATTCAATTCGTTTTGTGGGGCGTCTTCCTTCGCGTCGTCGTTGGCCTCCATGTGACATGGATGGTCAACTCCGTGACCCACATGTGGGGCAGCCGGAGATTCAACACCCGCGATGATTCCCGCAACAACTGGTGGTTGGCTCTCATTTCCTCCGGCGAGGGNNCACAACAACCATCACGCGCATCCTACATCGGCGCGGCATGGGCTGGCGTGGTATGAGTTCGACGTGTCCTGGATACAGATCAAGATCATGAGGTATTTTGGCAGCAAAAGTCAACAGCACGATTTCCGAACGCGAAGCGGCGTAGGCCGCCACCTGCAAGTCGCTATCCGCAATAGCCGTAATCTGGAAATCAAAGACGGTAGCCGGGTGCGTCACCGCTGGTCACCCCATTTCCCGTTGACGGCGTTACGGGAACTTGACGCCGGCAACTGGATCCCGAAGCGCCAGCCTGCCACGGCATCGCTCCGCTCACACACGTCTTCAATACGAAATGTCGATAACCTGCCTGGCGTAAAGTGGCGCCACCGAGTGGCGAAAGCATGCAGCGGACCCAGCTAGCGCTTCGGCAGTGAGTTCCCGCAATTCTGTCCGGGTGTAGGACCTGCGGATGGAAACTTGACCGTCCGCAACTACGACTGGGGATACGAAGGGTGCGACGAAAATTCGAAACAACGCCAGGGGTAACGGATGTCGCACGAGGTCCAGCAGAATGAACCGGCGAGAGCAGCGGCCAACATTGCGAATCAGACCGATCACATCCTGCTCGGAAAGGTGATGGCCGAGATACATCGAGAATGCCAAGTCGGCTTTGGCCAGGGGATCGCGAATGGCATCGGCCCTGACAATGGGGTGCTGATTGTTCCGGGGCCAGACTTGGCGCGCATCGAGGATCCTCGTTACCCGGATAGTAGTGGTATTATACCTCGGACAGCTAATATTGGAGGGCACCATGTCTCCGGGCCATCTGCCTGTGCATAGTTTTGATAACCGCTTCGTTTACCCGACCTACTTGGAGATGCCGACCTCGTCTCGCGCTGGCTACATCTGGGCTTGGGTAGTCATCGGTGCCATCGCCGTTACGGTGCCGGTGCTCGGGTTTCTACGATGGCACAACCACGTCATGCTTGGTACCTTCACACTGCTCGGTATCTGCATTGCTCTCGTGCCGCTGGCAATGAAAGCGATTTACTCGATCCTTCTCTCGTGGGCACAGTTCCTTCCGACCTTTCTCCGCAAAGACTCTGCGACCTCCTCCCACTATGAGCAGTGGATTCGACACGAGTTTGAGCGGCTTAATTCTTCCTCCGTTCCGCGTCTCTTTGGGATGGGGTTCGCAGCACTTGCTGTAAGCGCCTTCTGGCTCGGTGGCGCATTCGATAAACTGCCCGCGGTCATGCTAGCTAGTCGTCTGTCTGGCAATTGCGCTAGTGTCCAGCTTTGTATGTGGAGTTGGTCTTGCAGCGGTCTTTTTTCTCGGGCAGTCCATCTGGCGCCTGGGCCGCGAGTTCCCCGTTCGGGTTTCGGAACATAACTTTGGAGTTTTCAGCGTGGGGCGGGCACTCGTGAAGTGCTACGCGCTTATCGCGATTATTTGGTGCTGCTACACCGCTTCGGGAGTGTGGGGCGGGGGTGAGTGGATTCCGATGGCTGCACTGGCAGTCCCGACCCTCGTTTTCTTCGTCAGTTCCTTCGTTGTTTGTCAGTTGCCGCTTCATGATTGCATGGTCGAATGCAAACGGGCTGTGTTACTAGAACTGGACGATCTTTTGGAAAGGCTCACGCCGACCTCCCCGATTGATCTGTCTCAGGAACGTCAACGACAGATCGACTTCTGCGTGGCTGAGATGAAACGCGTGAACAAATGGCCCGAATGGCCTTTTAGCACGGGTAACCTATCTGGTGTGGTGGGCGTGTCGGTTGGCGCCATCACGCCACAGATCATACAGATTGTGCTGATTATCTTCAAGAACTCGCGCAGCGGCTCAGCTTGACGTGATCAGTGGATGATGCACCTGCCGACCCCCGTCACGTGAACGGATTACGCCCAACCCGGGCGGCAGCTCTCGCGGCTCTGGCGGAAGGGGCGGCCGTTCGCATCGTCGAGAGATCTCGCCATCCCAAGCACAAGGTTTGCGGGGAATTCCTCTCGCCTGAGGCTTACCGCATACTCGATCTGCTGGGCAACGGGAAAGCGTTGGCACGGCTCAAGCCGGCGTGCATCCGCAAATGCCGGCTGCACTTCGGCCGGCGCGAGAAGAGTTGGAGCCTGTTGGAACCCGCATTAGGCCTGAGTCGATTCGAGTTAGACAAACTCCTTTTAGAGAAAGCAGGCACTCTTGGCGCCACTGTCTCCCGCGGCGAATGCGGTGTCGCGGACCAGCGTAAAGCTGCGGCGGCCAGAATTGTCCTGGCCACGGGCCGCAACGGGACCGCCTCATTGCCTGACCGCCTGTTTGGTTTCAAAGCTCATTTTGAAGGACCGATGGACGATGCGATTGAATTGTTCTTTGGGCGGCAGGGCTACGTCGGGGTGAGTCCGGTCGAGAACGGCTGGACCAACGTCTGCGGCATCGCGCCCGAAAGCACCCTTCGGCGCCACGGCTTCGACGTAGATGAGTACCTGGCCGCCTCCGATCCCCTGGCCGAGCGACTCCGGCCCCTCCGCCGCCGGATGCGATGGCTCATGTCCGGACCGCTTTCGTTTTCAGCGATCGCGCACTCGGAGCGGAATGAACGTGTTTATCCTGTCGGCGACGCACTCGGATTCGTCGACCCGTTCACGGGTTCCGGCATCCTGAATGCGTTACTCACTGGCAGCATGGCGGGCCGAAGCGCGGCGAGAGCGGTTCCTAGCCCGGACTATATTCGGGAGTGCCGCTCCCTCCTGGACCGGCCGTTCGGAATCTCCGCAATTGTGCGTAAGCTGCTGGAGTGGGATTGCGCCTACTATTTGGCCGCGCTGACGCTAGGCCAGTGGCTATTTCGTTTGACGCGGGTCCACGCTTCCGGCTTGGTCGTTCCAACCCGCTGGTAGTGCAAGGATTTCAGGGACTTTGTGGTTTCCGAGATGTTGCCGCCTCGGCGAGCAGGCCGCGAACGCCCGACAGAACCGCTTTCCATATCACTGCATAACGCTCACGGAGTTGGGATTCTGGCTGACAGGGCCGGGGTCACACACCGAGTCGCCCCTTTAGCTCAAAGAGCATTCGCCGGATCTGCTACTCGTGTATAACTCTGTGTCGGGCGGAGAGACCAAGGAGTGAATCCGCAGCCACGCCAGTGTTTGGAGTTTGTTTCCTTACGTCGGTAGTTGATACCCTTGTGAAGGGAGACGTACCATCCAGGTATGAGCCCGATCTCGGAGGCCTATCGTTACATCGTGCGTTCGGCGGGCGTGCGGAGTGGGAACCCCATTGTGGAAGGTACCCGGATTGCTGTCCACGACGTCATTGGCTTGCTTCAGAATGGCGAAACGGTTGACACGTTGAGGGCAAACTGCTTCCCGCAACTCACCAGATCTCACGTTTACGAGTGTCTTGCCTACTATGAAGACCACCGAGGGGAGATCGACTTGCTCGTTGCCAGGCAGATGGCGGCCCCTGCTTCAGAGTGACGTTTTTGCTCGACCACGACGTGCCGACGACTTGAGCTACTTGCTCGAGGAACTCAGCCACGAGGTCACGCTCTTGCGTAAAGCCCTTCCCGGCAATTCCTCCGACGAAGCCGTTCTCCAGTTTGCCCACGAGCGTGGTTGCGTGCTGTTGACTTGCAACCGGAACGACTTTCTCCATCTCGCAACGACGAGGCCACATCATGGCATTGTCATTGTCATCCGCCGTCGAACCCGCGCAGACGAACGGGCTGCGTTATTTCGGCTGCTGGAACGTGTCGGCGAGACGGGTCTCCGAAACAACGTAAACTTCGCCTAATCGATGGCGATGCATCCGCTGGATTCATGGCTGTTTCGTTTGAAGCGGAAAGGCCGCGGCGCGCCCCCATACAGGACTGAAACTGTTCGCGACGCGGCCGTTTTGCGCGAGTCCTCAAAAGAACTGGTGAAGCAGCGGCTTCCCACTCTGGACGACATTAAACACGACGACCTAATTGTTTGCGCATCGACCGCTTGCTTACGCGCGCGGCTCCGAACAGAGCCGCGACCGTCAGGGAGCGCATGCGCAATTACTTATGACGCTCTGTTTAGAACTCTTGCGCCGCAATCCGGGCAGTGAGTCGGCGGCCAAAGGTAGTCTTGCACGCTGGCCGCTCGCCACTCTCCAACTTCCGAACGGCCTGAGATTCGCCCCGGCTGTCCGGCGAAGGGTCCGCCGTGAGCCTGCATCAGCGCGAATGGGTTGCCTCCGGGGGGACGGTCCACATTGGTTGGCCGGTATCGTCTACCGCGCCGGGACCGGAAATGTAAGGAGACACAATTCCGGGCAGCGCCTGCACATCAAAGATCTCTTCCACTCCCGTGCAGAATTCGAGATGGGCGGCGATCGCCCCGGTCCGCAAATCCACCACCCACAGCCCGCAGCGGAGCTTGTCGCGATCGGCTACGATGGGGACTCCTTCGAGCGTCGGCCGGGCTTTGGAAAGCCCCACGAAGGCATAGCCGCCGTGGAGGTCCAGCCCGCGCGAAACGCCCGGCACAGGAGCCACTGGGGTGACCCGGCCGGTCTCGGGATCGGCCACGGCCAGTTCGCCCTGGCCGCTGTGGAGAAAGAAGATTTGCTTGCCTTCCACCCGTGGGGAGTGAGGGAGGGACAAGCCGCGGGACAGCAGGCGGCCGCTGGGGACCTCGATGAGACAGCCGCCATTGTGCTTGACCGCGCGCCAGCCGGCCGGCGTGTCGCTTTCCGCCAGGGCGGTGACGTAGCGGGGCTGGCCGCCAACCACCGCCATGCCGTTGAGATGGCAGCGGTCTTCCGGGCGCAAGGCGGAGAGGAACGGCGGCCGCCAGCGCGGGGCGAAACTGTAGTGCGGATCGAGGGCGCACAGGCAGGAGAAGAGCGTATTGACGATCCAGAACTCGACTCCCTGGCCTCCCCCGACCCCCACCCAGGCGGCTTCATGCGCGTGGATGTCATCGGTGAAGTGGGAAGTGCGCGCCAGAAAGCAGGCGTCATATGGTCCCTGGAGCTTGGCGGCGATATCGGGAGCGGCCCGAAGGAACCATACTTCCTTGCGCGTGCAGACAGCGATGGTTCCGGGCTTGGCGGCGACCCCCATGGCTCGCTCGAACTGGTGGAACGACAGTGTGAGCCGGCCTTCCCGGACCGACACCACCACCAGGTGGCCGGTCTGGTAAGTGGAGATCAGGACCGACAGCCGCAATTCGGTGAGGAGCGCGGGGAGGCGATCCGAGTGGGAGCAGCGGATGTCGCGGTACTCCTGGACCGGTTCGGAAGCTTGTGCGCTCACCTGCACTCCTGGTTAAATCGGCAGAAACTGGCGATTCCTGTTTTTCCAGGATAGCAGTGACCAAACAGTAGTACCAAAAATCTTTCTTCCCCCCAATATCCGCTCCAAATCTCCACCTTACTTTTTGACGGGGAATCGAGCGCAGCTCAGAGTCGGAACAACCCGGTAGCCCAAGGTAACTTCGAAACTGCACTAAGGACACACCTATGTTTACGTACAAAAGAAAGAACAAAAAGAAACAAAATGAAAAACGTTCGAATCTTACCGGCCTGGGGCTGCGTTCACGAGCGATGGTCCTCTCGGGGATATTGGCGGCCAATGGAATGGTAACGCCGGCGCGGGCCGATCTGTTGGGCCAACTGCTCTTTCCTTCCGACAGTCCCTGGCGCCAGAACATCGGCAACGCACCGGTGGCGGCGAACTCGGCCGCCATCATCGCCCACATCGGCGGGGCCGGCACCCGTCTCACCCCGAATTGGTACGCGGATAATCCGGGCAACGGCTCCAGCCCTTTGTACGGCATCCCCTATAACGTCGTCCACGGCAACAGCACCGCCAAGGTGAACGTCATCATCGATAACTACCCCGGCGAGAGCGACATCGTCGCGGTGCCGATTCCGCCCAACGCCGTGCTGGAAGGTGATTTCCAGAACGGACCCAATCCCAACGGAGCGGGTTACAACGTGAACCAGCGCGGCGACTCTCACTTAATCGTCTGGGACGAGGACAACAACGTCGGCTATGAGCTGTACGGAGTGAGCCGGCCTGCCGACCCGACCCTGTTCCCCAATACCAGCGACGTGGAACTTCCGCATACCGACGGCATGTGGCACGCGGCCCAGGAAACCGTGTGGAACTATAACAAGGACAGCTTCCGCACCCTCGGTTGGACCTCCGCGGACGCCGCAGGACTGCCCATCCTCGCCGGCTTGGCCCGGCCCGACGAGGGCTTGGCGGTCGGGCAGGGAGGGCAAGGCGTCATCAACCACGCCCTGCGCGTGACTTTGCCGTCCAGTGACATCAACCCGCAATACATTTACCCCGCCTCGCACATGGTTCCAACAACGCAGGGCCCCGACAATGTTCCTCTCGGCACCCGATTGCGCCTGGCGAACACACCGGCCGTCAACGCGGCGATCCTCGCCATGAAACCTCAATCCCAGGCCCTGGCTATAGCCATGCAGCAGTACGGCCTGATCGTCGCGGATATCGGCAGTGCGATGTATGTGAGCGGCGCCCCCGCCTCGGTGGACCCCAACACCAATACCACCCTTACCTGGGACCTGGCGGACATCTTCTCTTCAAACGGCCTCGAGTCGCTGAACGCCGGCGACTTCCAAGTCGTCAACCTCGCCCCCATCGTGACCGGCCTGAGTACCGGCAGTGGCCCGGCCGGCAGCGTACTGACCATCAACGGCCAAAACTTCTCCGGCGCGGCCGGGCATCTTTCGGTGTTCTTCGGCAGCACCGCCTCCAGCTCGGCGATGGTGCTCAGCGACACCGAGATCTCCGTCATGGTCCCAAGTGGCTCTGGCACCGTGGATGTGACCGTTCAATCGGGCCTCAACGAAACCGACAGCGTGAGCAGCAATCCCAACGCCAACGTCAACGCGCCCATTTTCGGTTATGGAACGTCGGCCGTGACAGCGGCAGACAAGTTTACCTACACTGCTACTGCCTCGGCCACGACTACCACAGTCGGTTCCTCCGCGGAACCATCTGTTTTCGGTCAACCGGTGACCTTCACAGCGGTCGTTTCACCGGCCCAACCGGGAACACCAACCGGAACCGTGACGTTCCTGGATGGAGGTAGCCCAATCGGCAGCGGAACATTGACCGTCGTCGGAGGCGTAGACCGGGCGACACTCACCACGCCGGCTCTGGCAGTGGGTAGTCATACCATCACAGCCACCTATGGCGGCAACTCCAGCTTCAATGCCAGCAACAACAACGGCAATCCGCTCACGCAGGTGGTGAACAAAGCCAATACTACGACGTCCGTGACGTCGTCGATGAATCCGTCGCGCTTTAACCAACCGGTGACCTTCGCCGCGGCCGTTTTACCGGTCCAGCCGGGGGCGGGAACACCGGGCGGGTCTGTCACCTTCCTGGATGGCGGTGTCCCGATAGGCATGGGAACGCTCAATGGTGGGGTAGCGACGTTCACTGCCTCCGCCCTGGCGCCCGGCAGTCACACCATCACCACCAGCTTCCCGGGGAACGGAAACTTCAACGGCGGCAGCGGCTCACTCACCGGGAATCCGCAGCTCGTGGAGGACTTCAGCATCGCGGTTACACCGGGATCGGAGACCCTCCCGCCCGGGCTCCCGGCGTTGTACCTGGTAACAGTGTCGTCCACCTCGAACTTCACTGGCCCGATCAACCTTACTTGCAGCGGAGGGCCGCAGAACTCAAAGTGCAAGGTCGTTCCATCAACGGTAACGCTGACTTCGGGACCGCAGATGGCGTTAGTAATTGTTGATGTAGGTTTCTCGAAGAGTGCCGGCACTTCTGATCTAACCGTCACTGGCACATCCGGAGCGACGACTCACAGCACGGCCGTCTCGATAAAGGTCAAGTAATATCTTCGTTTCAGCAGATAACCATACCGCAGCTCGTTTCGACCCATGAGCGGGTTTCGCGAAGCCCGAGCTGGCGCGCTGTCTGCATCATGCGCGGCAGCCCCGGATGGACATCACTGCGCGGGCATGCTCCCGAGCATCCAGGAGAAGTCCTAAGAGACAGCATCCTTATCTGTGTCGGCGGAGGACCGGCCAAGATCATCGCCGGCGAGTGACACGTCATGCACGACGCCTTGTGCGGCGGCACACCCGCGTTGAACTCGACGAACGAGTTCCCAAGTTGAATCGGCTTTTTTGCGGAGTCGACAAAATCCGCCACCGCGGCCTTGGCCGCCCTCATGAAGGCGGCCGGTGCTCGTCGCCGGGTTCGAACCCCACGGATCGTTGCAGGAGTCGTACAGATTCGGGTTGCAACGATTCCGATTCGTATCCTTATTTTGCGGCTCGAAAGTCGCCCAGAGCCAGTTGGGAAGTAGCTTCGACGACAGATGCAGTCCCACCAAGGCGTAGCAAGTTGAGTCGATTGTTTCCACATAAACGCCAGCCGGCTTGTTATTCGCGCAAATCGAAGGGCGTAGCCAAAGAACTGGCGGGAATCCAATCGGCCTTGATTTCGACGGCGGGAGCGGGAAATTGACGATGCCGCTGTTGGTGGCGGCATACGCGGCCTGAGCAACGACGGTCGTGAGTTTTGGCCTGCGGCCGGTTGCGTCACGAAGGTCGATTCCGGCGGATCCACGTGAACTTCTTCGCAAAACACCGGCTTTCCCGAGAGATTCTTCGGCGCAAATGGCCCGCTTGTAGTCATGGGGTTGCATTCGCTGGGAAGATTGGATTGCCCCGCAAATCCGGCAGCGCCGCGTCTCAATGTAGACCCCAAACGACTGCCGTGAAGACGGCGGACCGGCTTTGCCGTCGCGGCGTCGGTTGCGCCCCCGAAGGACAACCAGGTGACGAAGGGTTCACCCAGCACGTCTGTTCGGTCCAGGTTTCCCACGTCAACTGGCTTCGCGGCGCAGTTGGCTGCAACGAAGATCTGCCAGGCGGTTTGTTCGTTGCTCGAGGCCATCGTAGCTGGCAGAGACACGCCGGATTCGGAGCCGCAAGCGGCTTAGATTGTTCGGCGGACTTTGCAGGCTCGGACGGGTTGCTTCCGCAAGACGTTTGGAGGAGTAACGGTATTGCCACCAGAACCAGCAATACAAAAAATTGTTCCCTGAGCTTCTTCATGAATTGCAGGGCTCGAACCCCGATGGTGGCCGCGAGGCGCTCGAAGCTCGGCCATCGAGGCATACCGGCGGCGAGAGCAATCATGAATAACGGAAATGCCCTCCGAAAACTGACGCAGTTCCAAAAATCGAACTTTATTTCCCCCATGTTTTCAACTACTTGACCCTCTCGAGCTCCTGCGTTCGCGATGTTGTCATGGTATGAGTTGAATTGAGGAAGGAAAGCGAAGAGCACTTGGCTTTGCAAGCCTCACGTCCCTGACCGGCCGTGAGGCTTTTTTTATTTCCTCCTTGAAAAGGAGATCCAACACTATGGCCACCGACAAACAAACCGAGGCCAACCGTCAGAATGCGCAAAAATCCACCGGGCCCCGCACCGCCGAGGGCAAGGCCCGCTCTTCGATGAACCACCTGACCACCGGCATCGACGCCAAATCCGCCATCATCCACGGCGAAGACCCCGCCCAGCTCCAGGCCCTCGCCGACCGGATCGGCGCCGAATTAAAACCCGCCACCGAGGCCGAGCGCCACCAGGTCGATATCATCATCCACTGCGATTGGCAGGCCCGGCGCTATGTCCGCTGCGAAGCCGAGATCTGGCGCTCAACCATGGAGAGACCTCTCGGGCGGAAGGACCCCAATCCCGTGGGCTACGGCTACTCTCTGTGCCCGATCACTTTCAGCCGCCTGGACCGCCGTGTCGAAGTCAACGAGCGCCTCTCGAATCGCGCCCGCCACGAACTCGAACGTCTCCAGGCCAACCGCTTCGCCGCTGAGGCAACGGAAGCCGCGGCCGAACCGGCCCCGCAACCCACTGAAACCGAAGCCCCCGCCGAGGAATTGGGTTCGAATCTCCAAAAC
>OMOG01000593.1 GCA_900290305.1 Candidatus Sulfopaludibacter sp. SbA4
GGAGCCGGCAGCGGCGCCCGCGTCTTTCTCAAGCTCGAGCACCTGCAGCACACCGGCTCGTTCAAGTTTCGCGGCGCCTCCCACAAGGTCGCCCTGCTGACTGCGGAACAGGCGGCGGCCGGCTTGATCGCCGCCTCCAACGGCAATCACGGCCTGGGTGTCGCGGCCGCCGCACGGGCGCGGGGCATCGCGGCCGAGGTCTACGTCTCGTCGCAAGTTTCACCGGCGAAGGCGCAACGCATCGAGCGGTACGGGGCGCGCATTCGCTGCGCGGGAGACGATCCGCTCACCGCCGAGATGGCCGCGCGCCGCGCCGCCGAAGAATCCGGCAGAGTCTTCATCTCGCCCTATAACGACACCGATGTCGTCGCGGGGCAGGGCACCATCGGGGTCGAGCTGCACCGCCAGCTTCCGCGCATCGATGCGGTCTTCGTGGCGGTGGGCGGCGGCGGACTCATCGGCGGAATTGGCGCTTATCTGAAATCGGTCTCGCCCGAAACCGAGATCGTGGGATGCTGGCCTGAGAATTCCCCCGTGCTCCACCAGTGCTTACAGGCGGGCCACGTCGTGGACGTCGCCGAGCAGCCCACGCTCTCCGAAAGCACGTCCGGCGGCATGGAGCCGGGATCGATCACGCTGGACATCTGCCGCGGCGCGATCGACCGCAGCGTGCTCGTCTCGGAAGCCGAGATACTCGATGCCATGCGCCTGGTCCTGGAGACCGAGCACTGGCTCATCGAGGGAGCGGCGGGGGTCGCGGTGGCCGCATTTTGTAGGGAAGCGCGCCGCTACGAAGGCCAGAATGTGGTCATCGTTCTGTGCGGCCGCAATCTCTCGCCCGAGGTTCTGCGCAGGCTGGCCCCCTTCACGCCGCTTGCGTGATAGCATCGGACGATGGTTTTCCGAGGCCCGGTTAGCAAGCATGCACGTTGCCAACCGCCAAGTCAAGCGCCTCGAAGCGCAACGGCCGGGTCCACGCGGGACGCCCGCCAGGCGGGGACCGCGCAGGCAAGCGCCCCGATTCCGAGGAGCAGGAGCGGGACCGCCACGTAGGTCGGGAGGTCGCCGGGGCCTATGCCGAACAGCAGGGTCCTCAACATGCGCGCGGCGGCGATGGCCCCCACCATTCCCAACACCACCCCGACGGCCGCGGGGCGCAGGCCCTCCGCCAGAACTTGCCGGCGCACCTGGGACTGTCCGGCGCCCAACGCCAGGCGAATGCCGATTTCGTTGGTCCGCTGCGCCACGGAATAGGAGAGCACGCCGTACAATCCAACCGCGGCGAGCAGCAGGGCGAGCGCTGCAAACGACGTCAACAGCAAGACGGTGAACTGGCGCTGGCCCGCCGATTGGTCGAGCAGATCTTCCATGGTGCGGATGCGAAAGGCCGGCAGGTCAGTATCGATCGCGCCGATCTCGCGGCGCACGGTGGGAGCGAGAACGGCCGGATCGCCGGCGGTGCGCAACACCGCGTAGAAGTCCGTGCGCCCGCCTTCGAGCAGCGGAAAGTACATGGTGGCTCGCGGATGGTCGTCGAGGCCGAGCAGGACGTCTCCCACGGTGCCGATCACGCGGTAGCGCGGCTCTTTGGGATCGTCGCCGAAGAAAAGACGCTGGCCGAGAGC
This sequence comes from Candidatus Sulfopaludibacter sp. SbA4, assembly GCA_900290305.1. Taxonomy (GTDB): domain Bacteria; phylum Acidobacteriota; class Terriglobia; order Bryobacterales; family Bryobacteraceae; genus OMOG01. The sequence goes on from OMOG01000593.1 coordinate 1,626, forward strand.
GTCGCCCTTCGGCCAGAACTTTTTGGCCATGGCGTCGCTGACGATCACGGAGCTTTCGCGCGGATGGGCCTCGTCGAAGCCACGGCCATCCTGCGGCGTGAAGATGCGGCCGCTCAGCAGAGGAATGCCGGCGGTGGCGAAGTAGCCAGGAGTCGCCGAGCGGTCGAGCGCCAGGAAGAACTGGCCGGGCGGAAGAGGACGGCCCTCGATGGAGAAGGCGTTATCGCCGCAATAGCCTCCCACCGGCAGGCAGTTGACCAGGCCCACGGAGCGCACGCCGGGCAGCGATCGCAGGCGCTCCTCCAACTGCTGCGCGAACACGGAGATCTCCTGGCGCTTGCCGTAGCGCGCCTCGGGTAGGGAGAGCCCGGCGGTCAGCACGTGGTCGATGCGCATGCCGGGATCCACGCGGCGCAACTCGGCGAAGCTGCGAACCAGCAGCCCCGCGGCCACCAGAAGCATGACCGAAAGGGCGACCTCGACCGTGACCAGCGCCGCACGGAAGCGGCCCTGTGGCTGGCCGGGCGTCGCCGCGCGCCCGCCCTCCTTCAAGCCGTCAGTCACCTGCGAGCGCGCCGCCTGCCACGCGGGAACGAATCCGGTCGCCGCACCGGCCACCAGCGCCACCGCGGCGGTGAACAGAAAAACCCAGCCGTTGAGCGCGATCTCGGAGCTGGTGTCGATATCGCCGACGTTCAACAGGGCCGGGGCACGCGCGGCCAGCGCGGCGGTCAAGCCGTAGGCCAGGAGCAGCCCCACCGCGGCGCCCGCGACCGAGAGCAGAACGCTTTCGGTGAGCAACTGGCGGAAGAGGCGCGTGCGCCCGGCGCCCACCGCCATGCGGATCGCCAACTCGCGGCGACGCTGCGATCCGCGGGCCAGCAGGAGATTGGCGATATTGACGCAGGCGATCAGGAGCAGGCAGCCCACCGCGCCGAACAGGACCTCGAGTGCCGGACGGCTGCGCCGCGTGGCCACATCGGCCAACGGCACGAGGGCCGCGCCGCGGCCGACCAGGGCGCCCGGATTGTCGAGCCAGATGCGGTGCATGATGGCGTTGGCTTCGTCCCTGGCCTGCTCCCGGCGGATGCCGGGGCGCAGGCGCGCCACTACGTAGAACTGGTGGGCGCCGCGGCTGTGGATGACTTCCGTGCTCAGCGATTGCTGCACGGGAACCCATACGTCGACGCCACGGTAGGGATACGCAAAGCCGCGCGGCATCACGCCGGCGATTTCGTAAGCTTCGCTATCCAGGCGGACCTGGCGCTGGAGAATGTCGGCGGCGCCGCCGAACCGGCGCTGCCACAGACCGTAGCTGATCACCGCCGTGTGGCGCGCGCCCGGCCGGTCGTCTGCGGCGGTGAATGGGCGGCCGATCAGGGGTGCGACGGCCAGGGTGGGGAAGAGACCCCAGGAGCAGATGGCGCCCTCGATGCGCTCAGGAAGCAGCCGGCCGCCATCACCTCCCAGGTTGAAGGAATGCTGCCGCGCCGCCGCCATGGCGGTGAAGCTGCGGCTCTGCGCCTGCACGTCGAGGAAATTGGCAAGCGACACGACGCCAACGCCGCTGCCCACTTCCATCACGTCGCGCTCGTAGAGCACCATGACGCGATCGGGATCGGGGAACGGGACCGGCTTGAGCAAGGCCGCGTGAATGACGCTGAAGATCCCGGCGTTGGCGCCGATTCCGAGAGCCAGGGTGGCCACCGAGACGGCGGTGAACCCGGGGTTCTTGCGCAGGGCGCGGGCCGCATAGGCCAGGTCCTGAAACAGGGTTTCGAGGAAGGGCAGGCTGCGGCGGTCGCGGTAGGTTTCCTTGGCCTGCTCCAGGCCGCCGAGTTTCAGGAGCGCGTCACGGCGGGCCTCCAGGGGATTCATTCCGGCGCGGAGGTTGTCTTCCACGTGCAGTTGGAGGTGGCTGGCGAGCTCGGCGTCGAGATCGCTTTCCCAGGATCTCTTGCGGACGAGCCCGCAAAGACGGGCAAAGAAGGCGCGGATCTGCCGCATGAGGCTTCCTATGGGACTCCCATATTAGGGTGGCACAATTCCTATGGGAATGCAATAGGGGATGCTAAGATGCAGCGGAGGGACGGATGAGCAATTCCGCTTCGATTCGGGCCGCCTCGCGAAGGTGTTCCTCCCGGCCAGTGTTCAACACCCTAAGCAGCTCGGCCCACCCTTCCCGCATGATTTGCCTGTAGGTGGCCCTGATTTCAGCGCGGTCGTCCGGGTCCTCTCTGATCCTGAGTTCCGGCTTAGTGTCGGCGCGAGCCTCTCGGAATGCGGCCGGGGACTCCGACTTGCCGGCGGCGACGGCTTGCCGGAATTCGGCCCGAAATTCAACCCCGAGCTCAGCCTTCAGTTCAGCTTTGAACTCGGACTTGAACACGCCTAGCTAGAGCTTCGAGCAACTCTTTCATCGTCACCGGTTTATCTTCCATCACGCTCATTATACTGGATGCGCGCGCGCCCGAATTGCGCTAACCTCGACGCCTGATGGCACGAATCCTCGCAATCCACGCGCACCCCGATGACGCGGAGTTCCTGGCCGGCGGCACGCTGGCGCTTCTGGCGGACCGCGGCCACGAAATCACCATCGCCACGATGACACCCGGGGACTGCGGCTCCGCGGAACTGGGTCCCGAGGAGATAGCTGCAGTGCGGCGGCGTGAAGCGGCGAATGCCGCGGCGCTCATCGGCGCGAAGTACCTCTGCGTCGAGATGCGCGACCTGACGATTTTCAACGACCATCCGTCGCGCCGCTGCGTTACGGAAATCTTGCGCAAGACCAGGCCGGAGTTGGTGCTGACGGCTGCCCCGGTCGATTATCTTTGCGATCACGAGGCCGCCAGCGCGCTGGTTCGCGATGCCTGTTTCGGAGCGCCTGCGCCGAACTACCGGACTCACGCGGAGGCTCCGGCGCCGATTCTCGACCGGATCCCGCATCTTTACTTTATGGACCCGCTGGCTGGGCGCGATCGGGAAGGACAACTCGTCGAGCCGGATTTCATCGTCAATGTTGCCGGGACGTTCGCCCGCAAACGCGAGATGCTCGCGCAACACGCCAG
>OMOG01000591.1 GCA_900290305.1 Candidatus Sulfopaludibacter sp. SbA4
TCGCACCCGACCGTTTCCGTCCGCCCGACCCCTTGCTCGCCTTCCTGGAGAGCCTGTGATTATGCCGACAAAACGAGCCACGAAAATCAGAGATCCTTCGCACCCGATGCTGTTCCGCAACTCCGACGCGGCATAATCCGGCGGTCGGCATTATGTCTGTGAGCGAGCATTGAAAAAGTCCATCCTGCATCGCAAGAACTCTCTCTGTTTTACAAGAACCGGAATGGGGCGCAGATGGGAGACCTGTTCATGAGCCTGATTCACACCTGCGAGTTGAACGGCGCCGACCCATTCGACTATCTGAACCAGTTACAGCGGCACGCGGAAGAGTTGAAGCCAACGCCGTCGGAGTGGATGCCCTGGAACTACCGCGAGACGCTGGCACGGACTGGCGCTCTCTTGGATGCGGCATAGGGTATGATGAATCCTGCATGGCCGAAAAGGATCGACTTCGGTCATGTTGGGGCGACGCGCCGAAATGCCCATAAAGCAGGCTTCTCCAAAGGCAAAATCGGGACACGTTTTTGGCCAGGCACGGAAGCCGGCAAAAATGTTCCGAGCGGGCCTGTATGCCCGTGTTTCCACCAATGACCAGCAGACCTTGCCGATGCAAAGCCGCGCCATGCGGGAGTATGCCGCCCGGCGCGGTTGGACGATTGCTGTGCAAGTTCGCGAGGTGAACTCCGGGGCCGCGCGCCGAGAAGCCCGCGAGAGACTCCTGGAAGCCGCTCGCCGCCGGGAGATCGACCTGGTGCTGGTGCGGCGACTGGATCGCTGGGGCCGGCCGGTCACGGACTTGCTCGCCACACTGCAGGAACTGGAGCATCTCGGGGTCGGTTTCGTTTCGCTGCCGGTTTCCGATTTGCATGAGGGCTTCCATGATCGCAAGCCACGGAGTAGTATTCTCTTAAGCTTGACTCCCGATGTCCCCCGAGATCTCGCCGCCGGTGGCCGCCGCGCCTCCCGCCGCTTCCAGCCGGGTCTATTCGGCCAACCTGCTGTTTCTGACCTGCCTCGTGCTGACCGTCCTACTGGGCAGCATCGCCCGGGTCTGGCACCCTCTTTCATCGATCAGTCTCGGAACCTCCATCACTCTCGGAGAGGCCGTTTGTTTCCTCGTCCCGGCCTGCCTGTTCGCGCTCCGCACCGGATCGCCCGCCGCGACCCTCCGTCTGAAATGGCCCGGCGCAGGACCGAGCCTCCTGGGATTGCTGGCGGGCGCCGCGGTGGTACCGCTGCTCCGGGTCGCGGACCGGGCGGTGGCACAAATCCTCGGATACGAGTTCCACATCGCCGGCGGGCAACCAGTCAGCGCTACCGCCGTGCTGGCGCTCGTGGCGGGGAGCGCCGTTGCCGCGCCGATCTGCGAGGAGTTGGTGTTCCGCGGCTATATCCTGACGGCGTATGAAGCGGCCGGAATCCGGCCCTGGACCGCCATCCTGACGATCACAGCCATGTTCATCGGCCAGCACGTCTCGCCCGCGCGCGCGGCAGCCGTGGGAATCCATGCTCTTATGCTGACCTGGCTGGCATGGCGGACACGGTCCATCTGGCCGGCGGTGGCTGGACACCTGGGGGCGAACGGCGTGGCAATGCTGATCGGTCCGCCGCAGACGGCGGCCGCGGCGCGCGCCTTGGACCTGGCTGCGATCCCCGGTACGGCGCTCGCCGCGTGTTGCCTCTGGAGGGTTGCACGTAGCGGCGCAGTTTTCGCCTGGCAGCCGGTTGGCAGGCGAAAGCTGCCCCACAGCTCCTGGTGGCCGCTCTGGCTCGCGGGACTGCTGGTCGCCGGCCTCGCCAGCGCCGATGTCGTCCAACACCGGCACCTGAGTGCCCCGGCGGTCCACGGCCTGCCAGTAAAGGCGCCCTGGACTGCGCCGCTGCACCTTCGGTATGGCATTCAGGGCCCGTCTGGCAACATCGGCGAGGCGGATTATCGTCTCACCGCCCAAGCGCCGGGCGGCTGGCGGCTCCACGGCTCGGTCGAGTTTCGTGCCGCCAATCGCATGTCGGAAACACCGATCGAGATGTCCTTCGACGCCTCCTGGAGCCCCGCCAGCCTCCGGCTTTACCGCTTCTCGGGCGCGGTGACTCGCGCCGGGCAGAAGGGGGTCTTCTGGCCCAGGGAGGAGAAGCCCAGCGGCCAGCAGTCGGCCCTCGACGGCGGATTCTTCAGCCCCTACGAACTCCCCTGGCGGCTCTCCGCGGCGGAGCCCCTGCCACGGCGGGCGGCGGGACGGCTGGCGACTCTGGACCTTTGGGAATCGCCCATCGAAGACCGGGGCGCCGAGCGCCTCGTCACCGTCTTCCTGGAGCAGGGGGAAGAGGCGGTACGCGTCCCGGCCGGCGAGTTCCGGACCGTGCGGGTGACGCTGGGGACGGGAGCCAGCGTCTGGTACGAAGTGAACAAGCCCTTTCTGCTGATCCAATACCGCACGGCGGATGTCGTGTGGATGCTGGCCTCGCGCCAATAGCCATGTCCAACGAGCTTCTGTTCGGTCACTTTCACCGGATAGTTGAAGCTGGGTGTACCGGCCCCCCCTACTTAGGCAGGCTTACCGAAAGGACACGCTGCACTCGATGCGGCAAATCTGGAGGCGCTGGGCGATCTCTTCGAATTCTACCTCCATATATGCCAAACGATCTATCGCTGGCATGGCCCCCAGTTGTCCGCAACTTGGCTTGTGAACGATGTCATAGACGACCGAATAGCTGGGGACTGCTTCCCCACGCTGTTGAGCGATTGCCCGCACCTGCCGGTAAAGCGCCCCAATCGGAAGCGGCGGTTTCTGGAGAGCAAGACCTTCGATNNGGGCTTTTCTGGCCAGAGCCGCCAGCCCGAACCGCCGATACTCAGCGAGCCACCGATGCGCTGTCCGGTACGGAATTCCCGCAGCCGGGGCTACGGACCGCAACGATTGGCTGTGCTCAAGGTGTGGCTTGAGGATTCGAAAACGATCGAGCGCCAGCTTCCGGGCCTCTTCGGAAAGCGGTGCCAACTCGTCGGGCATACTCGACCAGTATGCCAAATAGCGCAGAAGATTCTATGCCGGATAATTCAGAAAGTGACACCTTTTTGCAATGCAGATGTCCACAGAAATACGTACCCGCGGGTTTCATTGCAATGCCATCAGGTCGCCTTGCAATGGAATGAGCGCGACGAGTATGATAGGCAAGAAAAGAGGGCAAACGATGACCGACAAGTATAGGTATGCCGCTCAGCGTGTTTCTCAGGTGCTGATCGTGACTGTCGTGACGGCAACCGGTCCGGCTATCGGGTGCCAGGGACAGGACCTGGTTGCGAATCCATCTGCCCCACAGTTACCTTCTTTTGAAGCCGCCACAATCAAGCTGACCCCTCCCGACAACCTCAGAGACGCGCAATGGAGCAAGCCCGGCGGGGGTGAGTTCCGAGCGACGAATGTAACGCTCGAATTCTTGACCGCTATGGCTTACAATGTTGACGCCAGGCAACTCAACAATGCGCCTTCGTGGTTCGGCTCCAAGCACTTCGACCTGAATGCCAAAGCGGAAGCTGGAGTTGTGTTAACCAGGGAAGCGCTCCGGCCGCGATTGCAGGACTTGCTGGAGCAGCGTTTCCATCTGAAGTTGCACCATGAAACCAGGGAAGAGCGGGGCCTCGTGCTGGTAGTGGGTAAGCATGGGCCGAAGCTCACCGGTAGTAAGGGCGATCAGGCCCCGAACTTCCGTATCGATGTCGGCCCGGGCAAGCTGAAGGGCAACAACTGGTCAATGGAGTTTTGCGCGTTGATGCTGGTGCCGAAGGTCGGCATGCCCGTGGTGGACCGGACTGGATTGACGGGCCGTTACGACATCGATGTCGAATATGATCCCGATATGTCACCGGAGGCGCTCTTACCGTCCTTGAGTACGGCCATTCAAGAGCGGCTAGGCCTAAGCTTGGTGCCACAGAAAGTTCCTGTGGACATCATTGTAATCGACCACGCCGATCCGCTGCCGACGGGAAACTGATCATTGGCGGTAAGCATCGTGGTGAATCTTTGAGTTGCCACAAAACTTCACCCTAATCGGGAGTTCGCGGTGAATGTCCGTGGTTCGTGACACACGCGCCGCCGATACCGCGTTTCTTCCGGACGAAGGCTGTGACAGCCCGCAGCCACAGCTCCCCCCCACACCCAAAAACACCCTGAATTCCACCCCCCAAAAAACCGGGTCACCGATTTCCGGGAAATATTTTCCCCTTCTTTTCATACACTTCCGTAATTTCAGACCCTGAAAGCGCGACGCATACCCCTTACACTGAAATTAGGAGACAAGCTGCGAGCTTGCCTCCTTTTTTTATGGCTACTCTCAAACAAACCCGCGCCAACCGTCTGAACGCCCAAAAATGTAGCGGTCCTAGCTCCGCCGAGGGCAAGGCCCACTCGTCCCTAAATGCCCTGAAATCCGGCATCCAGGCCGAGTCCGAAGTCCTCCCCTGGGAAAACCCCTCCGAACGGGCGACGGTCTCAGCCGAGTGGTGCCAGCACCACCCGCCCCGCACTCCCGAGGAGCGTACCCTGGTCGACAGCCTCGCGCACGGCGAGTTGCTCTTCCGCCGCTTTCGCCGCGTCGAAGTCACAATCGTGATCTCGAAAATCCCCGATAGCGCCGACCTTGATGACGACGGCATCATCGGCCAGGCCTACGCCGATGCCAGCGGCGAATTGGGCCGCCTCCAGCGCCGCTTCGACGCCACCAACCGCGCTTTCCATCGCGACCTCGACCAGTTGCGTCTGCTCGAAGCCGAGCGTCCCCCCTTCGATCCGCCG
>OMOG01000738.1 GCA_900290305.1 Candidatus Sulfopaludibacter sp. SbA4
CATGGACCAGCTACTCGTACACCTACAATCCGAACACGCAACTGGCAATTCTCAGCCTGACCCTCTGCTCTCCACCCGGAACTTGTGCGGCTCCTACCCAGACGGGCAACCGCTGGACCAGGACCACGCTGGACGGTTTCGGCCGCACCACCAAGGTGGAAAAGGGGCACGACAGCGTGACCATTTCGACGGTGGATACCCAGTACGCTCCCTGCGCCTGCTCGCCCCTGGGCAAGATCTCGGCAGTATCGCAGCCGTACGCGCAGGGAGGGACGCCCGCGTGGACCACCTACACCTACGACGGATCCGGCCGCACGCTGACCGTTACGGCTCCGGACACCAGCAGCGTCACGCGATACACATACAAAGGAAATCAGACCACCGTTACCGACCCCGCCGGGAAGACGAAGACCTTCACCACCGACGCCATGGGCAACTTGACTACGGTGACCGAGCCCGATCCGAACAACCAGCCCTCGGGCACCCTGACCACCACCTACGTGTACCCACTATGCCACGGAGCACGGGTACCCAAACCCGAACGTTCGCCTGGACCGGGACGGACCTGACCAGCGCCACGAACCCGGAAAACGGGACCGTGAGCTACACCTACGACAGCGGCCATCGCGTGAAAACCCGGCTCGACGCATTGGGACAGCAGGTACAATACGATTACGACGCTTACGGACGATTGACGGAGGTGCGGCACTATGTCAACTCAACGGAGCAGATTAGCCAGCGCGTGGACTATTCCTACGACACCGACCTGACGGGGCTATCGTTGTACGGATGGGGCCGCCTGTCGGGGGTGACCTTCGCCAATCAAGACCCCAATCTCCCGGCCGGCTTTACGTACCTGTACAGCTACAGCCAGGCGGGCCGCATCACCACGCAGCGCTTGCGCTACTACCCGGCGCACCCCAGCGCCAACCCCAACCCAGTGGACCTGGACGCGACTTACCAGTGGGATAATGAAGGCAAGATGACGTCCCTGACGTATCCGACATGGGGGATGGGCGGAGGCAATCCGCCGAACTACAGCTACACTTACGATCTCATGGGGCGGC
>OMOG01000673.1 GCA_900290305.1 Candidatus Sulfopaludibacter sp. SbA4
CGGGCACCCACCGCCTGGCGGCCCAGTACAGCGGCGATTCCGTGTACCCGCCTGAATCGTTAGCGGCAGGCCTGTACGTAGTTGGCAACTCCATTTCGATCGCCATCGCCTCGAGCTCCGCCAATACCATAGCCGGCCAGCCGGTGACCTTCACGGCGCAGTTAGACGGTGCGGTCGGCCTCGCGCCGCCGTCCGGCACAGTACAGTTCCTGGATGGCGCGACCGTGATCGCGACGGGTCTCGTGGCAAACGGCGCCGCCAGCGTGACGGTATCGAGCCTGGCGCCCGGCACGCACCGAATCAGCGCGTTCTACGGTGGTGATGCCGTTTGGGCCTCCGCCGTGTCGGCTGCCCTAATTCAGAGTGTGGGCGGTGGCACCTTCACCTTTCAGCAGCCGAGCGTGCGCGGGCGTTGAGGCCCTTGTCGGGGTGCGTGAAAGGGACTATGCTGGTCGATCGGGCCCGGTCCTATGCGGTTGTCCCCAGGTTTACTAAGTTGCATCCTCGCGGTTCCCGGTCTGCTAACCGCGGCGGAGAGGCCGCCAATCCTCAATTCCTACGAACAGCTTCCCCTCTCTTTCGAGCCGAATCTCGGCCAAACGGATCCCCGCGCGCAGTTCGTCGCCCGCTCCGCCGGCTACACCCTCCTCCTCGGACCATCGGAAGCCCAGATGGTCCTGGCGTCCGTGTCCAGGAACCAGGCCGCCGCGCTCCGCATGACTCTCGATGGAGCCAGTCCCACCGCGCGGCCTGCGGCCCTCGACCGCCAGCCCGGTGTCAGCGCCTACTTCATCGGCAACGACCCCTCGCGCTGGCTTCCCGAGGTCCCTCACTACGGCCGCATCCAATATGAGTCAGTCTACTCCGGCATCGACCTGGTCTACTACGGCAACGGCAAACAGGTGGAATACGATTTCGTCCTTCACCCCGGCGCGGACTCCAGCCGCATCCGCCTCTCCTACGCCGGCGCCGAGCGAATACGCATCGACCCCGTTTCCGGCGACCTGATCCTCACCACTCCGCTCGGCGACCTACGCCAGCGGAAGCCGCGCGTGTACCAGGCGGCCTCCGGACGGCAGGTCGAAGTGCCCACCGCCTATCGGCTCAATGGCCAACAGGTTTCCTTCGATGTGACTCTCTACGACCGCACCCTTCCGCTGGTCATCGATCCCGTCCTCATCTATTCCACCTATCTCGGAGGCAACACCCAGATAAAGGACATGGCGATGGATGCCGCGGGCGCGGTGTATGTCGCGGGCATCACGTCTTCCTACAACTTTCCTATCGTGAACGCTTATGAGCCGGGGATCGTCGGCCCCCTGCGGGTCTTGCACACCGCCTTCGTCACCAAACTGAATCCGTACCGGAGCGGCCAGATCACTCTGGCCTATTCCACTTACCTGGGTGGCAGCAACGCCGACGCCGCCAACGGGGTTGCCGTGGACTCCACCGGCGCCGCCTACGTCTCGGGAACCACCAACTCGCTCGACTTCCCGATTCTCCACGCCTATCAGGCCACTATACCCAGCGGCACGAACGGATCTCTGAGCGGCTTCGTTGCCAAGCTCAACCCCTACAGCGGCACGGGCCCGGTCACCTTGTCCTATTCCACGTACCTCGGAGGCGACTACCAGTATCTGGGAAAGATTGCCGTGGACTCCACCGGAGCCGCCTACGTCGTAGGCGAGGCGTATGCCGCAAACTTCCCGTCGGTGAACGCGCTCCGGCCGTTCCAAGTCGATGACGCCTTACTCGCCCGCTTCAACCCCTACAACGGAAGCGGCAACCTCACGCTGGCCTACTCCACATCCTTAGGCCCCGGCAGCGCGAATGCGGTTGCCGTGGATTCTACCGGAGCCGCTTATGTCGCCGGTGCCGCCGGCATCGCCGGAAACCAACACGCATTCGCCGCGAAGGTCAATCCCTTCACTGGCGGTCCCGTCACCCTGGCCTACTCCACGTTGCTGGGGGGAAGCGGCAACGACTCCGCTAACGCGATCGCCGTGGACTCGGCCGGGGCGGCCTACGTCGCCGGAAACACGATGTCCGCCGATTTCCCCGTTGTCAACGCCTGGCAGTCGCGCTATTCCGGGAACGGCGATGCCTTCGTCGCCCGCCTCAATCCGGTTTCCGCAAGCGGCGCCGTGACTCTCGGCTTCTCGACTTTCCTCGGCGGCGCGGCCAGTGACATCGCGTATGCCATCTCATTGGATTCCTCAGGCGCCGTCTATGTCACCGGCAGCACCTCCTCGGCCAACTTTCCCATACTCGATCCGTCGCCATCGGGCTTCGCTGGAATCCTGGGCGAGACTTTTGTAACCAAGTTCAACCCGCCTGGCAATGGCCCACTGACTCTCGCTTACTCCACATTGATCGGCGGCAACGTAACACTTACTCGGGGAATTATTCTTCCGGATGCCGGCACCGGAATTGCCATCGAGCCCTCCGGCGCCATCCAGGTGGCCGGCTACACCTACTCCCCTGACTTCCCGCTGCTCAACGCCTTCCAAAGCACCTACATCGACATCATCACCGACGCTGTCCTCGATAGCGATGGCTTCGCAGTCAAGCTTCCCCCACCGGGCACCGTCGTCAAGACTCCCGTTAACGTCACGGTCACATCACCCACGCTCTCTTCCGGCCAGAGCGTCGTGGTCGGACAGCCCATCACGCTGACCGCGACCTTCACGGGCGCCTCGGGCCCACCAGTGACGGGTACCGTCTGGTTCGTGGGTAGTTCCCAAGGCATAGTCCTCTGCTCGGCGCCGATCTCGAATGGTGCGGCGACCTGTGCCACGCCGCAAACCAACGAGATCGTGGGCGGCGCCAATACCATAACGGCAGGCTATCCCGGCGATTCGACTTATACCTTAGGTACTGTCACCCCACTGACTTTCACGGTCGGGTTGGCGCCTACCACCACCACGCTCTCGATTTCCCCCAACCCACCCGTGCCCGGCCCAGTCACTCTCACCGCAACCGTGGCAATCACTCCGCCCGGCGCGGTCCTCCAGAACAGCGGCACCGTCACGTTTACGCAGAATGGCGTCACCATCCCCGGTTGCCTGGCGCTCGCTCCGCCGCCGGCCACCTTCTGCTACCACGGATGTTCATCGCCCATAACTCAATTCTCGGTTAGCTGTTACTTCGCGAGTCTCGGTCCGCCGGGAACCACTTACGGCGCCCAATACAGTGGTGACACATGGTCCACGCCGAGCACCGGCACGCTGGTCGTGAATTCCAGCCGTGGGGCCGTACCTGACTTTGACATCCATGCCACCTTCGCGCCGATTTACGGCCAGCCGATCACCTTCTCTGCCGACTATGTGCCGGTCCCCGGCCTCGCCCCGCCTACCGGCACCCTCACCTTCAACGACACCACCAATCTGGGGACCTCGCCGCTGGCCACCGTTCCGGTAAGCGCCGCGTCCGTCACGGCGCCATCGCCCGGCATTTCCGCCTTGATCGCCGGCTTCCACATGATTACCCTTACCTACAACGGCGACTCCAATTACGCGAGTGGCGTGCTGCCGTTCACCGGCGTCAACTTGGGCATCCTCAAGGCCGACACCGCGACCACGCTCACGGCCCAAGGGGGCGCCCTCACTGCAGCGGTCTCGGCGGTTCCGCCTGGCGCAGGCACTCCCACAGGTGCCGTGCAGTTCTTCAACGGAGTTACCTCGATCGGCACGGCTGCCTTGGTTGAATCGGGCACTCAGTCAGTGGCCGTTCTCAACATAGGGGCGCTCACGGGCAATATTACAGCTACTTACTCAGGCGATTCTAACTTCAACCGCAGCGCTTCCGCGGTGCTTTCGGTAGCCAACAACCCACAGCCGCCGGTTTTCGTGACACTGACTCTCACGCCCAGCGCGGATCCTGCGCCCATTGGGCTGCCAGTGACTCTCACGGTCTCCGTGACCGGCAACGGACCGGCCAGCGTTCCTCCACCCCGCGGCACCGTGCAGTTCTTCGACTCCGCTAGCCTGCTGGGCGCTGCCGCGGTGAGCGGAGGGCAAGCCACCCTGGTTGTCACCTTCCAGGTGCTGGGCGCGCACAACCTGTTGGTCCTGTACAGCGGCGATTCCGTGTATCCTTCCGAATCGCTCGTGTCGGGACTGTACGTGGTTCGCAACGCCGCCACGGTCACCGTGACCTCCACGGCCAACCAGACCTTCACGGTGCAGGTAAGCGGCGCCGCTGGGCTCCCGCCGCCGTCCGGCACGGTGCAACTCCTGTACGACGCAACGGTCGTCGCGACCGTTCCACTGACAAACGGCGCCGTCAGTCTGACAGCCGCCAGCCGGCTCTCGCCCGGCACTCACCGCATCAGCGCGTCCTACAGCGGTGATGCCGTTTTCGGCCCCGCGGTGTCCGCAGTACTGATTCAGGTAGTGACCGGCGGCACCTTCACCTTTCAAGCGCCCAATGGCCGCGGGCGCTGAAAGCTAGTAGTCAGTCGCGGGATTGAAAGATTTCGTCGGGAACGTCGCCGGAACCGCGCGCGGATGGATGACGGGGTTCGAACGCCCGGCCTGGCTCGGGTCAAACACCACGAACCCCACACCCGCTGAACCTTTGGACAGCGAGTAATCGTCCGCCGGATAGGCCGGGTTCGCGAACCCCGGATTCTGCACCAGGCCTTGCGCCTCCTCGCCCAGACCTTGCCAGCCGGCGAACGTGTAATAGGTCCATAACTTCTGATTACCACAACCATTGTTCGCGTCGAGGCTCCGCTGCACGTGGAATGCCTGCGGATCGGCCGCGAACCCTCCGTCGGTGCGCCAGTAAAGGTTGCTGGTCCACTGCTGGTACGCCGTATAGGTGATCGCGCCAGGGTAGGTACAGCCTCCCTGTACGTAAAACGATTCGGCGCTGTTGCGGTCGAAATAGAACAGGTTGTTAGACGCGGTAAAGAACATCGGTAGGGGCGGCACGGTGTTGAAAGAGTAGGGATCGTAGGCGTTCAACAGCGACTGACGCGCGAACGCCAGAATGTTGTTCTTGACGGTGCTCGACTGGTTCGGCCCGGCACGCGGTCCTGAAAAACTGACGGCGTTGCCCGAAACGCGGTACACCAGGTTGTTTTCCATGTCCACCTGCCCCGAGAAGTCATCCGCGTACAGTCCGTCGCCGCCGTAGCCGTCTGCATCCAGGGCGGACGCGTCACTCACGTCATGCACTTTATTGTTGAGCATCTTGTTGCCGGTGCCCGAGGACGGAGGGCTAGGGGTACCCACGCCGAAATACAGCGATCCGGAGTCATTCATGAGTCCTTGAAACAGGTTGTAAACGTGATTAAACGAAATGACGTTGTTGTTCGTAAACGGCGGATTGACGTCGGAGTTGGCGCAGTAGCAGACTTTGATCGCCCCTTTATAGCCGTCGTAGACATCGTTATGGGTATAAAGGTTGTCGTGACCCTGGCCTTGCGTGATGCCCTTGGAACTCGCATACACGCGGCCATAGCCCTCCACCACGGTATTCTGCACAGAATTGAATTGCGGGACGTTGGCGTTGGTGTCGGTGGGCTTCCCCGGCACGCCGATACGAATGGCATCGGCAGCCAGATCGTAGAACGCGCTGTTCTGGATCAGGTTATTCGCGGCGACCCCGCCGGTGCTGTTGGAAACGCACCAGTTTGGCGAAGTCTTGTCGATGCAGGAAATGAATTCGAGCGCGACTCCGGAAGTCTCGGTGACGATACTCGAATCGAACGTGATGTGCTGCGAATTCTGGAAGGATACCCCGGCGATGATGTCGGAGGTGCCGTCGTACCCCGTGGCCGGCATCGTATAGTTGTCGTGCTCCAATGTCAATCCCTGAAACGTCACGTATTCGAGATTCGACGCCACCAAGACCTGGGTGAGCTGAGGAATGATGACTGTATCGGTGTTCGGATTCTCGCCGGGATTGGCCAGATACGTGAGCGCCCACGGAGTCGCCGAACGGTCCAGGAACCATTGGCCGGGCTGGGAAAGCTCATCCTCCACGTTCTCGATCAGATAGCGATGGTGCGGGATGAAACCGTGAGCAGTAGGGTGGTCTGCCTCGGTCGCTGTGTCGCCGGTCAGGTATACAATCTGGTTGGCTGAGTCCACGCAACTGACTCGCAGTTTGGAAACTGAGTATTGCTCAAAATTCACCAGCTCGATATCGCCGGCCAGAGCCGGATTCCCGGCGGGCTGGCCGCACGGGTTGCCCGCGGGCGGAGCAAGGTTCTTCCACGTATTGACGATCGGGTCCGCCGGGTTGTACTGGAACCGGTCGTAACATTCCCATCCGCTGCCGGCGAAATAGACCGAACAATCCGGATCGGGCGGCGCCGCCGGCGGGGCTGGCCCGCTCAAGTAGATCGGGCCAACGTAACGGTAATACGTGCCCAAAGCGCCACCCAGGCGCGGCCTCAGCCTCCGCACGCCGTTGTAAAACAGGTTCTCGAAATATTGCGTGGATGCGGGCAGCGTCGTCTTCCACGTGTTGCCGCTCACGTTGACCCAGTTCCCCACGCGCACGCCCCCGCTGATCGCCGGCGTTTCGCCCGGATAATTCTGGTACACGATCTCCGTGCTTGCCGTGCCCGAGTCGGCTCCCGTGAGCTTCTCGGTCGCCGGAAGGAAGTATGTCCCGCCGCGAAACTGCACGCTAACTTGAGTCAGTCCCGTCTTATTGAGTGACTGCACCACAGCCCTGGCATGCTCGAAAGTTGCCAAGGGCCCGTCCGTATTCGTGGCATTAGGCGCCGCCAGCCCGCCGCTCCAGG
>OMOG01000588.1 GCA_900290305.1 Candidatus Sulfopaludibacter sp. SbA4
CGCACGTCCGGTGGTGTGGGAGGGTGCCGGGGCGCAATCCCCGTCACCCGACCCGATCCAAAACGGGCCTTGTGGCGATCGCGTGGCGGATGATTCCCAGGATCTCTTCGCGCTCCGCTCCTTCCAGGGGCAGCCGCGGGGCGCGCACCATCTCGCTGCCGAGGCCCGTCTCGGCCATGGCCAGCTTGATGTACTGCACCAGCTTGATCTTCGTATCCAGGTGCAGCAGCGGTGTGTACCAGCGGTACAACTCGCGCGCCTGTTCCCATTGGCCGGAAGTGGCCAGGTCCCACAGCGCCCGGTTCTCGTCGGGAAACGCGTTGACCAGGCCGGAGACCCATCCTTCGACACCCAGCAGGATGCTCTCGAGCACCAGGTCGTCCACCCCCGCGAAGAGAATGTACCGGCCGCCCACGAGGTTCACCAGGTCGGTGACGCGGCGCACGTTTTCGGACGATTCCTTCACCGCCACCAGGTTGGGCACATCCGCCAGTTCCTGGAACATCTCGGGCGTAATATCCACGCTGTAGGAAACCGGGTTATTGTACGCCATGATCGGCAAGCCCGTCGCTTGCGCCACGGTGCGGTAATGTGCGATGGTTTCCCGCCCGTCGGACTTGTACACCATGGCCGGCAGCACCATCAGGCCATCCACCCCGATCTTCTCGGCGTCGCGCGCGAAACGGCAGGCCAGCGCGGTGGTATATTCCGCCACGCCGGTCAGCACCGGAATGCGGCCGCCGGCGGCCTGCGTCATTTCCCGCAGAACGCTCAGCTTCTCCTGGTATTCGAGAGCGGTGTTCTCGCCCACGGTTCCCAGCAGCACGACGCCGTGAATGCCGGCGCGGATCATGGTCTCGAGGTGCTTCGCGGTGGCCGCCAGGTCCAGAGACTGATCCTGGCGAAACTGAGTGGTGATGGCGGGGAATACGCCCTTCCAGTTGACGTTCATGGCTGAGTAATAGAATATCCTACCCGGAAACCGCGTGGCGGTTCCGCGCCGGTTCTCAACTCAGGGCGTGCGACGTTACGCAGTCGGCCGCCGCTTGAGCACGAACGTGAGGGGCCACAGGAAGCAAAGGACCGTTACCAGACTTACCGCGGTCAGCGCCCTCTCGATCCCGCCCTGAACGGCAGACACGATCGGTCTTGACATACAGGCCGCCTTTCAACCCAGTCTGAGTGTAAGGCAAGTTCGGTAACATCTCGGTGAACATTTGCGCACAATTCTGTTTCGGTTCGCCTGATATGTGCGAAATGCGCCGCGCGGACGGAGCCTGTCAGGGGTTGGAGCTACGCCGAAAGAGCCTTAACTCTGGCGTGCAGATTCGACTTATATCGGGCAGCCGTGTTCTTCTTGATGATGCCGCTCTTCGCCGAGCGGTCGATCAGGGAAAACGTCTTGGGCAGAAGTTCCCCGGCCACCTTGGCATCCTTGCCGGCGATGGCCTTGCGCATCGCGCGGATCTGGTGCCGCAGACGAGACTTGTTCTTGCGATTGTATTCCGTGCGCCGTTCTGCCTGGCGCACCCGCTTCAGCGCGGAATAAGTGTTGGCCATCTTTGGTTAAATCTATTCCTTACAGAGTATTCGAGTTTCCAGGATAGCGCAGTGCGCAGGTCCCCGGCAAGTTCTTCGGGAAACGGCGCTGTTTGGGTTCTCGATTGAGGCCTGCGGTGCTACAGTATAGGGACCCCGAGGCATTCCGTGATTCGCGTACCGGCTTTTACCAGGCAGATGCAGGCGTCTTCAGTGAATCGTGACGAAGCCATACTCTCCTCTCCGGACGGGCAGATCGTGGTGAACGGACCGTGGTGCGGCGAGTTGGCTGCGCGGATCAACGGGCGGCGGACGCGCTTCGACATCGTTTGCGAGATCGGTTCCGGGACTGAGCGGTTCGAGGTGCTGGACGCGTTGCTGCGGCTGGAGGAATGCGGGTTGCTGGTGGATGCCGCACCGCAGCCGCTTGATCCGTCGGCGGTCGAGATCGCGTCGCCCGCCTGCGCCCAGCCGGATGATGCCCGCTTGCTGGCGCTGGCCGATCCGCGGACCGGCCTGGTTGCTCGTCCGCAGCGCAGGCAGACCGCGGGCGATTTCCTGCATGTCTTCTGGACTCCGCAGCCCATGCCCGCAGCCTCCGAACGCCGCGTCGGCGATGCCATGCGGGTGGCGGTGGGCACGGGGCCTTCGGAGGAAGAAGCGACCATTTCCTGCATCGCCGAAGCGGTCGAGCGGTACTGCCTGTGCTTCGATGGAACCGAGCGGGTTGTGCATTGCCGCGCCGGCGAATTGGACGGACCGGCGGTGGGGTCTTCGCAGCTACTGCTGATCAGCGACCGGCAATACGCCGACCGCGAGCGGCTCAATCGCGAAGGCGGCGGCGATTTGTGGCTTCCGGAACGGCCCGACGAAGGGCGGCCGATGGATTGGACGCCGGTCTGGTCGCTGAGCCGGCTGGAAAAGTGGTACGTTCCGGCGGCCTATTGCCTGCTTCGCTACCCTGCGGGGCTGGAGTCGTTTGGCGGCGATTCGAACGGGTGCGCGGCGGGCCGCACCCTGAAAGACGCTATCGTACGCGGCTTCTGCGAACTGGTGGAGCGGGATGCGGTCGCGTTGTGGTGGTACAACCGCGTGCCGCGGCCGGCGCTCGATGTTTTGGAGGCCGGCGGGGAACTGGCGCGCGGCCTGAGCCTCCGCCTGACGGAAGCCGGGAGAACGCTGCACCTGCTGGATCTGACCACCGATCTGGGATTGCCGGTCGTGTCGGCCATCTCGGCACGACGGGATGGAACCGCGGTGGCATTCGGGTTTGGCGCTGGTTTGCAGTTAGCGCGTGCGGCGCGCCGGGCGTTGCTCGAGATGCAACAGGTGCTCGGAGTCGTGGAATCGCCGGAGCGCGGGGAATGGATGAACCGTTGGATCCAGGCCGCCAGCGTCGATCGCGACGCGTGGCTGTCGCCGGATCCGCAGGCGATTCCGCTGGCGCGCGACATTGCCTCGGATGGGGCCGCGGATGGGGCGGCGGATGGCGATTCCGGCCTGTCCCGGTGCGTGGAGATCGTCCGCAGGAGCGGCCTGGAAATGCTGGTGGCCAATCTGACCCGGCCCGGCGTGGATGTGCCGGTGGTCCGGGTGATGGTGCCGGGCCTGCGGCCGGCCTTTCCGCGTTTCGCTCCGGGAAGGCTTTACGACGTGCCTTGCGCGCTGGGGTGGCGCGAGCGGCCGCTGAGCGAAGGCGACTTGAATCCGTTTCCCTTTTTCCTGTAAAGGACCATTAGAAGAAGACCATGCCTGACCTTCAATACTGCCCCGCGTTCAAACCCGGCCTCGCGTTCTTCCCCAGCCCAGGCCTCGATCCCGCGGCCCAGGCGGCCCTGGCCGGGTTGGACGGAGAGCGCGAAACCGAGGCGCTCATCCAGGGCGTGCTCGCGGCGCACGGTTTTTGGGCGGCGGCCGAAGCGCGTTACGCGCTGCGGATCTGCGAGCTCGGCACGAAACTGGATTACGCGGTGCTGCACGAGGGTGCGCGGATCGCCTGGCTGTGCCCGCTGAACGGGGATTTCCAATTGCAGCGCGGACGCACCGGCGGTCGTCTATCGAGGTTTGCCTGCCTGCGCCGGGATGGTCGCGCGCTGGTTTGCGAATCGCCGCTGGCCGGCGTGCGCGTGGAATTCGAGCCGGCGGCCGCGGCAGGTTTATCGGGGCTGCTCTCCGGCGATGGGGAAGACCCGGTGGTGCGGCTTCTGGGCGAAGCCGGATTGCTGGAGACGGAAGGCGAGAATCGGCCGCCGGCCGAATTCTGGGAGTTTCACGACCTCCTCTTTCACGGCGCCTCGCGGCGCCATGCGGGGCGGCGGGTGGGCGCGACGTTTCGGTTTCAAGGCCGCTTGGAATCTCCGCCCGCCGTGAAGCCTCCGCTCTCCCCGCAGGGCATTCCCTTGAACAAGCCCACCTCGAAGGAGACGGAGACGGGATTTCAGGACGTGCTGGAGCGCCGTCGTTCGCGCCGCGAGCCGGGGCCCCGGCCGATCACGCTTGCAAAACTGGGGGAGTTTCTCTACCGGTCGGTGGCGATCCGCCAGAGATTCGCCGGAGGACCGCAGGAACTGCTGCTGCGTCCGTATCCTTCCGGAGGCGCGATCCATGAGCTGGAGTTCTACATTGCGGTCCACCAGTGCGAGGGCCTGGAGACCGGTCTCTACCACTATCACGCGGAGGAACACGCGCTTTACCGGCTTCGGTCGGACGAGGGCCGCCTCAGGGAACTGATCGGCACGGCGCTGATTTCCTGGGGCGGCGCGTACCCCACCCCGAACCTCTTTGTGACCATTGCGGCCCGGCTGCCGCGACTGGCGTGGAAATACGAGGGAATGGCCTACCGCATCATTCTGCTGAATGCCGGGGCCGCGCTCCAAACCATGTACCTGGTGGCCACCGCCATGGGCCTGGCGCCCTGTGCAGTGGGCAATGGCGACCCCGGGCTGTTCCGCGCCCTCACCGGGATCGACCCGATGGAGGAGACTTCGGTGGCGGAATTCACGTTGAGCAGCGCCGCGGCGGGAGGTCGCTGAGACGCTTTGTGGGGCAGTTAACCGGCCTTATGCCGAGTGCCGGATTATGCCGAGTGAGGCGTACAGTTGGC
>OMOG01000680.1 GCA_900290305.1 Candidatus Sulfopaludibacter sp. SbA4
GGAGGCCATTGGGGGCAGGACCGTGGGCGTATTGGCTTCCACCCGGTCGCGCTTCTGGTCGTAGGCGCCGCGGTAGAGAACGTTGGCGAAAGGCTTCTGGTCCGCGCGCTCTTCCATCACCAGGGTCACGGCGCTGCGGCTCGCGATTTCACGGAGGTCGAGGTTGATGCGATGCTGTTCGAGGGCGAGCTTCCGATAGGGCTCGTAGGAACGCGTGAGGAACCACGGGAGCAGGCTCTCCGGCCACGCACTCAGCAGGCCGGCTTCAGCTTCCGTGATCACGCGGTGGTAGAGACGGAAATCGGAGATGGCGCCGCCCGAGAGCGAGCGGCCGAGCACGATGCCGTCTTCGGTTTCGATGGAGCCTTCGAGGTGCTGGTTGCGGGCGCCCAGCCCCTGCACAGCCACGGAGCGTCCGTTGAGGTAAAGCATCAGGCCGGACTGGTTGCGCCCGCCGTCGTAAGTGGCGGCAAGGTGGTTCCACGTGCCGGGCTTGAGCAGATCGGCCTCGGTGGCGCGGACTTCGATGGCGGCGCCGTTGTCTCCGATGAGCCGGAATCCGGCCTGCCGGGCGGTAATGTCGGCCACCCAGCCGCGGTTGCGTTCTCGCGTGTTCTGTTGGCCGGCGATGGTGTAGTTCTGCTCCTTCTGCGGATACAGGAACCGGATGCTGATGGAGAAGGGCTTCTCGGCGTCGGCCTTGGGGACCTTGGCGATGGTTTCGCCGCCGGCCTTTTCGAAGTGAAGCGGTTCGGGCAAGTCGGCCGTGAACGCGTCGTCAGCGGCTTCGAGCGGTTGCGCGTTGGCTTCGGGGCGGTGCTCCCGGAGCCACGCGTCGAAGGGCGCGGCCGCGGATTCGCGGACCTGCTCCATCTCCCGCCGGATGGCCGCGGCGCGGGCGCGCTTCTGGTCCCAGGCAGTGCGGTCGGCAGCGCGCGGGACCAGCAGGATGGGCGGAGTGTCGGAAATGTTACCGTCCATGACCTTCTGGGTGGTGTTGCGGAAAAAGGCGCCGAGCGAGTAGAAGTCCTTCTGCGAAATGGGGTCGAACTTGTGGTCGTGGCAAGTGGCGCAGCCCACGGTCATGCCCAGCCAGACGGCGCCCACCGTGTCGGCGCGGTCCTTGGCGTAGATTTCGGCGTACTCGTCTTCGATGATGCCGGCTTCGTTGGTGGTCACGCCGCAGCGCAGGAAGCCGGTGGCGATGCGCTGTTCGAGCGTGGGATCTGGAAGAAGGTCGCCGGCGAGTTGTTCGATGGTGAACTGGTCGAAACGAAGGTTGCGGTTGAAGGCGGCGATGACCCAATCGCGATACGGCCAGATTTCGCGGTAGTTGTCGATGTGGATGCCGTGGGTGTCGCCGTAGCGGGCGGCGTCCAGCCAGTAGCGGGCGCGGTGCTCGCCGTAGTGCGGCGAGGCGAGATAGCGGTCCACCATGCGCTCGTAGGCGTTGGCGGTGGTGTCCTCCAGGAACGTTTCGACTTCCGCGGGCTTGGGCGGTAGCCCGGTGGTGTCGAGGGCTACGCGGCGGATGAGGGCGCGGCGATTTTCGGCGGGGGCGGGAGCGAGGCCCTTTTCTTCAAGCTTCGCGAGGATGAAACGGTCGATGGGGTTGCGGATCCAGGCGGCGTCTTTGACCGCGGGTGGTTTGGGCTTGACGGGAGCCTGGAAGGCCCAGTGTTCCGTCCAGGAAGCGCCTCCGTCAATCCAGCGTTTGAGGAGCCCGATTTGCGCCGGCGTGAGGTGCTTGTGAGATTCGGCCGGTGGCATGCGGTAGTTGGGGTCGGGGTCGCTGATGCGCTGGTAGAGCAGGCTTTCGGCGGACTTCCCGGGCACAATGGGAGCGCCGTTGGGGCGGGCTTCGAGGGCCGATTCGCGGCGGTCGAGGCGCAGGCCGGCCTGGCGGGCGGCGCTATCGGGACCGTGGCACTGGAAGCAGTTGTCGGACAGGATGGGGCGAACTTCGCGCTGGAAATCGACCGCGGGTGCGGTCTGGGCCAGCAGAAGGCGCGTGGCACAGAGCGCCAGGGCGGCGCGACTCCGATAATGAACCAACTTCACTCTCCTCAGCTCTATCGTTACAGTATATCGGGCCGGGGACCGCCCCATCAGGTGCGCGGGCGGAACCGCCACTTAACAGGGGCATCTTTCCAAAATGCCATTCTCTGACTATAGTCAGAGAATGAAGCAAAATCAGATTGATTCGGTTCGGCGCTTCAACCGCGCCGTTACTCAGCGAATCGGCGCGCTGGACGATGCCTATCTTTCTCGTGGACGCTCACTGGGGTTGTCGCGACTGCTGTGGGAAATTGAGCCGGCTGGGTCTGAGGTAAGGCTGCTGCGCGCCCGTCTTGGCTTGGACTCGGGATACTTCAGCCGGCAGTTGCGTCGGCTAGAGGCAGATAGGCTGGTTACCACCGATCCCGATGACGGCGATGGTCGCGTACGAAAGGTGCGACTGACCCGTAAGGGTCTTGCAGAGCGGGCGGTATTGGACAGCTCATCCAATGAACTCGCGGCATCGATCTTGAGGCCGCTGACGGAGCTGCAGCGAGACCGTCTGGTTACCGCGATGGCCGGCGTTGAAAGGCTCATCCTCGCGTCGCAAGTGCGGATTGAGATCATCGACCCGCGTGACATCGACGCCCGATATTGCCTGCGGTCGTACTTCGAGGAGCTTGGCCACCGGTTCGATACGGGTTTCGATCCTGCGCAGAGCATCTCCGCAAGCGATGAGGAGATGACGTT
>OMOG01000584.1 GCA_900290305.1 Candidatus Sulfopaludibacter sp. SbA4
CAGCTTCCGCTGCAGACGCGCAACGTGGTGGAGCTGCTCAGCCTGCAGCCGGGAGTGACATCGAGCGGCGAGGTCCTGGGGGCGCGGCGCGATCAGAACAATATCAGCCTGGATGGCGCCGACGTGAACAACAACCAGAACTCGGGCCTGGTGGCGCAGAACACGGCCACCGGCACCGGAGGGTTTCAAGGCTCGAACGCCAACGGCGCGATCGGCAACTCCGGGTTCAATGCGGTGCTGCCGATTCCGCTCGATTCGGTGCAGGAGTTTCGCGTGACGGTGGCGGGCGACACTCCCAGCCAGGGGCGCTCTTCGGGCGGGCAGGTGGCGCTGGTGACCAAGAGCGGCTCCAATCAGCTTCACGGTTCGCTCTACGAATACAACCGCAACACGGCCACGGCCGCCAACACGTGGTTCAACAACCAAGCGGGCGTGCCGCGGCAGCCGCTGGTGCGCAACCAGTTCGGCGCTTCGGCCGGCGGCAAGATCGTTCGCGACCGCGTCTTCTACTTCTTCAACTACGAAGAGCGGCGCGACGGCAGCGGCGTGGCCCAGGTGCGCGCGGTGCCATCGGATTCGCTGCGGCAGGGGAACCTGGTGTTTCAGCTCGCCGACGGGTCCGTGCAGACGCTCACGCCCGCCGAGATCCGGCTGGTCGATCCGAACCACCAGGGAGTGAATCCGAACATCCTCAAAGTGCTCAACCAGTACCCGCAGGGCAACGATCCTTCGTACGGCGAAGATGGCGGGCTCAACTTCAGCGGCTTCCGCTTCAATGCGCCCAGCCACCGCACGGACAAAGCGATCGTAGGGAAACTCGATTTCCACCTGGACCCCGCGGGCAAACACCTGCTGAGCATTCGCGGCACGCTGGCGCACAACGTGGACGACCAGATCCTGGCGCAGTTCCCCGGGCAAGCGCCGGCCTCCACTTTGCGCGACGGCAGCAAGGGACTGGCGGTGCAGTACACCGCGATCCTCAAACCGACCCTCATCAACTCCCTGAACCTGGGGTACACGCACTTCAGCCCGCAGATGTCGGGTGCTACCGGCCCGGTCCTGTTCATGACCAGCCTCGACCCGTTGCAGAATCCGTACGCGCGTCCCACGGGCCAGGTGCTCCCCACGCTCAACCCCTCCGACGAGCTCACATGGACCAAGGGCAAGCACACCATGGTCGCGGGATTCAACGGGCGATTCATTCGGAACAACACGTCGTCCTACGCCAGCTCGTTCGCGCGCTACGGGTACGGCGCCACGGAGCTGATTGGGCTGGGCGCCGATATCGACAACTCGATTACGGCGTACATCCAGCAGAAGCTCGGCCCGAATGCGCAGCTTGCCGATCCCACCTCCGTCACCAACGGGATGGGCGCGCTGCTGGGCCTGGTGAACGACGATTTTCACACGGACCAATTCAATGCCAAAGGCAATCCGCTGCCGCAGGGGACGCCGCAGGTGCGGTCGTTCATCGAGCACGACTACGGCCTGTACGCCGGCGATACCTGGCGCGCCACGCGCGAGCTGACCGTGAGCTTCGGCCTGCGGTGGGAGAACTTCCGCCCGCCCTACGAGCAAAACGGGCTGCAGGTTGCACCCACGGTTCCGCTCACCCAGTACTTCGCCGAGCGTAATGCTCTGCAGTCGCAGGGCATCCCGCAGAATGCCATGCCGGATGCCACGCTGAGCTGGGCGTTGAACGGTCCGGCGAATGGCGCGGCCACCTGGTGGAGGCCCGACAACCGAAACTTCGCGCCGCGCGTGGGCATCGCCTATGCGCCGGCCGATCGCGGAGGCTGGCTCGGAAAACTATTCGGCAAGACGGGCGCGTTCCGCGCAGGCGCGGGCATTGCCTACGATCGTTTCGGCAGCGACCTCATCACGCAGTACGATCAGTACGGCTCGATCGGGCTCGCGACGGCGGGCAATTTCCCGGACTCTTACAGCTTCAGCACCAGCCCGCGCTACACCGGGTCGGCGCCCGGGTTGGCCGCGCCGCCGGCCGAGACGTTTCCGGTGACACCGCCCGATATCGCCGCGATCGCCGGCGAATTCATGGGCATTTCACCGAATCTCAAGCCGCCCTATTCCTACGTCCTCAATGCCAGTTTTGCGCGCGAGATTCCCGGCAAGATGACGCTCGAGATCGGCTACAACGGCCGGCTCTCCCACCGCATGCTGGTGGAGGGCGACGTTTACACGCCGCTGGAATATTACAAGGATCCGCAGTCCGGAATCACGTGGGAGCAAAATGCCAACGTGGTGCGAAAGCTGTTCGACAGCGGTCTGACACCGGCCGCCGTGCAGGCCAACCCCAACCTGGTGCCCACCCTGCCGTTTGTGGAGGACATCTGGCCGGGTCTGCGCAACGCCGATTTCCCCGGCAGCGCATCGGCCAACTATTTCAATTGCGTGTACGGCGACTATAACGGAAGCTTCCTCGATTGCCTGCACGCCGTGGATCGCAATACCACCAGTTCCTACGTGAATGGCAGATGCCTGAGCGTCAAGGGCTGCTACACGTTCTTCCCGCTGCAGGGCAGCTCCATGCCCACGTGGATGAACGCGGGCACGGCGCAGTTCCACGGGCTCACGCTGTCTCTGCGGCGGGCGTTCGCGAGCGGCCTGTCGTTTGACTTCAACTACACGTGGTCGCACTCCATCGACAACGGCTCGGCGGCGGAATCGGGCGCCGGGCAGCAAGGCGCCGCCATCCAGAACATTTTCAACACGCGGGAATTCCGCGGCTCCTCGGATTTCGATATCCGCCACAATGTGACTGCCGATTTCCTCTATGAGCTGCCGCTCGGAAAAGGCAAGATGCTGTTCCGCAACGCGCCGGGATGGCTGAACCAGGTGGTGGGCGGATGGCAGGTTTCAAGCGTCATTCGCTACCGGACCGGTCTCCCCACGGCGGTGGGCGGCGATCTGGCGTACAACGCGAACTACTGGCTCAGCTCGCTGGCCATCGTAACGCAACCGGTGAAGACCGGAGTGCAGATCGACCAGAACGGCAATCCCAGCATCTTCGGCAATACCAGCACGGCCAACTCCTTCGAAGATGAGTTGCCCGGCCACACCGGCACGCGCGCCGCCCTGCGGTTGGCGCCCATGTTCAATACGGATTTGACGCTGGCGAAATCGTTCCGGCTGCCGCGGGAAGGCGAGCGCATCCAGTTCCGCGCCGAGGTGTTCAATCTGTTCAATCACGCCAACTTCACGAATCCCAGTTTGTCACTGACTTCGCCGCTGACCTTTGGGGAGTTTCAAGGGGTGATGGATCCGCGGGTGATGCAGTTCGCTCTGCGATTCGAATTCTGAAATGGGTTGGCAGGCGAAAGCGCCAAATGCCGGCAGTGGGGCGGACCCCCTGGTCCGCGCGGGACGCCCTCGTCCCGCTTTCGCCAATAGAATCAAGATTCGGCAGGACGCGAGGAAGGCCGACGAGGGCGCTCCCCCGAGGGGACCCCGGCGGACCAGGGGGTCCGCCCCACAGCCAAAGTAAGTGGCATTGGGCGAAAGCGCCTGCCCCACCTATGGCTGCTTCGGGCTGAACCGCCACACATTCTGTTCGCGCAGGTTCGACAGCCACACCGAGCCGTGGCCCACACGCACCGAATCTCCGCCGGGGCCGACCCACTGCTTGATCACCTGGTTCGTCCCCGGGTCGATCTCCGACAGCGGAATCTGGAACACCGTGGCCCAAACGTGTCCCTCGCCGAACGCAATCTCGCCGCCGGTGCCCGGCACGCCCACCTCGATGTTGGCGATCAGCTTGCCGGTCTTCGCATCCACTCGCGACACGGTGCCGTCTCCCTGGTTCAGAGTCCACACCGATCCCGCCCCGGTGGTCAGAAATCGCGGCTTCGGTCCCACCTCGACCGTCGCGGTTACGGTGTTGGTCTTGGGATCGACGCGCGTCAGCAAATTCTTCTCGGGGGTAGTGATCCAGACGGCGCCCTCGCCGTAGAAACACGCCGCCGAATTCGGCGTGATGGCGATCTCGGCCGCCACCTGGTTGGTAGCCGGATCGATGCGCGAGAGCGTCCCTTTGGGATCGGTCACCAACCAGATGGCGTCGGGGCTGGCGGCGATCCCGCCCTCGCTCTGCGCTGGTCCGGCCGGAATGGTCGCCACCACCTGGTTGGTCTGGATATCGATTCGCGAAACGGTCTTGTCGCCGCAATTTGGCACCCACACACTGCCGAATCCCGCGGCCAAACCGGAGCACGGCCTGCGGCCAACGGCGATCGCGGCTTGCAGTTGATTGGTCTTCGCGTTGATCCGGTGGATAGTGTTCTTGGGTCCGTTCGAGACCCACACCGAATCCTCCGTCAGCACCTGCCAGTCGGGAGTGCCTTCGATGGGGAAGACGGCGTCAGGCTTGATCGCGGCCATCTCGCGTTTCACTCCGGGAGTCGAGACCCCCGGCTTGGGCGGGCGCGCGGGGCCTTTCTTGGGAATGTCCTGCGCGAACGCGGCGGCCACGATGCAAACCGCGCTCAACACGAGATAGGTGGGGCAGGCGGACCCAGAGGGTACCCCGCCTGCCAACCGCGTTTTCATTCCGGAAACTTCCTCGCAAGTTGCTGATTCCGTGTCGCAGTCCTTGTGGGGCAGCCAATCCTGGCTGCCGCCGGCTTTCAGCCGGCGCTCCCCGAGCCGACGCGCGTCCGCTCCCACCAAGTTTCCATTCCCATCCCGCCACGGGCAGCGTGGCCAAAGCCCCGCGCTCTCTGCTACCTCTGCGCTCTCAGACCCTGGTTTTCTCCGCGCTTTCTCGGCGCCTCCGCGTCTCTGCGGTGAACTGGGATTTTTCATTCAAATCACTCCGCCAGTGTCGCGGCGATGCGCTTGGGGTCCAATCGCCACAGCGTTCCTTCGTGCACATTCGACAGCCACACGGAACCCAGTCCGAACTGGATCGCGCCGCCTCCCGTTCCCCAAAATTGCTGGACCACTTTGTCGGTCCCGGGATCGATGCGGGTGATGGGAAAGCCCGCCAGGGTTACCCAGATCGAGCCCTGTCCCGCCGCGATCGAGCCTTCCGCGCCGGGCACTCCCAGATCGATGGACTTCGCGACCTTGTTCGTCTTGGGGTCGATGCGCTCGACTTTTCCTTCCTTCTGGCACAGCACCCAAATCGAGCCCTCGCCGAGGGCCAACGCCTCAGGCTGCGCCGACACCTCGATGCGCTTGTCCACCAGGTTGGTCTGCGGATCGATCCGCAGCACGCGATCCTCCGAGGGGCAGGTGACCCACAGGGCGCTTTCGCCGAACGTCAGGGTATTGCAGCCCGCCGGGAGACGCAGTTCGGCGACCACCAGGTTCTGCTCCGGATCGATGCGCGAGAGGGTAGTCCTGTTGTCGCTCAGCAGCCAGATGCTGTCGGGGTTGGCCGCCACGGATTGCGCGGCGTTGCCGGCTCCCGATGCAATGGTCGCGGTGACCTTCCAGGTCTTGGGATCGATGCGGACGAGAGCCTGGTCTCCGCAAGTGGGCACCCACAGGCTGCCGAATCCGCTGGCCGCGCCGCCGCACGGTTTGTTCAGAGCCGCGACGGCCGCGCCCAGTTCGTTCTTCTTCGCGTCAATGCGGTACAGGCCGTGCTCGTCGGCGATCAGCGCGGCATCCGTGAAGGCGACCCACGCCGGAGCCTTGGGAAACTCCGCTTCCGCTTTCAGGCTGGCGAAAGGGATCGCGACGCCCGGTGTCTTGACCCCCGGTTTGGGGAGGGCCACTGGGCGTTTGGGCTGCGCGGCAACTGCCGTAGCGCAAATCGCGATCGCCAGATACACCCATACCCGTTTGTTCATTCGAGATTCTCTCCTGATTTTGGCGATGCGGCAACGCGGCCGATGTTTTGCCCAGTATAGCCCGAAAGAGGCCGAATTGTTAACTGCTCCCATTTTCATCAACCTCGGTGGGCGCGCGGTAGCTCGCCGTGGTGGGTGACAATGAACTGCGACAGCTCCGCCCAACTCCGCGCGCCGCTCCGGAAACGGACCGCAACACCTGAGTCGCCGACCTTATCGGCTCCGAGCGCAGCCATTCCAGCGGCCCCGACGTTCAAGATTCTGGATTACGCAGCACAACGGACGTTGTGTTTGAATGCGACGAGCCACCGGCACGAGATCTTAGGCAGTCTTCGGCAGTATCTGCTCATCGATCTTCCTTGACAGCCCCGATGCGTCCGTGTTTCAGGCCGAGGATCTCTTTCCCTTCGCAAACCCCCAAGAGGGCGATCGAACGCTCGACGCCTTGGAGGTAATGTAGCCGCTTCGAGGCCTCCACCCAGAGGCCACCACTGAGTAACGGTCCCATGATCACAAGGACAATGCCGCCCACCGCACTGAGGAACAGCAGAACCCCATCGAGGCTCTCCTGAACTAATGCGGAACTCCAGATGCATAGGGCTCCCACGACTGGTGCCAGAACGGTGGCGCAAATCCCTCGCCTCCGTGAGGCAGCCAGGTGCAGCATTCCTTCCGTCAACCATTTCCGCACTGCGTCTCGTTCGGCCTCGTCTGCCGCCCAGTACACGCGCGCAATTTCCACTGTCCTAACTCCCTCCATCCATGGTTGCCTTTGCCTTAGTCCGAGCCCTGGATTGGCTGCCGATTCGGCGACCCGTGCAAGAATGTTCTTCTTGATGTTCTCATTGAAGAGCGGAGTTGTCGGGCGGTCCCACCGGACCTCGGTTGCGACAACCCACGCCTCTAATTCTCTCCAGTCGGGTAGTAATTCGAAATCGGTGGCAGTCACGGGCAAGCTGGCAGGAGGTGTTTTTCCTGGCGGAACGACTAGTCGCCATTCAGGCTTATCGGGCCATTGAGCGAACCACCGCCCCGGCTCATATCCACCGGAGCGCACTGCCGCAAAGGTGATCAAGAGATCGCGAGCAGCATCCTCGCCTGGGCGTACATACGCATGTTCCGTAAGGCGATACCAGAGATCGATCAACGCAATTAGCAAGAAGGCACACGCAAAAAGAGTAATTACGTGAAGGTCGGAGTTCGCGCCGAAGCGGATCGCGAGCTCGGCGATAATGGCGGGCGCCGCCAGCGCGGACAGAATCCAGACGTATTTTCTGCGGAATCGATTCAGCCAGCGCTCGGTACAGGTAATGCAGACCGGGACGTAGAACCTCACAAGGCTCCTCGGCGCGAACGTCGTCTTTCTAAAATAGGCGCCAAGGGTGCCACCTTCCCAAGACACATTGGCTTCGATTGAGTACCCGAGAAATACGGTAAGGAGGCAGCCCAGGGTGTCGAGTCCGCCGAGTGGGCGCCAGCACGAACAGCAAGGTGTCGCCGGCCTGGGCGCTGACACGGCGCTCCCACACCGGGAGCATTTCAGGGCGGTTCTCGATCACTTGTTCTTCTTCCCCCAACCGGGGCAAGTGAACCTGGTAGACATATGTCGCCTAAGAGTTAGATTACATTATACTGCCAGATGGTTATCTTGATGATGGGTCTTGCTGTCGGTACCTGGTAGGCCTCGCCCTCCGCCGATGCGCGGCGAATGGGGAACCCGTGGGCTGGTGCCTCGCGCCGGCGTCGTGAGCAATCCGCAGGTTGCGGAGTCCGTACTGACGGGAAACGCCCATCCCTGAAGGTTTCCGCTATCTGTCCCCCACCTTAGGCCATGCCCAGATTTCAAATCATCATCAAACGGAGAGAGGAATCGATCCGGCGCGGCACTACCATCTCGGCGGTACTCCTCGGCCAAGCGGATTGGGAAGAAGGGCGGGTTGTTTTCCGGCGAAGCACTTGAGCTTCAACGGAAAAGCCCGGGCTGACGCCCCGGGCTTCCCAATCTACGAAGCAGGAGGAGGTGAGGCCCCATGCTCACACTGTGGCTGAAGATCGTCACTTTAGTGGTGACGATCAGGTTTAAGCTGACGATCCGGAAGGGTCGCTAGCCTAAACCCGGGGCTGGGCGAACGCATCACCTGGCCCCGTAGGCCACATTATACCGCCGATTGCGTGCGAGGGAAAGGCCGCTGCCTCGGATGCTCGGATGCCTCGGATGCCTCGGATCTTCGGATGCGTCGGGTGCGTCGGGTGCGTCGGGTTGACAATGGAGCGCGCCGGTGATACACCTGTATAAAGCTGTCTGGGTTCCGCCTCCGTCGGCGCAAACGTCACGTTCAACGTTCGGTCCCGATTTGCCGTTGATGACACCTATGCGCTCACTGGGTACCGCTCTCGTTTTCGGTGCCGCGCTGGTTTGCGCGGTCCTGGTTCAATTTACCAACGCCCAATCCACGCCCGCCGCCGCCTCGGAGTTCTTCGAGACCAAAGTCCGGCCCGTGCTGGCGAGCAACTGTTACTCCTGCCACACCAATTCCCAATTGGGCGGACTGCGGCTGGACAGCCGCGAGGCCATGCTCAAGGGCGGCGGACGTGGGCCGGCCATCGTTCCGGGCGATCCGGATACCAGTTGGCTGGTGCGCGCGGTGCGCCAGAAGGATGCCGGCCTGAAGATGCCTATGGGCGGCAAACTCAAGGATTCCGAAATTGAAGATCTGGCGGAGTGGATCCGCGCAGGCGCTGTGTGGCCGGCTTCCGCGGCCCCGACCGCCGCGGCCAGGCAAACCGCCGGCAAGTATCAAATCTCGCCGGAGCAGAAGAGTTTCTGGTCGCTGGTTCCTTTGAAAGATCCAAAACCCCCGCAGGTAAAAGACGCCAAATGGGCGCGGACTGAGATCGACCGCTTCATTCTGGCGCACCTCGAAAAGGAGGGCCTCAAGCCCGTCCGTCCGGCCAATAAGCACGACCTGATTCGCCGCGCGACCCTGGACCTCACCGGGCTGCCGCCGACTCCCGAAGAGATCGCCGCGTTCGAGGCCGACTCGTCTCCCGACGCCTTCGGTAAAGTAGTCGACCGCCTGCTGGCTTCGCCGCACTACGGCGAGCGATGGGGGCGGATCTGGCTGGACGTAGCGCGCTTCGGCGAGGACGATTACCGCAGCCTCAACCCCAATCCCCGCGGCTACCATCCTTATCCCAACGCTTACGTCTACCGCGACTGGGTGATTCAGGCGTTCAACGACGACTTGCCGTACGATGCGTTTGTCAAAGCCCAGATCGCGGGCGACCTGCTCGACCCGAAGGTCCGCTACAAGATGCTGCCGGCCACCGGATTCCTCGGCCTGGGTCCCTGGTATTACGACAACGGAGCCGTGGAAGTGACTCGCGCCGACGAGCGCCACGACCGGGTGGATGTAGTGACTCGCGGATTCCTCGGCCTGACCGTGGCCTGCGCGCGCTGTCACGACCATAAGTACGATCCCATCCCCACGACCGACTATTACTCGCTGGGCGGCGTGTTTCTGAACACTGCGTACCATGAGTATCCGCTGGTTCCCAAGACCGTGCTCGATCAGTACACTAAGCTGGAAGACGAGGTCGAGAAGAAGCAGAAGATGCTGCAGACCATGCAGCAGAATCTGAGCACCCAGTTATCCGAGTCGCTGGCTTTCAAGACCTCTAATTACCTGCAGGGTGTGTACGAAGTTGCCGGTCAGAAGAAGGATGCCGAAACGGTGGTGGAAGCCCGCAAGCTCGACTACGAGCTGCTCACGCGGTGGATCAAGTACCTGGAAAAGCCCACCGATAAGTACAAGAACAAGGAGGCCTGGCAGGCCCTCATGAAGAAGGCCGTCGCGGCGCCCATGGGTGGCGGCGGAGGCCGGGGCGGCGGTGGTTTCGGTGGCGGCGGATTCGGAGGCCGTGGAGGCGCAGGTGCGGGCGGTCCCCGTGTCAATCCGGAAGTAAAGAAGCTGGCCGACGAGTTCCAGGCGAATGTCATCAAGGTAATGCTTGCCCGCAAGGAACTCAACGAAGAGAACGACATTATTGCCGCCAAGGCCCTGGAAGGCACCACCAAAAAGAAGCGCGCCAACAAGCCCAACGAATTTATCACCAACGACGATTTCTGCCCCGGCTGCGGTCTTCGGCTGAAGAACATGGCGGAAGACGAAGCGGCCTTCTGGACCGAGATTTTCCAGCGCGAGCTGAAGGATTCCGACGATCCGGCCGCCATGATGGCGGGTGACGCCCGGCCGCCCGCCCCTGGCGTCCTGCTCTTCCGCGGCTGGGGCCTCGAAAGCCGCGTGGGCGCGGAGCAGCAGGCACAATTGAACGCCGTCAAGGCCGACGTCGACGCGGCCCGCAAGAAACTGCAGCCCGGCTACCCGTTCCTGCACGGCGTGCAGGATGCCGAGAAGCCCGTGGACCTGCCCGTCGCGCTGCGCGGCAACCCCAACAACCTGGGGCCGGAAGTGCCGCGCCATTTCCTGAGCGTTCTGTCGAAGGGCGATCCGCAGCCTTTCACGACGGGCAGCGGCCGCCTGGAGCTGGCCGAGGACATACTGGCGCAACCGCTGGCCATGCGGGTGATCGTCAACCGCATCTGGAAGAGTCACTTCGGCACCGGCCTCGTGGATACGCCCAGTAACTTCGGAGTCACCGGCGAGCGGCCCACCAATCCCGAGTTACTCGAGTACCTGGCCAACTCCTTCGTCAAGGGCGGCATGTCCATCAAGAAGCTGCACCGGGCCATCATGTTGAGTACGGTGTACCAGCTTTCGACCGAGATGGACCAGGCCGATTTCGCCAAGGATTCCGGCAACCGCCTGTACTGGCGCGTGGACCGCAAGCGCATGGATGCGGAACAGCTCCGCGATGCGGTGTTGTCAGTGGCCGGGAACCTGGATAACGCCTTGGGCGGGCCCTCCGCGGAACTGACTCCGGGATTCACACGCCGCACGGTCTACGGCAGGGTAAGCCGCTACAAGCTGGACGAATATCTGCAACTGTTCGACTTTCCCGCCCCGAACATCAGCGCGGAGAAGCGCTTCACCACCACGGTCCCGCTGCAAAGACTGTTCCTCATGAACAGCGACTTCATGCAGGTGGAAGCCGAAGAGCTGGCCAAGCGGGTAGCCGCCGAGCCGGATAACCGGTCGCGCATCAAAAAGGCGTACCTGCTGGCTTACGGCCGCGAGCCGAACGATGCGGAAATCAAGCTGGGGCTGGACTATCTGCACGCCGAGCCGATGCGCGAATACGAAGAGTACAAGAAGAATCCTCCGGCCGACGGAGGACGGGGCGGACGTGGAGGGCGCGGCGGCCCGCCGACGGATGCCGCTCCCACGAACGACCCGCCGCCGCCACCCGA
>OMOG01000582.1:0-316 GCA_900290305.1 Candidatus Sulfopaludibacter sp. SbA4
AGGCACGTTCGCCCTGGAATACGAAGACGGGCCGTGGGACGGCGTGGAGGGCGCGAAATACCTGTACAAGGAAGTACTGGCGGCACTCTGACGACCGATTGAAACCCGCGGCTGGAGGGAGTATCATTCCAGCATCATGGAAGATAATCCGAATCCAATCTCCAGAAGGTCCCTGCTCAAAGGGACGCTAAGAGGGACCACGGCCGCATCGGCGTTCACCCTCATCAAGCCGCACCTCGTCCGCGGCGCCGGCAAGGAGAAACTCCGCGCGGGCATCGTGGGATGCGGCGGGCGCGGCACGCAAGCCGTGGTCGAC
>OMOG01000582.1:326-7023 GCA_900290305.1 Candidatus Sulfopaludibacter sp. SbA4
AGCTGGTGAAGTCGGATATCGACATCGTGATGCTGACTACGCCTCCGGGCTATCGGCCCATCCACTTCGAGGCGGCCGTGGAGGCCGGCAAGCACGTCTTCACCGAGAAGCCCATCGGGACCGACGCCACCGGCGTGCGGCGGTTCATGGCGGCGGGGCGCAAGGCCGCGGAGAAGAAATTGACCGTCATGTCCGGCGCGCAGCGGCACGAAGACAAGCCCTACATGGAGACGGTCCAGAAAATTCACGATGGCGCGATCGGCGATATCGTCGCGCTGAATTCTTTCTACTTGAGCGGCCCCGTGATGCATGTCCAGGCGCGTGACGCCAAGTGGGGCGACATGGAGTGGGAGCACCGCAACTGGTACTCATTCCTGTGGCTGTGCGGCGACCAGATCGTGGAGCAGCACTTCCACAACATCGATTTCATGAACTGGGTGATGGGCGGCCATCCCGAGCGCGTGGTGGCTTCGGGCGGCGCCGCGTGGCGTCCGCGGGCAGCGCTCTACGGCAACATCTACGACCACCTGAGCTCGGATTTCGTCTACCCCAACGGCGTACACCTGAGCAGCACCTGCCGCCAGTACCCGCGCGGCACCTTCAACAACGTCAGCGACCTGATCGTGGGATCCAAGGGCCGCAGCACGGGAACCGACCTGGGAACCAAGGGCATCAGCGCCTACGTCCAGGAGCACATCAACTTCGTCGACAGCATCCAGGGGCGCGGGCCGTATATCAACCAGTCGATACCCATCGCCGAGAGCACGCTGACGTGCATCATGGCGCGCGAGTCGGCCTACTCGGGGATGGCAATCACCTGGGACCAGATCATGAACTCGAAGCAGGACCTGATGCCGAAAGAGTACGGCTACGAAGTGAAGACGGACCCCACGCCGCTGCCCGTTCCGGGGGAATACAAGTTCGTGTGAGAGACTGGCTATGATTGAAGTATGGCGACGGTTCACATGAGCGAAGCCGAATTCGCCCGCGACCTGCACGAAGTGCTTTCCAAGGTTCAGCAAGGCGTCGAGGTGATCGTGGAGCAGGACCATCGTCCTGTGGCCGTGGTCAGGACGCCGCAAGGTCCGGGCCGGAAGATCAGCGAGTGCATCGCTCTGGCGAAGGCGTATGAAGAAAAGCTGGGATACGCGCCGGTACCCGATCCCGCCTTCGCTGAAGATGTGCAAACCGCCGTAGATGCCCATCGCGAGCCGTCGGATCCGCCCTCATGGGGCTAGTCTTGGACTCCGGCGTGCTGATTGCGGCCGAGCGTGACGCCAGCCCCGTCAGTGAACTACTGGCGACGCTCGAACGAGTGCATGGCGAGACGGAAATCGTGCTCTCTTCGCGATCCTTGATATACTCGTTCGGGGAAAATCTCTCATGCGACAATTTTGCGTGGTGCTTGCCGTGGCAATCGCGGCGTTCGCGTTCATCGGGTCGGCTCAACAGGCCGGCCCGTACCAGGTGCTCAAGAGGGCCAAGGTTGGCGGAGAGGGTGGCTGGGACTACATCTATGCCGACGCCGCCGGACGCCGGCTCTACATTCCGCGCCGTGGAGGACAGGCGGCGGCGGGCGTCCCGACACGCCTGACGATCTTCAATCTCGATACGCTCGAGCCGGCCGGCGAGATTCCCGGCGTTGGGGGCAATGGCACCGCGGTCGACCCGAAGTCGGGCCATGGATTCACCAGCAGCAAGCCCGTCTCGATGTTCGACACCAAGACGATGACGCTCATCAAGACCATCGATGCGGGTGCGGCACAGCCGGACGGCATCTACTTCGATGCCTTCAACGAACGGGTATACGTCTTCAGTCACCCCACCAAGGACGCGACCGTGATCGACGCCAAAGACGGCGCCGTGCTCGGCACTGTCGATCTGGGCGGCGTGCCGGAGCAGGGCGTGGCCGACGGCAAAGGCATGCTCTACGTCGTCATGCAGGACGCGCAGGGCAGCGTCACCGCGGTGGACGTGAAGACGATGAAGGCCGTCGCGCACTACCCCTTCGGGGACAAAGGCAGGTGCAACGGGCTGGCGCTGGATGCGAAGAATCACGTGCTGTTCGCGGCGTGCGCGAGCTCGGGAAATCCGCCTGCCCAGCCGGCCAAGCCCATGATGGTGATTCTGAGCGCCAAGGACGGCAAGATCTTCACCAGCCTGCCCCTTGCCGGCGGGTCTGACGGCGCCATTTTCAACCCCTCGACGAAGGAAGCCTTCAGCACGCACGGGAACGGCACCTTGACGGTCATCAAGGAGAAGAGCCCCACGACTTTCGAGGCCGGCGCCCGGCGGAGGCCGCGGGGGCGGCCGGGGCGCGGTGGTGCCGGGCTCGTTTACGATCCTGATGATCGGCAAGTAAGATTCGGCGAGGATTTGACCCGAAGCCGTCGCTCGTTGGCGGTGGCGCGCTATTTGTGCGTTGATTGCGGATTGCAATATTCTTGAAGGGGCATTTGCGGGTGGAATTAAGATCTGCCTACCCGCTCAATAATGAGGCCGGGTGGATTATTGCAAGGATCGAACGTGACGGTAAAATTGTCGAAGAAGCCGTGCCTCCCTAAAATCGCCGCGACCGACAATTGTTCAGAAAATCCTCCGACAATTGGAATGATGTCCGACATCACTTTAAGCTTGATTTTGTGAAAATAGACATCGGCCTTCGATGTGCCAATCACGCCTCCCAGGTTGTCATGGATACCATCTGTGAGTTTGAGCCCAAGGGCCATCCCTATGCTTGCATGAAACAAACACACCGGTGATCCAGTATCGACTACGGCCTCGAATCTCTTTGACGTAGCATGCCCGATTACGACCGCCACGTTGAGAATCGGAACCCAGGTCTCCTTGAGATCTGGATAGACGCGGCTGGGCTTACTCAACGGGAAAGTCTTGTATGGAATGCGCACACTCAAAGAACCAAAGGCAGCCACTCGTCGGGAGTCTTGATTAGTATGGGGTCTTCGACGCCTTCCGTCTCGGCCATAGCGACGGCCTCTTCATACGTAGACCCCTTTCCGACGAGGCGGCTCTCATCCTCGGAAAGCGCTATCCAGCTGTTGGGCGGAGCGTTTCTTAAAATTTGGCTGCGCACGGTTTCTGGCATTGCCGGTTCCCTCTCCAGATTGCTAAGTCTCCCCCAGATTCGGGGAGTGTGAAGGACTGAAGTATAGCACCATGTCAAGATGGCATGTGTTTAGCCTTTGTTCTTAGCCTTTGCCCACCTTGCGGTCACGGCCCTCCTCGCGTTTTCGCTCCGCTGTTCCGGCGTCAACTTAGCGGCTAGTGCAGGTCCGCCGATTTTACCGCCCAGACTACCCATCTTCACGAAATATGCCAGGACTCCAGGAGGCAGTTGCTTTTTCTTGCGCACACCAATAGTATACGCGACCCCATCATGAATTTCAAGTGGATAGCGCTTGACACTACACGAGGGGGTCGCGTATAATGAGCGCATGAGAACGTTGCGACGCCGGCGACGAGGAAGCGGGGGGACTGCCCCGGCCCTCGTCCCGGTCCCCCGGCCCCTGCCAGGAGCTACAATCACCCTGGCGAAACATACATGAGCATCCTAAATAACGCGAGGCGGCTCGGCTGGACTGCCGGTGCCGTTGCCTTGATATGGGCCTTTGCCCTCTCGGGGCAGAACTCGGGCGATGCGCTCGAGCGCGGCTTCCAGAACCCGCCGGACAGCGCCAAACCGCGCGTCTGGTGGCACTGGATGAACGGCAATATCACCAAGGACGGAATCAAGCTCGACCTCGAATGGATGAAGCGCGTGGGCCTCGGCGGCTTCCAGAATTTCGACGCTTCGCTCAACACGCCCCAGGTGGTCGACCATCGGCTGGTCTACATGACGCCCGAGTGGAAGGACGCCTTCCGCTATGCCGCGACTACGGCCGACCAGTTGGGCCTCGAGATGGCCATCGCCGGATCGCCCGGATGGAGCGAGAGTGGCGGCCCGTGGGTGCCACCCGCGCAGGCCATGAAGAAAATCGTCTGGAGCGAAACGCGCGTGGAAGGCGGCCGCCCGTTCAGTGGCGCGCTTCCCGCACCGCCTTCCGCCACCGGACCGTTTCAGAACATCGCGGGCGGACGTGGATTCAATCAGGGCGGCGAGTCGGCCCCGCCGCCCCAGTATTATAAGGATGCCGCGGTGATCGCGTACCGCGCGCCCGAGAGCGACGTGCCGCTGGCGCAGTTGGAGCCCAAAGTCACATCCAGCGGCGGGCAGTTCGATCTGGCCGCGCTCACCGATGGCGACCTGGTGAAGACCACAGCCCTGCCCATGGCGCCGGTCGGTGAAAAGGCGTGGATCCAGTTCGCGTTCGCGCGACCACAGGCCATCCGCGCGGTTACGCTCGTGATGGGAGGCGGTGGTGGCAGGGGCGGCAGGGGCGGCGGCGCTTCCGGCCAGGAACTGGAAGCGAGCGATGACGGCGGGCAATTCCGCACCGTCGCGACACTCCCCACCGGCGGTGCGGCCCAGCACACCATCTCCTTCCCGGAAGTCACTGCCAGGTTCTTCCGCGTGACTTTCCGGACGCAGCCCCCGCCTGCGGGCCGGGGCGGCGACCTTGCGGCTTTCGGCGGCGGCAGAAATCCCGCGCCCGCGCCCACCAATTATCAGATCGCCGAGCTGGTGCTGCATCCCGGCGCACGCGTGAATCGCTTCGAGGAGAAGGCGGCCTTCGCTACCTTCCCCGACCTGTACACCGTAGCGACCCCCGCGGTGGCGCCGCAGGACGCGGTCCGCAAGGCCGACGTCATTGACGTGACCTCCCGGATGCATCCCGATGGAACCCTGGAATGGACCCCTCCGGCCGGCCGCTGGATCGTGCTGCGCATGGGCTATTCGCTGACCGGCGCGCGGAACTCTCCGGCTTCTCCCGAGGCCACCGGCCTGGAGGTGGACAAGCTCAACCGCGGCTTCGTCAAAGCCTACCTCGACAATTATCTCGGCCAGTACAAAGACACCGTGGGCCCGCTGATGGGCAAGCGCGGATTGCAGTACGTGGTCACCGACAGTTGGGAGGCTGGCGTTCAGAACTGGACCGACGACATGGTCGCGGAGTTCACGAAGCGCCGCGGCTACGATCCGCGTCCGTGGCTGCCGGTGCTCACCGGCCACGTGGTAGAGAGCGCCGAGGCGAGCGACCGCTTCCTCTGGGATTTCCGCAAAACCATCGGCGACCTGACCACCGAGAATCACTACGACCAGATCACTGCATCGCTGCACGAGCGCGGCATGGGCCGCTACAGCGAGTCGCACGAATCGGGACGCGCGTTCATCGGAGACGGCATGGAAGTGAAGCGCAATGCCGAAGTGCCCATGAGCGCGATGTGGACGCAGATGCCGGGCGTCTACGCGGAGCAGTACGGCTACAACGCCGACATTCGCGAATCGGCCTCGGTGGCCCATATTTACGGTCAGAACCTGGTGGCGGCAGAATCGCTCACCGCGGGCAGCGGGGCGTGGTCATGGTCGCCCGAGACGTTGAAGCCCACCGCCGACAAGGAACTGGCCATGGGCCTGAACCGCTTCGTCATCCACACTTCGGTGCACCAGCCGGTGTCCGACAAAGTGCCCGGCCTCGGGTTGGGGCCGTTCGGCCAGTGGTTCACGCGGCACGAAACGTGGTCCGAGATTGCCCAACCGTGGGTGACCTACCTGGCGCGCAGCTCGTACATGCTGCAGCAAGGCCATTTCGCGGCCGATGTCCTCTACTTCTACGGCGAGGATTCGAACCTCACCGCCCTGTTCGCGGCCAAATCTCCGGACGTACCGGCCGGCTGCAACTTCGATTACGTGAACGCCGACGCCCTGGTGCATCGCCTCTCTGTCGAGGGCGGGCGCATCGTCACGCCCAGCGGCATGAGCTATCTCGTGCTGGCGCTCGATCCGCGAAGCCGGCACATGTCGCTGCCGGTGCTTCGCAAGATCCGCGACCTGGTGAACGGCGGCGCCGCGGTCGCAGGCGCCAAACCCACCGACAGCCCCAGCCTGAGCGACGACCAGGCGGAGTTCAAGACCATTGCCGACCAGGTCTGGGGCTCCGGCAAGAGCAACGTCTATGGCAGCCAGACGCTGGCGGCGGCGCTCGAATCGATGCCCAAAGCCATGAATGTCGCGCCCGATTTCGAATTCACCAAACCGCAGGCCGACACCAACCTGCTGTTCGTTCACCGCAAACTCCCCGATGGCGACGTGTACTGGGTGGACAACCGCAACAACCGCGCCGAAACCGTGGACGCGACCTTCCGCGTACAGGGCAAGGCGCCCGAGCTTTGGCATGCCTCCACCGGCAAGATCGAGCCCGCTGCCTACCGCATTTCGGGCGGACGCACCACCGTGCCGCTGGCGCTCGATCCCTTCGACGCCGTCTTCGTGGTGTTTCGCAAGGCGGCCACGCAGCAGACCCGCACCATGCCGCCCGAAAGCGAAACAACCGTCGCCACCATGCAGGGCGCGTGGGACGTCGGCTTCCAACCCAACCGCGGAGCCCCCGCGAAGGTTGCGCTCCCCAGCCTCAGCTCGTGGAGCGAAAATCCCGATGCCGGCGTGAAGTATTTCTCGGGCACGGGAACTTATACCAGGACGCTGCAGGCGCCTGCGGACTGGTTCCGCACCGGCGCCCGCCTGTGGCTCGATCTGGGCAACGTGAAGAACCTCGCGCAGGTATCGTTGAACGGCAAG
>OMOG01000578.1 GCA_900290305.1 Candidatus Sulfopaludibacter sp. SbA4
GTCCGTCAGTTCATGGCCCCTGCCGCCTGAAGAAAATATTCTCAAGGAGGAAAGAAATGGAGCCGACCAGGGGGTCGGCTGCGGACCGGGGGGTCCGCCCCACCATTGAAAGCATTACTGGAGGTCTGGAAAGTCTTCCTCGCGATATTCCGGCGCCCCGACTCTCCTTCCCTGCTCGCCCTTGCGCAGTTCCGCGCGGCGGATCTTTCCCGAAATGGTCTTCGGCAGTTCGGAGAATTCCAGCCGCCAGATGCGCTTGTACGGAGCCAGATTCCGCCTGCAAAACAGAAACAGCTCGCGGGCCAACTCCTTATCGGGCATGTAGCCCGCCGCCAGCAGGACAAAAGCCTTGGGCACGAACCCGCGCACCGGGTCGGGACTCGGCACCACCGCGGCCTCCGCCACCGCCGGATGTTCGATGAGCGCGCTCTCCAGCTCGAACGGGCTGATGCGGTAGTCCGAAGCCTTGAAGACATCGTCGACCCGCCCCACGTAGGTCAGATAGCCATCTTCATCGCGCGACGCGATGTCGCCGGTGTGGTAGCGGCCGTCGCGC
This sequence comes from Candidatus Sulfopaludibacter sp. SbA4, assembly GCA_900290305.1. Taxonomy (GTDB): domain Bacteria; phylum Acidobacteriota; class Terriglobia; order Bryobacterales; family Bryobacteraceae; genus OMOG01. Next base: position 557 of record OMOG01000578.1, read on the forward strand.
ATGGCGTCGCCGGTCATCGCGCTGTCGCCCGCGTATCCCAGCATCAGGCCGACGGGCCGCCGGGTGAGATCCACGCAGATCTCGCCCGTGGCCGAAAGCTCCAGGCGATAACCCGGCATAGGCCGCCCCATCGAGCCGGGCTTCACCCGCTGCCCAGGCGAATTGGCGGCCAGCGCCGTGGTCTCCGTCTGCCCGTAACCGTCGCGGATCGTGATCCCCCACGCGGACCGCACCTGCTCGATCACCTCCGGATTGAGCGGCTCGCCCGCGCTGATCGCCTCCCGCAGCCGCACCACATAGTCCGTGAGCCGCTCCTGCACCAGCATGCGCCACACGGTGGGCGGAGCGCACAGAGTCGTGATCGCCTTCGTGCTCAGAAGACCGAGCGCGTCCCGGGCACGGAACCGTCCGTAGTTGTATGCGAACACCGTGGCCCCCGCGTTCCACGGCGCAAAGAAGCAACTCCACGCATGCTTCGCCCATCCCGGCGAGCTGATGTTCCAATGCACATCGCCGGGCTCGAGACCCAGCCAGTACATGGTGTTGAGGTGCCCGGCGGGATAGCTTTGGTGCGAATGCATCACGAGCTTGGGCCTGGACGTGGTGCCGGAAGTGAAGTAGAGCAGCAGCGGATCGCCCGCGCGCGTGGGGCCATCGGGTTCGAACGTTGCGGATTCCCCCTGCGCGCCGGCGAGATGGAGCCATCCGGGAACCGCGCCGCCCGCCCCGATCCGCGTGTAGCTTCCCCCCAGCGCCGCGAACTTCTCCGCATGCCCGGCTGCGGCGATCACGTGCCTCACGGCGCCGCGCTCCAGGCGGTCGCGGAGATCCTCGGTGCCCAGCAGCCCGGCCGCCGGGATCACCACCGCTCCGAGTTTGAACGCCGCCAGCAGCGTCTCCCAAAGCGGCGCCTCGTTGCCCAGCATGACGAGGATGCGGTCGCCGCGCCGCACGCCGGCGCCGCGCAGGAAGTTGGCCACGCGGTTGGAACGTTGCGACAACTCCGCAAACGTGAGCTGGATTTCCTCTCCGCTCTCATCGACGATCCACAGCGCCGTGCGGCCATTTCCCTGCGCCATCGCATCGAAGTAATCCAGCGCCCAGTTGAATTCGTCCAGCTCGGGCCAGCGGAATTCGCGATACGCCGTCTGGTAGTCTGTGCGGTGCGCCAGCAGGAAATCGCGGGCTGCGAGAAAGCGTTCGGCGGAGGTCATGGATTGGTGGTTGCCAGTATACTCTAGCCCCCAACCCACTCGCGCTTTGGCGAGCCTAGGTACGCCAACGTATTTTTCGGACGCCGAGCAAGCGTCGACACGAGTGTCCGGCCCAGAGGGCACCCCGGCACGCTGAGAGCGTGC
>OMOG01000575.1 GCA_900290305.1 Candidatus Sulfopaludibacter sp. SbA4
GACGACCTGGAGGCGCTGGAATCCGTGATCCCGGGAATTGCGAGCCTGGCGCGCGGTTACGCGGACGTAATCGAAAGCGACGGGTCGCATCCGCCCAAGGCCGGGCCGTGCGCACGTTTCGACGGGCTCGACCAGTTCTCGCGCCTGCGGGTGCGCATGGACGGGTGCCTCACCGGCTCGCAGCTCGCCAAGGATCGCGCCGCCGAAGCTCTGACGAAGGTCATGATTCCGGAGGCGCTGGACTACCCGGTATGAGCCCGCAGCAGACAGGCCGGGAGGCCTGTCCCACTATGGATATCGACATCGTGTGCGTCGGGTTCGGCCCGGCGACCGCGGGTTTCCTGACCACGCTTTCGCGGCAGCTCGTGAACCCCGACGGGTCGCCCGCGATCGAGAGTCCCACCAATCCCGGACTGCCGCTCCAGGTGGCCTGCTACGAGCGGGCCGACGACATCGCATTCGGCGTGTCCGGGGTGGTGACGCGCGCACGCGGGATTCGCGCCACGCTGCCGGATCTCGATCCGGGGCAGATCCCCATGGCCGCGCCGGTCACCGAGGAGAGAGTGGTCTACCTGCTCGATCCGGTGGGCGCCAGCCGGCGATCGAGTATGCTGAGGCTGGGCGACCGCCTGCTGCGCGCATTCGGGCTGCCGCGGGACTGCGGCGTGGAGTTGCCGTACGTCCCGCAATTCCTGCACAAACAGGGAGGCCTGGTGATGTCGCTCGGCCAGTTCCTGCAGCACGTGGGCAGCGAGCTGATGATGTCGGGAACCGTGCAGCTCTGGCCGGGGACGCCGGTGGAGAGGGCGCTGATCGACGAGGATGCGGAGCGGGTGTGCGGCATCCAGTTGTGCGATCAGGGCGTGGACCGCGGAGGGAATCCCGAAGACAACTATATGCCCGGAATGGAAATTCGCGCGGCCCTTACCGTGGTGGGAGACGGGCCGGTGGGAGCGGTCGGCCGGCAGCTCGATGCTGAATTCGGGCTGCCGGACGGCCATCACCAGCGCGAATGGGCCGTAGGGATGAAGATGGTGGTGGACCTGCCGGAGGGCACCGCGCTCCAGCCCGGCACCGTGTTCCACACGTTCGGCTACCCCGAGCCCGAGATCTTCGGCTTTTTGTACGTGCATCCGGAGCGCGTCGCGACGGTGGGGATTTTCGTGCCGTCGTGGTTTCAGAGTCCGATGCGGACGTCCTACCGGTACCTGCAGCATTTCATGCTGCATCCGTATTTGTGGCGCCATCTCAAGGGCTCAAAGCTGCGGTC
>OMOG01000573.1 GCA_900290305.1 Candidatus Sulfopaludibacter sp. SbA4
TTGCCGTACCGCATGGAGGCGCACAGCCGCCACGCGCTGCAGGTGGCCGAGTGGCTGGAAAAGCATCCCGCGGTCACGTGGGTGAAGTACCCCGGCCTGAAATCCAGCCCCTACTGCGAGTTGTCGCAGAAGTATCTGCCGAAGGGGCAGGGATCGATCGTGACCTTCGGGATCAAGGGCGGGATGGAGGCGGGGCGCAAGCTGATCGATTCCGTCCAGATCTTCTCGCACCTCGCCAACCTGGGCGACGCCAAGAGCCTGATCATTCATCCGGCTTCGACCACCCACCAGCAACTGACCGACGAGCAGCAGGCGGATGCCGGCGTCTCCAAGGACCTGGTGCGCATTTCCGTGGGGATCGAAGACTTGGACGATATTATCTGGGACCTGGAGCAGGCCATCGCCGCGTCGCAGAAGTAGCTTGGTTTCGGCCCGGATCCGGGCCGAAATTCGGCCACCTTTATTGAGACTAAAAGGACTTCAGAATAAAATCGGCCCGAGTCGGGCCGAATTTCGGCCGCGCTCAGAGCATCCGGCACGCCCCCGTCTGCCGGGCGGCTGGGTCCTCGAGGATCCAGAACTCGTCGTAGTGGTGAGTTCCTTTGGCCCGGACGTGCGACGGACGATGGGTAGGAAGGTCGCGGTGACTTGGAAGAAATTGGCCAGGATCGAGCTGCCGGGGATGGCGAAAGGAGCAAACCATCTGCGCCACGCACCACCCGTGGTAAAACTGGCGTATGCCCACTTTTCGCATCGAGACGCGCGATCATTGCTATTCCGCGATTGTCGAGCGCGGCATTGCCGGGCAAGCGGCGCAGTTTCTCCCGCCCCGGCACGGCAAGGTCTTCGTCGCCACCACCGAGGACGTATGGCGGCACCAGGGTGCAACGCTGGCCCGCGGTCTGGCGGGCGTGGCGCACGAAGTGCTCTATTTTCCGGGTGGCGAGGAGCGGAAGCGCCTGGCGCACGTGGAGCAACTGGCTGAGGAGATGGTAGAGCGCGGCGCCGACCGCTCCAGCGTGGTGATCGCGTTCGGTGGCGGGATCGTGAACGACATGGCGGGCTTCCTCGCCGCCATCTTCATGCGCGGCATTCCGGTGCTGCAGATTCCCACCACGCTGCTGGCGCAGGTGGACGCTGCGATCGGCGGCAAGACGGGGGTCAACCTGGTCGGCGGCAAGAACCTCATCGGCAGCTTCCACCAGCCGGTCGCGGTATTGATCGATCCCGCGGCGCTCGACACGCTGCCGGAGCGCGAATACCGCGCGGGGCTCTGGGAAATCATCAAGGCCGGCATCATTCGCGAGCCGGGGCTGTTCCACTTTCTCGCCGAGCACAGCCGCGAGATCCTCGAACGCTGGCGCGATGCCGTGGATTGCATCATCGCCGATTCCGTGCGCATGAAGGCGGAGGTCGTATCCACGGACGAGCGCGAAGGCGACCTGCGCCGCATCCTCAATTTCGGCCACACCTTCGGCCACGCCTTGGAGGCCGAAACCGGGTACACGCGATTTCTTCACGGAGAGGCCGTCGCCTGGGGCATGCGCGCCGCCGTCTACCTCAGCGAATTGACCGGCCACCTCTCCGCCGAAGACAGCGTCGAGATCCTGGAGACCATCGAACGCTACGGCCCCATCCCTCCGCTCGACGGAATTCCCGCGGAGAACCTTCTGGCTCGCCTGGTGCGCGATAAGAAGACGATTCAGGGGCGGGTCCACTTTGTTCTTGCGGTGCGCATCGGCGAAGTTACAGTGGTCTCGGGCATCGACGAGAAACTCGTGATCGAGGCCATCCGGTCTGCCCTGGCATGAGCGGCACCACACCCGCGGGCACCCGTACCGAGCAGGAGGCCGCCAATTGGGTCCGCGGCATGTTCGGCCGCGTGGCCCATCGCTACGACCTGGCCAATCACCTGCTCTCCGGCAACCTCGATCGCCTGTGGCGCGCACGCACCGTGCGCCGCGTCCGCCCGATTCTGGAACGGCCGGGCGCCCGCGCGCTCGACATCTGCTGCGGCACCGGCGATCTGCTGCTGGCCCTCGAAGGAACGCGCGGCGTGGTTCTGGGCTGCGACTTCTGCCATCCCATGCTGGTAGCCGCGGGTGAAAAGATCGCGCGCCGCCGCGCCCGGGCGGTGTTGTTCGAGGCGGATGCGCTGTATCTCCCGGTCCGAGACTCGTCGCTCGATCTCGTCACGGTGGCCTTCGGTTTCCGCAATCTTGCGAATTACCAGGCCGGTTTGGCGGAGATGCGGCGCGTGTTGAAGCCCGGGGGNNCGGCGCGCTCACGGGCAGCCGCGACGCGTACCGGTATCTCCCCGAATCGATCCGCAAATTCCCGAGTGCCGGGGAGTTGGCCGAAGACATGCGCCGCACCGGTTTCCAGGAGGTACGTTACGAGTATCTGACCGGAGGCGTGGTAGCTCTGCACCTGGGAGTGCGGGGAGGGTCCGGTCCTTGCCTCCAAGAGTCGGATTTGATCTAATCTGTGTGCAGGAGGTGTGCTCATGGCCATTAGGTTCCGCCTTCTATCGCTGTTTGTAGCGGCCGCCGCGCTGGCCCAGCAGCCGACATCGCCATTCCTTTCGATAGCACCCGCGGCCTCGGACTCACTCCAATTTGGAGCGCTGCTCCCGGAATTTGAGGCCAAGGACATA
>OMOG01000570.1 GCA_900290305.1 Candidatus Sulfopaludibacter sp. SbA4
GGCCTTTCGTACGCGCCTTCTGCATGGATTCGAGCGACAGGTCGGCGGCCGAGGCACTGATGGCGGGAGTGATGCCGGTGATGTGGAACCAGCCGGCATCGGCGAAGACGGAGTCCCAATCGATATCGCCGGGCTTGGCGAGCGAGATGGCGCTCGAGGCGCGGTCGTAGACCACTTTCGAGGGGCGCTGGTTCGCGCCGGCCTCGAGGAAGTAGATGCCCAGGCGGCCTTTGCCGCGGACGATCTTGGAGGTGTCCACGCCGAAGCGCCGCAGGACAAAAGATGCGGGCGAGCCGAATGACGCAAGCGCGACGGCTACGTTGGCTTCACCGCCCCCGAACGTGGCCACGAACTGGGGACTCTGCAGGAAACGCTCGAACCCCGGCGGCGCGAGGCGCAGCATGATCTCGCCGAAAGTAACGGTCAATTTTGCCATAGGAAAAGGAACGCCATCATTATATGTTGTTGCGCGCGGTATAGTAGCGCCCTGGGGTATAGAATCGAATAGATGCGAACACCAAAATTCGTGATTGCGCTGATCGGCGTCGCCGGTCTTGTTTTCGCCCAGAGCCCGGGCGCCGAGGCTTCCGGAACCATCGCGGGCAAGCCCATCACCATCAAGTATTCGTCGCCCTCCGTGCGCGGCCGGCAGATCTTTGGAGACGGCGGCGTGGTATCGAAAGATTCCACCTATCCCGTCTGGCGCGCGGGAGCGAACGCCGCCACCACGCTCACCGCCGGGGCCAATCTGGATATCGGCGGCCTCAATGTGCCGGCGGGCACGTATTCACTCTACGTAGTGGTGAAGGACCCCGACAACTGGAAGCTCGTGGTCAACAAACAGACGGGGCAGAACGGCGATTCGTACGATGGCAGCATGGACCTGGGCCGCGTGGATATGAAGATGGAGAAGCCCGCGTCGCCCGTCGAGAAGCTGAAGTATACGATTACCGCCAGCGGCAGCATGGGCAAGATCCAACTGGAGTGGGAGACCCACATCGCCTCGGTGGCGATTCGGGCGAAGTAAGCTCGATGCCGATGCGCGGAATCGCCCCATGCCGCGTANNCCCCTGGTCCGCGCGTCCGCTGCGGACGCTGCTCGCCCAATAGTATCGGGGCCGTGAGGGCCGACGAGGGCGCCGGCCCGCGGACCACTCCGTTGCACGGAGCGAGGGGGTCCGCCCACAAGGCCCACACCTACGAGTACGGAAACCAGCACGGGTCGACCTGCGCCGCAGCCCCCGTCGCCTCCTGGTTCCGCGCGATCAGCCGTGCCCGCAGTTCTTCCGCGACCCTCTGATACGGTACCCGCCCCGCCAGGTTGACCTGCTGATACGGATCGGCGGCCAGGTCGTAGAGCATGTACTCCGCGTAGCGGTCGGCCGCCGGGACCGCCCGCCACCCCGGCTGTTTGGGCGCCATCACGGCGTATGTGTACTGCGGCGTCCGAAGACCCCGCCCCGTCACGAATTCCGACATCTCGAAGAACACCTCGTCGCGCCAGCCCTCGGTCCGCCGGTCGAGTAGCGGCAGAAAGCTGCGCCCCTGCATCGAGGCCGGCACGGGAAGCCCCACCGCCGTCAGGAGCGTCGGCGTCAGGTCCACCTGGCTTACCAGCTCCGGGATGCGCAATCCGCGGTTGAACCCCGGCCCTTCGATAATCAGCGGAATGTGAATCGAGCTTTCGTGCGGGCTCCGCTTGTATTCCGAGTTGCGCGTCTTGAAGTGGCAGGCGTGGTCGCTCAGGAATGCCAGGATGGTGTTCTGCTCGAGTCCCGTTTCCGCCAGCGTGCGCCGGATGGTTCCGATAGTGTCGTCCATCTTCGCCACGCAGCCGTAGTAGTCCGGCAACTGGCTGGGCCACGACCCGGGAAGCGGCCGCAGATCTTGCGGAACGAACGAATTCACAAACCGCTTGGCGTACTCCTTCGGCGGGTCGAAGGTGTCCGTGTCGTTCTGGTGATGCACCTCCAGGTAGGAGAGCGTCAGCAGGAAGGGCTGCCGGGCCGATCGCAGAAAACGCTGCGCACGCCCGGTCATGAAGTCGGTGCGATACTGGCCGGAGAAGTGGATGGGCTTGCCGTCGTTGTCGAAGAGGTCACCCTCATAGGCGTGGGAGGTGAGCTCCAGCGCATTGGCCGCCTCCCAGAGATCCAGGAATCCTCCGCGATCGGCCGCCGCCACGGGACCGGCGGCGGCCGCGCCTCCACCGGGCGCCAGGTGCCACTTGCCGATGTAATTCGCCGAGTAGCCCTGCTGCCGCAGAATGGTGGCCAACGTCGTGGCGTTCTCCGCGAGGCCCAGGCCGTTCTTCCACACTCCGTGGCGGGTCGGATATTGCCCCGTGAACATCGAGCCCCGCGCGGGAGCGCATACCGGCTGGTTGCAGATCGCCGATTGGAACAGGACGCCGCGGCCGGCCATGCGGTCGAGGTTGGGCGTCAGGTTCATGGGGTTGAGCCCCATGGCGCCCACGCAGTCCCACCGGAACTGGTCGGAGATGACGATGATGATGTTCGGGCGCCTTCCGGCGTCGGCCGTCTGCGCCAGCGCCGCGGCGGAAGCCGGCATGGCGGCCAGCAGTTCCCTGCGTGTTGGTGTCATTTCTCGCAGTATGGCGGTTGGCGAACCCGTTCGCAAGGGATTATACTTACGGTTTACCCAAATTGGATACGGGGGAGTACCCCATTTGTGGGGATCGCATTTCTGGTATATAATCGCGTAACCTAGTAGTAGTAGAACCAATGACAACGACCACCACGATAGAGGTTCCGCAGTTGTTCGAGCCGAGCCCCCATCTCAGCGATGCGGTCAACCACAACATCGTCCAGTCGGAGATCGAAGGTGGCGTCCACCTGCGCGACATACTGCCGGGGACGGTTCTCGAAGTGGAAACCGAGAATCGCGCGTACACCATCCGTTACCAGGGTCTCGGCCAAGCCCTCATTTCCGGGCACCCGGTATTCTGTCCCGAGCCGGTGCTGGTCACGATTCACGGCTCCACGTGGGGCGGATCGATGATCAAGACCGGATTTATCGGGCGCGGCATGCGCCTGGAATTCGGCCACCCCACCTACCTGCCGATCACCACGTCCGTGATTCGCGACGTGCGCGCGGCGGCGTAGCTATTTCGTAGAGCTACTTCGAACGGGTCACATCGATCTTCGCCGTGCGCGTTTGCCCCTCCGCCTCCATGTGCGCCTCGCCCTTCAGGTGATCGCCTGCCAGCACCAGCGCGAAATGCATCTTGTGGCCCTCGTTTTCGACTTCGAGCGTGACCTTATCTCCTTCGATCTTGCCCTTTTGAATCGAAAAGCGCTGATCTTCGTCCGGCCCCACACTGCCGGTGATCTCCGTTCCCGTTTGCGTCAGCATCAGCAGAGCGGTGCCGCTCTGCCCATCGCCGGGCTCAAAGGTCCCGGACCATTTCCCCGTAAGATCGACATCGGCCCACAGCGCGATCGCCAGCAACAGACACACGAATAAATTCTTCATAAACCCCTCCGGGCTGGATTACGCACTCGGCGGGAATAAGTTCCGCCGGACCCTCAACGATAGCGCAACGCCTCCAACGGGTCCACCCTGGTGGCCCGCCAGGCCGGAACACAACTGGCCGCCAGCGCGACCGCCAGAAACAGCATCGCGATTCCCGCGAACGTCAGCGGATCCGTGGCGCTGACGTGGTACAGCATGTTCGCGATCAGCCGCGTGAGCCCGATGGCCGCGAGGGTTCCCGCCCCGACCCCCACCAGGCTCAGCCGCAGCCCCTGTCCCAGCACCATCCGCAGAATGTCGCCGCGCTGTGCGCCGATCGCCTGCCGGATGCCGATCTCCGTGGTGCGCTGCGCCACCGCATAGGCCATCACACCGTACAGGCCGATCACCGCCAGCAGCAGCGCCACACCGGCGAACCCCGCGATCACGTACATCGTCTGGCGGCGCTGCGCGAGCGCCCGGCCTTCGAGATCCTCGAGCGTACGGATGTTCACCACCGGCAGGTCGCGATCCACCGCCAGCACCTGCGCTCTCGCGGGATTGGAGAAGCGTCCGGCATCGCTGCCAAGGCCCGCCACGCGGATCGTGATCGACACGTTGGGCCATGCGAATTGAGGATACGGGGTGTAGAACACGGGGCCCGCATCGGCTTCCAGGCTCTGGCCCTTCACATCGCCGGCGACCCCTACAATTTCGGCCAGCACCTCGCGGCGCGCGTACTTGATGTGCTTGCCGACGGGGTCCTCATTCGGCCAGTAGCGCCGCGCCAGGGACTCGCTGACGATGACGCGCCCGGGCGCCTTCTCGTCGTCGGCCCAGGAAAATGCCCGCCCGCGGATCAGCGGAATTCCCAGCGTCTGGAAATAATCCGGCGTGATCGCGCTCCAGACGGCCAAGGGGCGCCGGCTGATGGGCACCACCGGCTCTCCTTCCGCCAGATACGGCGCCACGACGCCGATGGCCAGAGGCAGCCCCACCGAGGCTGCGGCGGAGCTTACGCCGGGCACGCCCGCCAGCCGGTCCAGCACCTGGCGGATGAATTGCGCGCGGCGTGCGTCATCCGGATACCGGGCCGGCGGCAGCGAAACCCCCATCGTCAGGCCGTGGTGCGGATCGAATCCCAGGTGGATGGCCTGGAGTTGGCGGAAGCTCTCGATCAGCAGGCCGGCGCCGATCAGCAGGACGATCGAGAGCGCCATCTGCCCGGCCACCAGGAGACTGCGCGTGAGCTGGCGCCGCGCGCCTCCGGTGGTGCCCCAACCGCCGTCCCTCAGAACGGCATTCAGGTCGGGCCGCGAAACCTCGAGCGCGGGCATCAGTCCGAAGGCCACCCCGGTCAATAGGGAAACCGCCAGCGTGAACGCGAGCACCGGGAGATCCACGCGGATCGGCTGAAAGCCCGGCAGGTTCGCATCCGTCGAATTCGCCAGCAGCGAGACCGCCCAGCGGGCGCACAACACTCCGAGCGACGCGCCGGCACCCGCCAGCAGCAGGCTCTCCGAAAGCAATTGGCGAATGAGGTCGCCGCGTCTCGCGCCCAGAGCGGCGCGCAGCGCGATCTCCTTGGCGCGGCCCGTGGCGCGCGCCAGCATCAGGCAGGCCACGTTGGCGCAGGCGATCAGCAGCACGAACCCCACCGCGCCGCTGAGGATCAACAGGGTGGGCTTGATTCCGGTGACCAGGCTTTCCTGGAGCGGCGCCGACTCCATGTTGCTGAACGGGTCCGCATCGGGATTGCCGGGATGCTCCTGGCGATACTGGCGGCCCAACACCTTGACTTCGGCGGCGGCCTGCGCCGCGTTGACGCCGGGCTTCATGCGCGCAATCGCGGTGAGATAGCCCGCGCCGTTGCGGATCTGCTCCTTCTGCAGCCCCGTATAGCCGGCCAGCTTCGTGAGCCAGAGGTCCGTGCCATCGTAGGGAAACGGAAACTCCGGCGGCGCAACCCCCATGATCGTGTACACCTCCTGGCCCAGGTTGATGGGCTTGCCGAGGATGGCGGGGTCGGAGGCAAATCGCCGTTGCCACAGGCGATGGCTGATGAGCACCACCGGCTTGCCGCCGGGCTCGCCTTCGGCCGGCAGGAACGCGCGGCCCAGCACGGGCTGCGTCTCGAGCACGTCGAAGAACTCGGGCGACACGCGCGCCGCGGTGAGTTGTTCCGGTTCGCCGGCGCCGGTCAGGGTGAGCCCCTCCCCGCAGAATGCGGTAACGCCCGAGAAAGATCGGTTGCGGTCGCGAATGGTCTCGTAGGCAATCAGGGAGAATGGAAACACGGCGCCCCCCTGCTGCGGTTTCGACCCGGTGATCGAGAGCAGCCGCTCCGGCGCGTGAAGCGGCAGGGGCCGCAGCAGCAGAGCATTCACCACGCTGAAGATGGCGGTATTCGCGCCGATCCCCAGCGCCAGCGTGAGCACCGCGACCACGGTGAACCCCGGACTCTTGCGCATGAGACGGATGGCGTAACGCAGGCTATGCCACATAAGACAACCGACGCGGATCACTGTATCACGTGAGTGCCTACAGAGTTGAATTCTTGCCGAGATTGGCAGGATCTTTCCGCGGCGCGGAGAACGGTCTTTCTCAGCGCTCTCCGCCTCCTCCGCTATCTCAGGTTTTGACTTTCTCTTGGTTTTCTCCGCGTCTTCCTCCGCGTGCCCCGCGCCTCCGCGTCAAGGACACAGTTTCTCGGCATGGCCAAGGCTCCCATGGTATAACCTGATAATTCCCAGGGGAAGATGAGCGACCAAGGTCCAGCCTCCGATGCCGATCTGGTTCAGGGCCTGCTGAACGGCGTGGACTCGGCTGGTACCGGCCTCTTCGAAAAATACTCCGGCCGCGTCTACTACCTGGCGCTCCGCGAACTGCGCTCGCATGCCGATGCGCAAGACGTCCGCTCCGAGACCTTCCTGCGCGTCTTCAGGGCCATCCAGAACCAGCAACTGCGGGCGCCCGACGCGCTGGCCTCCTTCATTCTCGGCATCGCGCGCAACGTCATCATGGAGACGTTCCGCTCCCCTCATCGCGCCCCCCACGAATCGGAAATGCCCGACCTTCCCGCGCCGATCGAGGATCCCATGCTGGATGAAGAAGCTCGCCAGGCCATTGCGGCCACGCTCCGCCGCCTCAAGCCACGGGAGCGGGAGTTCCTGCGCCTCCACTATTACGAAGATCTGCCCAAGGAGGAAATCGCGCGCCGTATCGGCATCGCCGAGGACCGGGTCCGCCTGATCAAGCATCGAAGCCTGAAGAGCTTCCGCGAAATGTACGAACGCCTGAAAAAAATCGCCGATACAAAAAGAGGTGCGCCATCACTCCAGGTTTGACACACGCGGATATCGAAAATCGCGGCACGATCGAGGCGTACGTGCGGCGCCGTCTGCCGGCCTCCGATGCTGCCGCATTCGAAGAGCACTACTTCGAGTGTGACCGGTGCTTTGCGGATGTCCACGCCATGGAGCGGTTCGTCGCCGCCATGACCCACGCGGGCCGCCGGGGGCTTCTCGATCCGCCGCCTGCCCGGTTTCCCTGGCTCATGCCCGCCTTCGCGCTCGTCACCGCGCTATCCCTGGTTTTAGCCGCCGGCCTGGCGTTTCTCACATTCGTGCGCTTGCCGGAGCGCGAGGCCCGTCTGCGACAGGCGCTCGAACAGGCCAAAGCCGGCCGCGACCGCATCGCTGAACTGGACCAGCGGTCCGCCCTGGATTCCGCCCCGCAAGCCAACGTCCCAGTGGCGATTTTGGAGGCCAGCCGCGGCCCCGATCAGCCCAACAGCGTGCTAGTGGACTCGCAGACGCGTAGCGTGCTGCTGTGGATCGATATTCCGCCGCAGCCGCCGGGCGTCAAATTCGGCCTCGCCATCTCCGCCCCTGACGGCCGCGTGGCGAACGCCATCCACGGCCTGGAGCGCAACCAGAACGGAGCGCTGGCCGCCAGCCTTCCCGTAGCCCAATTGGCGGATGGCTCCTACAGGGTCCGCCTCTCCCTGGACCAGCCATCGGCTCCCATCCTCGCCGAGTACCGCTTGGCCGTCGTTCGCAGGTAGAATGCTATGCATGCGCGCCGCGCCGGCCCTCCTGCTCATTTGTCTTGCCGCACATGCCCAGACTCCGCCCCAGAGCCCTGATGTCCAGCGATTGATCGATGAGTCCAGGGCCGAGAGCGACCAGCAGCACTTCTCCGAAGCCGCCAAACTCGCCGAACAGGCCGTCGATCTCAGCCGCGCAGCCTCCGACAAAAGAGGCGAGGCGATGTCGCTCACCCGCCTCAGCAACATCTA
>OMOG01000779.1 GCA_900290305.1 Candidatus Sulfopaludibacter sp. SbA4
GCCCGGCCCTTGAGCCGTCCCGAGGGTCTGGATTCCTCCAGGTGCCCGTGGCAGACGGCGCCGCGCGGCACAACCACTGCGCCGTTTTCGACGATGGATGCGGCTACGTGCCCGATGAAATGCGTGCCCGGCCGGTCGCGGTGGGTATCGAGCGACTGGCCCAGGCGGATCGGGATACGCGTGCCTGCCGGCAAAAGCACGGTCTGAACCACCGGGTCGGTCTGCGCGGCGGCCGCCATGACTATAAACCACCGGGTCGGTCTGCGCGGCGGCCGCCATGACTATAGAAGCTGCCATGCCAGTCAACAACAGCGTGCGATGAAAGCCTTGCATACCCTGATCTCCTTAGAGTGACTCGGAGCAATTCAGGGACCGGTGCCAGGAAGGGAAGGTACGGCCGGGCACCTTTTGCCGCGGAGAATAGCTGCTCTCGAAGCCCCTAACCGCGCGACGCTCGCCGGTTTGGCATCGTCGCCATTAACGCGCGCAGAAGGGTGTTCACCGATTCCGCACTCTTGAACACGCGAGCCACGTCCGGGTCCAGCAGTATCGCAACCGATCCGGGCTGCGTCCGCAGTGCGAACTCGTGGTGCGCTAGGAATGCCCGCGGCCAAGGGCATAGCTCGCACACTTTCACCCTAGTTCGGATCACGCGCCAACGCGCGCTGGCTCGCGCAAGCGGAACGTCAGCCGCGTCTTAGCAGAGCCGGTGGCCATTTTCACGCCAGGCAGTTGCCGATCGCTGCCTCGTTCCACTCGACGCCGCTGCCCGCGGATTCCGACGGCATCGCGAGGCCGCGCTCCACGCGCAGCGGCTCCGCCACGATCGGGTTCCACCAATCCGCATACTCCAGCCAGTGCGCCATGGGAGTGGCGCTGAGGAGATGCGCGCTGACCTCGGGCCAAAGATGGCTCGAGACGCGGATTCCGTGGGCCTCCGCGATGGCCGCCGCGCGGAGCCAGCCGGTGACGCCGCCCATCTTCATCACTTCGGGCATGACGAAATCCGAGGCATCGGCTGCGACGGCATGGCGCAGGTCCAGGATGCCGCACCAGTTTTCGCCGCACTGGATGGGAGTCGCGATTTCGCGGGCGATCCGCGCGTGACCCTCGAAATCGTGCGCCAGGGTGGGCTCTTCGACCCAGGTGAGTCCGAGGTCTTCCATGGATCGCAGGCGCTCGATGGCGTCGGCCGGGGTCAGGCACTGGTTGTAGTCCACCATGATCGCGACTTCGCCGCCCACGGCGCTGCGGATGGCGCGCACCGCTTCGATATCCTGCTTGACGTCCGAATACCCGATCTTAACCTTCACTCCACGAAAGCCCCGCCTGGCCCACGCCTCCGCGCCGCGGGCAGAGCCCATGGCCCCCTCATGGCCCACGGCGCCGTAAGCCGGCATCGGTTTCTCGACAGCGCCCAGCAGGCGGACCAGCGAGACTCCGTGCAGGCGAGCCAGGGCGTCCCACAGCGCCATATCGATACCCGCCAGCGCCATCCCCACCAACCCCTGCGTTCCCAGCAGCCGGAAGCGCGCGGCGAGTTTGTCCGCGATCTCACGCGGCGCGAGCGGCTCGCCCTTCACCAACGGCTCGAAGTTGACCACCAGGTCCGCCACCGGACGCAGGGCCGCTGCCGTGTAGGTGAAGACGATGCCGTGGCCCGCGATTCCTCCATCGGTGATGGCATCGATCAGCACCAGGGGCGATTCGGCTACTACGCCGCTGGCTGTGCGATGCGGCTCGGGCATGGGGACGCGCACCGCGCGCACCCGAAGCTCTCGAATTACGGGCATGTCAGGACTCGGCATCGATGAGTTCGTTCCATCCCAAAGCATAGCCCACGGCCCTCTTCACTTCCGGGATGCGGCGCGAGGCCATCAGAACGGAGGGCACGTTAGTATTATAGCTGTTGTCGCTTTATCTAATGTTGACCACATCCAGATCCTGCCAGCCGTCAGGGTCGTTGAAGGTAAAGACCATGGTCTGGCTGGAGCCGCTTCCGGAAGCCGGACTGACTCCGCCAATGGTGGGGGGGTGGGACGGTGGGGGCGCTGAAGTGGGTTTCAACAGATAAACAATGCAGGGGAACATGATGTCGCACGGTCCCGATGCCATAAATGAAGTTATATTCATCACGATCTGGCCTTGATCGTTGATTCCGGTGGGAGTGCCGCCCGTCAACTGAGTGCTCAGCTTGCTCAGGTCATACACCACTCCACCGGTATAGAGGAACGGCGTGAAGGCTCCGTTGGGCAGCGCCAGGGTCCCGACCACGTCTCCTTTTGCGTTCATCGCGTATGGCCGCATGGACTGAAAACCCACGGGCAAGGGGATCTGCGTTTGAGTTCCGGAGGCGCCATTCGGCGAGTCTGGTGTCCACAAGTAAGCGTATGGCCACCAATACCCCAAGATGGTGCCGCCTTGATCGACACTCCGGAAAAACACGCGCTAACCACCGGCCATCCGCCGAAATCGCTCAGGCTCCCCGCGGTTCCATTCGCGCTGACCGGGGTCCACAAGAAGGCCGATCCGCCGCTGATGCCGACCACCTGGCCGAAGTTGTTGATGGCGTTCGCGGTGGCATTCGTCGCGATCTGCGTCACCACGCAGCTCCCGGGAGGGGCGCCACTTTGTGTCACAGCAAGGCAGGCGGCTGCAAAGTGCAGAGAGGGGAGCGCCCGCGCCAGTCTCCGTACAAGCTTCAGCGTCTCCATTTGAGGCTGATTATAGCAATAATTTCAGGCCTTATTATTGTTTGGGGGTGTTCCTCCGAATCTGCGCGTCCATCATCTTTACCAGCTCCACGTTAGTCATCGGCTGCCACCCGTGCCCCTTCTTCGGCCGCCCGTATTCGAAGGTCGCGTCGGAATCCGTGGTCTTCAAATAGTCCTCCAGCAGATACACCGCGAGATTCAGATAGTAATTATCCATGTCGCCGACATACAGGTGCAGCTTCCCCTTCCACTGCGGCCCGAGCTTCGCCCAGTTAGCTTTCATGTAAGCCGCAAGGTCGTATCCGTGGTCGCGCATGTAATTGGCCACCGACCGGTCGATCTTGCCCGTCCGCTTGTCGAACAGCGGCTGCGGATACCCGTCCTCTCCCACCGGCCCGTACACCGCCTCCCAGGCCTCGAACTGCTGCGCCGAGCGGCCGTGGCTGCCCATCACATCCTCCAACTGACTCATCTGCCGCATAGTCTGAGTCACTTGCCCCTCGGGCGTGCGCATCATGGGGCGCTCCGGAACCATGTACTCGTATCCCGGCGCCACAAACGCATTGTCATCCGAGTAGATGTCGACTAACTGGTACCTTCGGAAGTCGATCGGGTCGGGATACATGGTCCACGTGCCGCCGAAGAAGTCCGGATGCAGCACCTCCAGCGCCAGTGACTCCCATCCGCCCGTGGAACCGCCCGTGAGCACGCGCGCATACGGAGCGCGGATCATGCGGAAGTGCTCCTCCAGGTAAGGGACCAGCTCCTGCAACAGCGCATCGCCATAAGGGCCGTCGTTGGCCGAGTTCACCGCGTACGAGTCGTCGAAGTAAGGCGTGGGATGCTGGAACGTCACCGCGAACATGCGCGGAAAATCGTCCGACATCCACGCCTGCGAAAACTCCGCGGAGTTGCCCCGGCCGCCGCCCCCGCGTCCGCCCGATCCATCGGTGAATCCGAAAGGCGCGTTCAGGCCGAAATGGCCTTGGATGTAAATCGCTGGGTAGCGCTCCGCCGGATGCTCGTTGTATCCCTTCGGCAGCAGTACGGTGGCGCCGATGAACATGGGATGTCCCCAGAACTTCGTCAGAAGCTGGCTCTGGATCTTGACCCGCTTCACCCAAGCTGTATCGGCGGGAACCTGCACCGGCGGAATCGCTTTCGTCAGCTCCAGCTTCACCGTGTAGCCCGCCGCCGGGTCCAGGTGTACGCGCTGCACTTCGCTGTACAGGTTGCCCGGCGAGCGGTTGAAATGCTGGCCCTCCCATTGGTCCATGTGAGCCCACATCGTGTGGCCGTCGGACCGGTGAAACTGCGTATAGACATTCGCCAGGGCCTGCACGTAGTAGTCGCCGGCGGGGATGTCCTTGAGGTTGCTCGCCGGATATCCGAGCACCCCGCCGTCCACAACCGCCGCGCGCCCCGCGGCCAGTTGCTCGACATCCACGCCGAAGAACGGCGTCCTCCCGGTGTACGAGCCGATCTGCTGTATGGGCGGCGGCGTCTCGCTCTTGGCCACGGCCACGAAGACGCGGCCGGTCATCGGGCCGTCGTGCGACCCGGAGGCAAAGGAAATCTCGAACCGGGTGTCGGCGCCCAGCAGACTTGCACAGGCGAGCAGCGCCGCGGCCACCGCAGACGCAGCACAAAAAAATCTCTTCATGCCCGCCCATCATATCGCGGCGCGCCGGGCCTATGGTTTGTCGCGTTCCTGGAGGATCTGTGCGGCGAGAGCGACCTGGTCGCCGGTTCCGCGCAACGCGAGAGCGTTGGTCTGCGTGTATGAGACCGCCCGCTGAATCTTGGTTGCCGCGCGAACCATGTTCGTGACATCCTGCAAGGCTTGCGGCGAATCGATATGGGAAGGATAAAAAATCCGCACGGCCGGTGGCTCGTAAGGATTGGGATTGGGCGCCATCTGGTACGCCACCACGGTGGTATTTGGGCCGGCCGCGGCCGGCGGCTTGTCCAGTTGTTGAACCAGCCAGTCGACCAACGCGCTCTGGTCGGCCGAGCCGCGCAATATCAGCGCCTTCGGGCCATTGAACGCGACGACGCGTTGGACTTCCCCGAGGGAGCGAATCAGGTTAACAATTTCCTGCATGGCTTGCGGTGTCTCGGTGTGCTGCAGATAAAACACCCGCATGATGTTAGACGTCGTACCCAGTCTTGGGGCGATGCCCGCCATCGCGAATTCATGCGTGCTGGAGGGCTGCCCGGCCGGCCTGTCCACCAGGGGAATCAACCACTGAATCGCCGCCATCTGTTCGACCGTCCCGCGCATGGCTATGGCTTTCGATGCGTTGTAGGCCACGACGCGCTGGATCTCGGTGACCGCGCGAATCGCGTTGATCGCTTCCTGCACGGCTTGCGGGGTCGGCGTGTTGGTCAGGTAGAAGATGCGCGCCACATCGTTGGTGGCGCCGGCCACCGTGAATTGAAGGGCTCCCGGATCGGGAGGCGCTGCATTGGCGGGACGGT